>JAFDAS010000050.1 GCA_019313695.1 Deltaproteobacteria bacterium
CCGATCATTATGGTCGTGGAATACATCCTGTCGATTGTTTCCCCGCTGTAGGGCATGATGGTATATGTTGGGTATAATAAGGCGAGTGTGTCTTGGCATGCTTGGGATATGTCAAAAATTGAGGCAAAATGCAATCGTAAAATAGGTGTGACCCCTTTTTCAATTTCAATAGACGCGTCTGCTCCCGTGTCGATAACCCAGGACTTCCAGGGTGTCGTTGATTACCACAAACGCATGCGGGTCAATCTCGAATATCAGGTCCTTCATGCGTGCAAGCTCCGTCAGGGAAACTATACTGAAGATTATGCGCTTGGATTTATGGGTATACGCGCCTTCTCCTTCCAGAAAAGTTACCCCCCTGTTGAGGTGTTTTAAGATCTCTTGAGCCAGTAGATCGGGTTGGTCTGAAACGATCAGGATCTGCTTGCGCTGGTTGAAGCCGGTTATCACCGCATCGATAACCTTCCCCATGGTAAAGATATAAATCAGCGTGTACAACGCCATCTCCAGGGAAAATATTATTGCTCCTCCTATAAGAATTACGCTGTTGAGCAGAGCATAGGTCCATCCAAGACGAATTTCCCATTTCTTGTTGAGATAAACCGCAAGGATATCCGACCCACCGCCCGAGCCGGCCGAGCGCAGGGCAATTCCTACGCCAAGCCCGCAGATTATTCCTCCCAGGATCGCCGCCAGTATCCGGTTGTCTATGTCAAACAGCGCAGTAGAGGGAATCACACTGGCGGCAAAGGAAAAGACGGCAACCCCGAAGGCCGTATAGTACATAAATCTCCGGCTCACGTTGAACCAGCCGAGCAGCGCAAAGGGTATGTTGACGAGGAGATAGAGGAAACCCACGCCGAGATGGGGGAAAAGATAGTGAAGAATCAAGGATATCCCCAGGGCCCCGCCGGACAGAAATTGCTGGGGAACCAGTATCGTGTTAACTCCAAAGGCCAGAATGAAGCTGCCCGCTGTGAGCAATCCGAGGTTCATCAACAAGCTTCTGGTAGGAAGAAACCTCTTGATAACCTCTGCTTTGTTTCTTTTCGGAGTTTCTCCCATGTTTATTCTCCTTCAAAGCACCTTCAACGTTTCCAGAGACAACTGTCCGGCGGCGGTGGCCTCTCTGATGGCATTCTCCGAACCAAGAACCTTCACTAATCCGTTCTTTGCCACTCCATCCATTACATCCGCGAACCTTTTGAAGTCTTCCGCCGTTGTAGAAAAAATTTCATCCCGCGTCCGCTGGATATCCTCTTCTGTGTTGCCTGTCAGATAACGAATCATTGAGGCATATCCTCGGGCATCGGGAAACATATACGCATCCATATCCCCTATGGCGCCGATAATCCCCTTCGTAAGTTCGTCATTGCCCAGATCGCAATTACGCAGGAATCCGGCTGTTTTGTCAAACGCCTCGATGGTTTTCAGAAGATTCGGGTCACGGTACGACAGAAAGGTCAGCACTCCGGAAAATTTATCAAAATTACAGAACGCTCCGTAGGCTCCCCCTCGTACACGGATGCTGTCCCACAGCCAGGAAGTCCTGAGGTAACGGGTAATAACCCTGGCAGAACCATGATATGTGTACCCTGACCGGTAAAGATCCGCCCCTTTCCCCACATAGTTGATCTGAGAGGGAATGATAAGTCCCTCATACTCCGGGATGTTCATGTCGGTCAGAAGATCTCCGGAAAAGTCAGGCTCCGAGCCGGTCGGCCCTGCCGGTATTTTGCCTGCAAAACCGGCAAGATGCGTCCTTACCTTTTTCCATCCTGTTTCATCAGCAGTAACATTAAATAACATGGTCTCACGGTTGACAAGGGCATGCCGCATCTCCTCAAGGGTAGAATAAACGGAAGACCAGTCATCGTCTATCCTGCCGGCAAGCTCACGCAGAAAGAAAAGATAGCTCACCCCGCTCAACTGTTCCCCCAACCAGCCGGCTTCGCTGAAATGCGCCCTCAGACGCAGGTTGACTGCCTGATGCCCGCCGGGTACCAGCTGCTGCTCCTGTCGGGCCTTTTCTTCCAGGACCATTTGTCTGAAACGTTCCCTGTTGTCCAGCCTGACATCCATAAGAAGTTCCCTGATAATATCGAAGAGGTCTCCCACCTGTGGGAACATCGCCTTCCCGCAGAGAAAAAGCCTGGCCTCGGCCTCCTTTGTATCCTTGGCCCCTGATATAAGCAGAGATGGATGAAGCCCCCCCGTCTTCCGGTCGATTCTTCGGGAAATCTCAATATAATCTTCCTTTTTTGTACCCATTTCCAGAAGCGCCCTGCTGAACAGGGGGATATACTGAACACACCTTCGGGGGAGCGAACGCAGATTCAGACCGATTTCGATGTACGCGATACCGTTTGTAGATATGTCATGATACAAAAGCGTGGCGCCCTTTTCCTCCAGAACGGTGATCGGTATCGTCCTGTTTTTCTTCTCCAGGTCGGCAATCTTCAGGATGGGTATGGTTGCAAGGGCCTCAGGAGAATCCGGCGCTTCCTGGATTTTTTTGAGCCGTTCGGCGGTTTCAAGGATTTTTTTCAATTCCCCGGGGCCGGCAGACTTGCGAACATCATCGAGCTTCCGTCTTTCCGCCGCATCCATCTCATCCTTCAGATTCGTGTCCGGCTCCATAATGACTGTGGTGCGGTGCGGATTATCCAGAAAATATTCCCTTATCATCTCTTCAAAGAATGATCCCCCCGAAGCGATACGAGACTTGACCTCCGACATGAGGGATTCAAAAGAGAGTAATGCGAGAGGATCGCCATCATACAACCAGGTTGTCATCGCCCTCAGCATCAGCACCAGCCCGCGGGGGTAACTGCCGGTGTTGTTTTCACGCAGACTGAATTCTATGGTATTAAGAGCCGCCTCCACCGCATCGAGGTCAATGCCATCGACGGCCAATTCTTCCAGGGTTTTCAATATCAGCGTCTCAACAACATTCGCCTTCCCCGCGTCAATTCCTTTCAATCCCACAGAGAAAAACAGCTGCCGCAATTCGCCTTCCAGCCCGCCCCCTGTAATATCCTCTCCCAGGCCGGACTCAATAAGCGCCTTGCGCAGAGGAGCTCCGGGAGTACCTAAAAGGATATATCCCAGGATATGGAGCGCCATATTTGTGACGGCATCTTTTGTTTCGCCAAACACCCAGTTTACCGTCACCATACCCTTGGATGAATCATCTCCCGCGGCAAAGGAACGCGCGGTTCGTCTGGGACTGTCAAATCGTGGCTGGAGGAATATCGGTGAATCCACTTCCATCTTTTGAAAGTCTTTCAGACAATCATTTACGATCCGCAGCCTCTCTTCCGGGTCATCATCGCCGGCAAAGAAAATGCGCGCATTGGAGGGATGATAGTATTTCCTGTGAAAGTCCCTGAACTGTTCATGGGTCAGCTCGGGGATCACCGCGGGGTCTCCCCCGGAATCCAGCCCGTATGTATTATCGGGAAACAGTGATTGTTGTGAATATTCGGCTAAAAGCCTGTCCGGAGATGAGTTGGCGCCTTTCATCTCATTGAAAACCACACCCTTGTACGCGAGGGGTCCATCTATCTCCTCCATCTCATAGTGCCATCCCTCCTGTTGAAAGATCTCAGGCGTAATGCGCGGATAGAAGACCGCATCCAGATATACGTCTACAAGATTATAGAAATCCTGAAGATTCTGGCTTGCTACCGGATAGCAGGTCCTGTCCGGATAGGTGAAGGCATTCAGAAAAGTCTGAAGTGAGCCCTTTAATATTTCCACAAAGGGCTCCTTTACCGGATACCTGCGGGAACCGCAGAGGACGGAATGCTCCAGAATATGGGGCACTCCTGTTGAATCGCGAGGGGGCGTGCGAAAGGTAATTCCGAACACCTTATTCTCGTCATCATTTATCATGGATAAAACCTCGGCTCCCGTTTGGACATGCCTGTAAAATCTTGCGCGTGTCTTCAGTTCGCCGATATACCGTTCCTGCAAAAGCTCAAACCCATAAGATTCTTCCGTCATTTATTCCTCCACCGTTTTATTTCGCCTGGCACTACCAGCCCTTTTATTATAGCCTCCCCGTGGCGGAGGCGCAACGGACAATAGTAGTTGCTCCACAAAAAGTCAAGTTTCGACAGCCAGGCAAACGGCCTCAGGAAAGTTTTGCAAAACAGAGAGAACACAGGCTGATTATCCTTTTCAGACAAAAAACTTGCATATGCTTTTTATTTAAGATAATTAGCAATTTAGCTTGACACGAAAATTGTGGGGAATAGTCCCGATTCATCGGGAATGGAGACTGGCTGGAAAAGTTATGACCGGGCAAATATTAAAAGAATTAAAAAATCACGCTCCCTTTACCCTTCTCGGCGCAATTACCGGTATAGCAATTATGGTTCTATTTCAAAATATACCTCATAAGATTTCCCTGAATATATTCTATATCCTCCACCCTGCACACGTTGTTCTCAGCGCTCTTGTCACAACATCCATGTACGAACTTCACAAGTGCGGGGGGCTCAAAGGTGAATGCAATATTTGGGTTCTGCTGGTTATTGGTTATGTAGGCTCTATAGGTATCGCCACTATGAGCGATTCTCTGATACCCTATCTTGGCGAAGTCATGCTCAACATGCCTAACAGGGGCCTTCACATCGGCTTTATCGAAAAGTGGTGGCTGGTAAATCCCCTGGCAATTCTGGGAATCGCCATAGCCTATTTCCGGCCGTCGACAAAGTTTCCCCATGCCGGGCACGTCCTCCTCAGTACATGGGCCTCAATCTTTCATATAATCATGGCCGTGGGGGATACATTAAACTGGCTGTCGTACATTGCCGTCTTCATATTCCTGTTTATTGCCGTCCTGATACCATGTTGTGTCAGTGACATCGTATTTCCGCTGTTGTTCGTGGGGAAGCCAAAAGAAACAACAAACACTTAATTTTTTCCAAGGGAACAAAACAGAATCCAGTGATAATTCAGACCCTTTCAGATGCAAAAAGCCTGTCTGAAAAAATTGCCGGCGCTTTTGCCGCTCCTCGCTTTTACCGGGAAAAAAAGATTGAAATCGGCGAATCTCTCCGTCTGTTCGAAAACAATCCGATGGTCACCGCATGTATGGAGATAATAACCGCAAGGGCAAATTTTTCCGGCCATGGATTGTCTCACGCGAGAAAGGTTGCGATAGACACGGGGGCCATCATTCTCATCGAAGGGCACCATGCGATAGAGGCGGACAACATAAAGCGCGCCGTTATTCTGGCACATATTGCCGGCATTCTGCATGACATAAAACGATCAAGCAAAAATCACGCCCGGCAGGGAGCCGAAGAAACGAAGAAAATCCTTATGGGCTTTGACCTTACAGATAAAGAACAAAAGTCTGTGGTTGACGCGATAGGAAATCACGAGGCCTTTCAGCCATGCACTCCTCTCGCCGACCCGGACGCTCAACTTCTGTCCGATGCCCTGTACGACGCCGACAAGTTCCGGTGGGGTCCCGATAATTTCACGGAAATGATATGGGATATATCAGACACCCTGAATATCTCCATTGAAATTTTATTAGACCACTTTCCCGCCGGACTAAAGACTCTGGAAAAAATCAGGGATACCTTCCGCACATCCACGGGTAGAGAGTACGGCCCCGACTTCATCGCCCTCGGTCTGAAGATAGGGGAAAAACTGTACAAGGAGCTTGAAAAAGAGCATCTCCGGGATTCCCCGCCGCAGTCCGGCGGGAAACGGCACTGAAGTCTCTAAAAATAATACAGCATGGAGAGATAATCGTTCACATTCTCGCCGTCTTCCTGCAGTCTTTTGAAATAATCATAAAGGGACACATCCGTGTAGAGGTAGTCCCTGGCCGTTGTAAGCTTTGTTTCCCATGAATAGAATCTGTATACCCTTCGGCCATCGGGCAAAATCATTATGACTTCATGGTCCTGCCACGCCCTTAAATGAGATTTTCCCAGCCTCGGCACATTGAAGACCGGCTCATCCGTCCTGACAAGGCCGGGCAGGAGCCTTGCCTCCTCTTTTCTTTCCTGCAATATCCTTGCGATGGGAACCCTGAAATCCACGGTTTCTCCCTTACCCTGACAGTTGAATGTGTAGTAGGGATCGATACCGCAAACCTTGAGCGCTTTCCTCAGAAAGGCCGTCTCAAACTTCCTGCTGTTGTAATAGGTAAAGACCTCCTGGTTATAGATATTGATTCCCAATTTTTTTATTTTTTTCACGGCATCCAGAACTTCCGGACATATCTCGGTTGGATGTTCTATATGCGTAACGATGGCGATCTCTCTTTTTCCCCACTCGTGGTATTTCTCAAGGATTTCAAGCAGACCGTCATTTATCCTCTGGGGCAGGGTTACAAGTGTTCTGGTTCCGATTCTTATCCTGTCTATATGGTCCATCCCCGCGAATTCTCCTATCAGCCAGTCAAGATACTTGTTGTTAAGCGTAAAAGGATCTCCACCGGTTATCAGAATCTCTGAGAGATTTTTATCCTCCCTGGCCCATTCTATCATTTCCACTACCTTGTTTTTGGGCATCATGGGATTGTCGTCGATATCCGTTATCTCCCAGTTTCTCTGACAATAAACACATATCTGCGGGCATGAATTGAACGGTTTCACAATAATAATCTGAGGATACCTGCGCGTGATCCCATCTATCGGGCTCGTCGCATACTCTCCCATGAAATCCATGTCTCTCCCCTCCCCCTGGTTCGCGAGGACATTGGTGCAATACCGAGGGCTCTGGATAACCTGCGCTCGAATCGCACGATCATGAGGAGATCGCCCCTCTTCATTGAAAAGCGACAAGTAATGGGGTGTTATTTCAAAAGGAATATGATTTTCCGTCGCCAGCCTTAAGCCTTCCATTTCATCATCATCCAACTTGACGATAGCGGAAAGTGTTTTTATATCCTTGATAATATGTTTCATGTGCCAGAGGTAATCCTGCCAGTCTTCTTCTCCGGCTCCGAAATAGCTCAGTATCTTATCTTTCAGTTTCTTGCTCTTTTTTACCAGCTTGGGATCCAGTCCTGTTTTATATCTTCTGAAATATCGTTTCATCATCGCTCCGTAATCATCCAGCTGGGAAGATCGTTCAATGGCGGCGACCCTTCCTTCTTTCTGCTCCAGGAGCTCGTGATATCTGGATTGTTTTCCATACCTTCCCCTGATACCTTCCAACAGTGCGAGATACTCCAGCAAAAACCCTTCGTTTGTCTTTTCAAGCGCTTCTTTCTCGCCCCTTGCAAGATCGTACAAAAGTTCCAGGGGCGAAACCTGAGTCAGATGTTCATTTTCGGTTCGCATTGTATTTGAAAGCACTCGTATACATTCCCGGGCATTCCTCTTCTTCACAACATTTAAATCCGCAAAGGGTGTATCGGATTTCATGTTGTACAGATCCCTTCTGAAACGATCAAGGTAATCGAAAAACACATATCGCGCCTCTTCCACATGTTTGGCGTCACGAAGAATGCTCTTGAGTTTGGGCTCCGCCTTCCATATCCTTTCGAGAAGTTCTTCTTTTGATAAATCAATTAATTTTTTCATCAGAACCACCTCACTTGATGTTTTTTATCTACCAGATTGTTACTATGGGCAGATCACGCATGGTAACCAGACCAGGCAGCGCTTCAAATACACGGCGCACGGCATTGACCGCGATTGCCACCGTCGCGATGTCGCCATTGGTGCCCTTCAACTTGACCTCCAGATCCGGTTTTCCGGTAATCAGGATGGTGTCTCCATCCTCTGTTTCATCCAGGGCGGCTATAAAGGTAAGCGTCATGAACTCGCCCTCACCGGTATAACCGCGGGCCACCTGCTTAAGACCCCTCACCTGACCGGGCTGTATCTCAAAATAATCGGTACTGACCGGAAAATCGGCTACTACCGGCTCGACCTCGGATTCATATTTTACCAGATTTTTGCCTAATGTGTGAAAAACCATTCCCATGGATTCCGGAAGTCCGACATGTCCCATGCGCCCCGTTTCCATTTTTGCCTTAAACCCTTCCACAGTCATTCCTGAGCCTATTTTTGCCTGAAAAGGTCCTCGCCGCAACGAGGCATTCATGCGGCGTGTCACGTCAATGCGATCTACGCGTTGACAGATAGCCGTAAGATTAAGAGGCAGTGAATCCATAAGAAAACCGGGATTAACACCCGTGCCCAACACGGTTTTGCCTGCCTGCCTGGCTGCGGCGTCTATTCTGGCGGCGGCATCGGGATGGGCCAGCCAGGGGAAAGAAAGCTCCTCGGATGTCGAGACAATGTCCAGTCCGGCCCCCAGGATCTCCATAATCTGAGACTCAAAAAGATCAAAGAAGGAGCCGGTGGTGTGAAGCACTACATCCGCCTCTGTTCGCTCCAGTACCCGGGACAGGTCTTTAACCACGGGGAATCCCGCAGGGCTGTCGAGACCGATTACTTCACCGACATCTCTTCCTGTCTTCGCCTGGTCAATATCCACGCCTCCGACCAGCTCTACCCCCTCCCGTTCCATAATATGGCGTGCCGTGGCGCTGCCTATGGGCCCTAACCCATATTGCACCACCTTTATTATTTTACCACTCATTCTGCTTCTCCTTCATTTTTTGCCTTATTTCTCCTGCCTTGAACTACATAAAGAAATGCCAGTATGGCGATTCCTGCCAGATCACTGTAAACCTCCGGGGAAAGGAGGGAAAAGGCCGCGACACCTGTCAGCGCCCTTTCGAACAGGGTTGAATTACTCCTGAAATATCCTACAACAGTAGCTCCGAGAGCCACAACGCCAATCAGCAGCGTTATAAATATATGCGCGAATCTGAGATAGTCAAATGAAGCTTCGGGATCGAGAAGCGCCGGAAGCCAGAGGATGATGGGGGCGGACACAATAACAAAGGGAACGACAAACCCCGCTGAAGCCAGACCGAAAGCGGTCAGCCCCGTCTTGAACGGATTGGCGCCGGAAATTCCCGACGCCGCATAGGCAGCAAGGGCAACGGGGGGGGTCACATCCGCGAGAACGGCATAAAACAGCACAAACATGTGAGATACCAGCGGGTGAATGCCCCACTGCATAAGCGCCGGGGCTGCTATCATGGACGCTATAATATACTGTGCCGTCGTGGGAATACCCATGCCGAGGATAAAACAGGCCACAGCGGTAAATAAGAGGGTGAAGAACAATGCGACAGAACTTGCGCTCAGGAGATGGAGTATGTCAAGGTTCATAACAACAGACGTTATCACATGGGCAAGTTGGATAACCGCGGCCGCAAATTTGAGCCCCAGACCGGTAAGGGTCGTCGCTCCCACGATAAAACCTATGCACGCGCACGCGGCTCCTATGGCAAGGGCATTTTTTGTCCCCAGTTCCAGTGTATCCAGTATATCCGGTATTCTCATCTTACTTTCCCTGTAACAGACCCCTATTGCGATAACCGTTATGATTGCCCAGAACGAGCAGAGGGATGCCTCCAGTCCCCATGCAAGCAACACCACAAGAACAGAAGCAGGCAGCAGGCTGATAAGCCAGGAATTCCTGTCTGTTTTTTTGAAGGTATAGATAAAACCGGCGGCAAGCAGGGCAAACCATACAACAGAAAAGAGGGAAAGGTGTTCCAGTGGGTTCACCCTGATCAGAACGGAAGGAATTGCCAGAAAGATGGTGATCAGAAGAGGATATGTCTTACTGTGTATCTGGCCTGTGGCAACAGAAAAAAAGATCCCCCAAAAGGCGGCCAGAAACGGGCTGCTCCCCGTGACCAGAAGATACACAATGATGACGAGGGGAGTCACCAGCAACCACCCATCCTTTAGTACTTTCCACAGACGGGGAAGCGTCTCACGAGGGAGCCCCAGCAGACCCTGTTTTTTGGCCTCCAGATGCACCATGGTGCCCACTGCAAAGAAATAGATTATGGCGGGGACAACAGCACACGCGGCAATTTTGATATAGGGTATTCCCAGAAATTCCGCCATGATAAATGCGGCAGCTCCCATAATAGGCGGCATCAGCTGACCACCCGTTGACGAAGCCGCCTCAACGGCGCCGGCAAACTGGGGAGAATACCCGACACGTCTCATAAGGGGGATCGTAAACGCCCCGGTAGTAACGGTATTTGCTATGGAGCTCCCGCTTATAGAGCCCATAAAACCACTGCTTATAACAGAAACTTTGGCGGGACCGCCGGCAGACCATCCGGCAATAGCCATCGCGCAATCCATAAAGAACTGCCCCAGACCCGTTTTGGATATAAAGATTCCGAACAATACAAAATGGAACACAAAGGTGGCGACAACCCCGAGCGGGATGCCATATATACCCTCCGTGCCAAGATACATGTGTTCAATGATCCGCTCGATGCAATACCCCCTGTGCGCGAAGAAGCTCAGCCCTGGAATATCGACAAAATAGGGGCCCAGATAGCAGTTTACCAGAACGATGACGGATATGATTGGGAGAGGAGCCCCTATACTGCGCCTCGCTCCCTCCAGCACCAGCAAGATGGCAAAGGCGCCCACGATAACATCCATTTTAAGGGGAAGACCCGCGCGTAGAACCAGACTGTTGAATTCCAAAAATATATAAACCGAGATAAAAGACGCAAGAATCGCAAAGAATACATCAAAATAGGGAATGTCATCCTGCTTATAGCCGAATTTTTCACCCTTTACCATGGCAAATAATGCTCTGACCCACTGCACGGCAAAGAGCAATATCATGCTGAAAAATACACCGAACAGAAAAACGCTCCAGAACAAGAGGGATATGCCGGAACGTTCAAATGCTTCTCCCAGGTGCATATACTGGAAACCGAGACGCGCGCCGTAGGCCAGCACCACTATCATTATGGTAAACATAACAAAGTCTATATATATAAAAACCCTGTTCGACAAAAACTCCCTGCGCTTGAAATAGACGATAAACAGGAATGAGGCTGCCGACAGGATAAGTGTGGCATATCCTGAAAGTTCCAGGATTTCACGAAACAGGGCGCCGGCGATGGAAGCTCCGATAATGCCGTACATGACATCATAGACAAGATATTTTCCCGCTTCCGTTTTGTCTTTTCTTATCGTATAAAGAAAAAACACAAGTGGCAGGACAAAGGCCAAGTGGAACGCCCTGTGCCTCCACTCCTGAAAGACTCCGAAGCCAGCCGTATAGATATGAAATGTCGAGAGAACCAGCGTCATAAAAAAAGCAAGCTTCAGAGTAATACCCGTGAGCTTGCGGAATCGAAACTCCGGATCATACTTGGCAATTTCTTCTATGTCTTCAGAGATGGTCACTTTTTCCTGCAATTCCATATAAAGGTCCCCTTATTCAAAAGTTCTTGCCTTCAAATACAAAAATTCGAGAAACGTCAATCTTTCTACGGTCACTTTCAGGAGAGTATCTCCCGCCAAAGACGGAAGCTTCAGAATCCTGCCCTCTCCCAGTGTCAAGGTGTTGTCATATTTTTCATTGACCCATAGATCAAGCTGCGGCAATATCCTGTGCATGTTAGAGATACGCAGGTGGGTTCCATCATTGTAAAATTTTTCATCTCCGGAGAGGGTAGTTGGAAGGCCGGTATTGCAGGAAGAAAAGGTCGTTTCATAAAGCACGATCCTGAAGTTCTTGTCTATCTTGAAATATTCCCGAACAGGGCACAGCTCAACCGAATGGATATAACTAGTTGAAAATCTGTCATTCGGCCGGACTATATGAACGAAAACCGGTCTATTTTTTCTTGCCGCCTCTATCCGCAACACATGATGACAGGGAATAAGAGAAAAGAAAAAAAGGGCGGCAAGAGACGAGAGAATGATTATCCTTTTCTTGTTCATAAAGACCGGGCACCGAAAAAACGGTGCCCGGGTACCTCCTCAACAAATCAATCTCTTGTTATTTAATCAGACCCTTCTCCCTGTAAAACTTCGTTGCGCCCGGATGAAGGGGTATCGCAACGCCGTCAAGCGCTGTGTCAAGGGTAACATCTCTGCCCTTGGCATGGGCCTTCGCCATAATTTCAGCTCCGCTCGGAGCCGCGGCAGCCTTGTCACCTTTTTTGCGCAAGACAAACGTTCCCTTGTCCCACAGTGCCTTTGTAAGATTGTAAACCATCTCTTCCGAAACGGCGGCATCAACAACCCACTGAGCCATCGTGGTGATGGCCGGGGTATCTACATCCACTCCCCTGTAAGTCCCCGCGGGGATAACGACCTTCGCGTAGAAGGGATATTTCTTGATAATCGTTGCTATGGTTTTATCATCCAGCGGAACAAGAGTAACATCTGATGTCGTGGCCAGTTCCGTAATGGCCGCTGTAGGCCATCCTGCTGTAATGAATGCCACATCGGTCTGCCTGTCCTTCAGCCTCTGGGCGGCGCCGGAAAAGCCGAGCCAGTCCACATCGGCAAAATCATCATAGGTAAGACCGATACCGAAAAGAACAGCCTGACAATCCACTTCTGTTCCACTTCCTCTGTCACCCGGGACCAGCTTCTTTCCCTTCAGATCCTTCACGCCTTTTATACCGGCCCCTTCTCTGGCAATAATCTGGATTGTCTCCGGGTAGAGAGAGGCAATGGCTCTCAGGTTTTTAACGGGTTTTCCCTTAAACTGTTCAACCCCGTTATACGCATAGTAGGCAACATTGTTCTGCACGAACCCCGACTCGATCTGGTGTTTCTTTATGAGGTTACAATTCGCGACAGACGCGTTACCCGACTGGGCGGTGATAATAACATTGGGAATTTTGTTGGACAGGGCCTGAGCCAGAACGCCCCCCAGGGGATAGTAGGTGCCCCCCGTGCCACCCGTGGCAATCGCGAAGAAACTTTTTTTCGCCGCAAATGCCGGACTGATAAAGACCATTGACAAAGCCACAAGCATCGCAACACACAGTACAAGATTTCTCTTCTTAAACATAATGCCTCTCCTTTCAAATAATTTTATTGTCTAACTCCCTTTTCCAATAAACCACCCTCTCCTCGCATTTTTCAGCAATAAAATAATTGCCGACTATTGTCAACTCTTTTCATGCGGTCGGATTAATCCCCACAGCGGACAGCCCATCGCCAGGACATGGTATCATATGTGACAGTGAGCACCATCCGGAAAGGGAAAAATATCCCACAAAGCCACTTTGGAAACAAAGCATTTGACAATTCGCCTGTTCCGCTTATAAAGAAGGCTATTATTACTCCGGCAACAATATATGTCCATCCGTCATTCCCGCGAAAGCGGGAATCCAGAATTGGCCTGGATGCCGGATCAAGTCCGGCATGACATTTGACATGTTTAATTGCCTAAAAGACAGATTCGGAGTGAACTTCAATGAATTTTTTCTTTAATCCCGACGGGGTGGCAATAATCGGTGCCTCGGGCAATCCCCTGAGGGGCGGATATCACATCCTTAACAACATATCAGGCGGGTACAAAGGCAGGATATACCCCGTAAACCCGAAGCATGATTCCATCCTTGGAATGAAATGCTATCCCGATATCTCCTCCATACTCTGTGATTTTGACTTGGCCATATACTTCATCCCGGCCATATTTCTTCCCTCTATCATAGAAGAATGCGCGAAAAAAAATGTCAGGGGAATCATTATTGAGTCGGCCGGATTCGCGGAAGTGGGTGAAGAAGGGAAAAAACTCCAGGAAGAATGCACAGCCCTCGCCGGCAAACACAACATCAGGCTCTGGGGACCCAACTGCATGGGTCTTCTCGACGGTCATTCGAGACATGTATTTTCCTTCATGTATTCGGATTTGTGGAAGACTCTGATGGTTCCCGGAAACGTTTCCATGATCGTTCAAAGCGGCATGCTCTCCGCCATCTTTCTCATGACGATACTCGAGAAGGGGGGAATGGGCGTAAACAAGATATGCTCTATAGGCAACAAGTGTGACGTCAATGAAACCGATTTGCTGGAATATCTGATAGACGATCCCCTCACCGGGGTTATCGGGTTGTACGCTGAATCCATTGTCGACGTCAGGCGTTTTATGAAGCTGTGCCGATCCACCACGAAACCCGTTGTCGTCCTCAAGGGGGGGAGAAGCCCCTCCGGAGCCCGTGCAGCCGTGAGTCACACGGCCAGCCTGGCTGGGAATTACACAATAATGAAACACGCCTTCAAACAATCAGGTATTATACCGGCGTATGACTTTAACGAACTTATGGACATTCTCCGGGGTTTTTCCAAAACCGGGCACAGTAAAAATAATGGTGGAACGGCCATTATCTCATTTTCGGGTGGAGGGGGAATCGTCACCGCCGATTTCCTGCATGATTTCGATCTTCCTCTGGCCTCGTTATCCGGGGAAACCTTGAAATCCATTAAAGAGGTCTTCCCTGCCTGGATGGATCCGTCAAATCCCGTGGATATATGGCCTGCCGTTGAAAAAAATGGAGTAGAGACCGTCTATACAAAGGTAGTGGACGCTGTCATGCATGACAGGGGGGTTGACTCTCTTATCGTACATGCCTTTTCAGGAATATGTGACAGCAGTGTGTTTCGCCCCCTTGCCAGACTGAAGGAAGAGCTGGGCAAACCTGTAATCGCATGGCTGGTGGGGGTGGGAGAACCTTACCACGCATTCAAAAGAGACCTGGAAGACATGGGCATTCCCGTTTTTGAAGAGATGGGCCGCGGGGTACGCTTCCTCCACTCGGTAAAACAGCATTACAGCAAAAAGCCTTACAATCCCAACGTGTCCGGATTGTAAGGAGACATCCTCCCGGGAACTTTACAACTTTTTTTCCAGGATCTGGGCCGCGGTATGAATCACATCCCACGCCCCGCCAAAGGGCGGACTGTAGGCAAAATCCATGTAGCCTATCTCATCAAGCCCCATCCCGGACCACAGGCACGCGGACAGAATGTTGATACGGCTTACCGCTCCGCCCTGTCCTGCCGCCTGCGCCCCCAGCAATCTTCCCGAAACCCTGTCCGCAATCAGCTTGAGCCCCAGTCTTTGACCTCCACTCATGGAACGCGCCACAGGATTCCCCCAGATTATGCTGCTCACGGGAGAATATCCACTGTTTTCCGCCGCCTTCTCGTCAAGACCGGTCATGGCAACTTCCAGGTCAAACACCTTAAAGGATTGGGCGCCTACAATTCCTGGGAATATCATGGGATATCCGGCAATATTACGCCCGGCTACCCGTCCCTGTTTGTTCGCTATATCTCCCAGTGGAATGTTCACCCATTTTTTGCTCACCCGGTGATATGACTCACAACAATCGCCAACGGCAAATATTTCCTCACGCGAGGTGCGTTGCGAAGAATCCACCCGGATGGCGCCGGATTCTCCTGTCGCAAGACCCGCTTCACGCGCCAGCTTCGTCTCAGGTCTAACACCGAGGGCGAATATGATAATATCGGTCTCTATCTTTCCTTTGTCGGTAACCAGCCACAGTCGGGCATCTGAGCCCTTCTCAACGGCAACAGGAGAGTTGTGGGCGATAAAGGACACTCCGTTGTTTGCAAGCTCTTCCAACACCATTCCGGAAAATACCGGGTCCCATTTTTTGACAGGAAGCTCGCCCCTGTACACGACGCTGGTCTCAAGGCCAAGATTTCTCAGGGCTTCGCTCATCTCCATGGCGATAAAACCGGCCCCGACTATCACCGCCCTGCGGCACATGTTTCCCTTAATGTATTCCTTGATGTTAATGCCGTCCCGCAGATTTTTCAGTGTAAATACCCCGTCCCGTGTCGTGCCCGGTATACCGGGCAGAGTTGCTTCGGCGCCTGTTCCCATAACAAGCATGTCATATGACAGCCTTCTGCCACTTGCCAGCAGGACTTCCCCCCTGCCGGCGTCGATGCTCTCAACGCGGGTATTAAGTTTTATCTTTATTCCTGTTTCTTCAAACTTTTCGGGAGTTCTCGCGATAAGGCTTTTCGAATCTTTGATTACATCACCGATGTAATAGGGCATGGGTCAGGCGGCATATGAAACAAATTCACCCCTCTCCAGCATTGTCACATCCAGGGATGGATCTCTTCTCTTTGCCTCCGCGGCGGCGGAAGGTCCTCCCGCGCCACCCCCGACGACTACCAGTTTTCTGCTCATGTGATTCCTCCCTGTCGTTTTTTAACAAACATAACAACAATACCAAAGACAATCATGAATAGACAGAGTATCTGCCCCATGCTGAGCATTCCCGCGATAAGACCCACCTGGGAATCCGGCTGTCTGAAAAATTCAACAAGAAATCGTGCAGTCCCATAGCCAATAAGATACAGGGAAAATAAAAATCCGTCAAAAAACCCTTTCTTTCTTATAGTCCACAGAATCGTGAAAAGGAAAAGGCCCTCAAAAAAGGCCTCATAAAGCTGGGATGGGTGCCGAAGCGCAAAGAAAGGATCCAAGGGAAAATACATCCCCCACCATACATCGGTTACACGACCGTAAAGCTCACCATTCAGGAAGTTCCCTATCCTGCCGAAGGTGAACCCGAGCGGTATTGCGGGGCAGAAAAGATCCGCAAACCGCCAGGATAATGCCTGCAAGCCCTCCATGGTACGACATGCCGCTGATTCCGACAAACCGGACCCCGGCTGAAATGTCAAAGGGAAATATAATGTAAAGGGGGTGCGCCGCATAGTATTCAAGATTATAAAAGAGAACATATCCCAGCCGCGCCCCTATCAAAAGGCCTGCTATTGCCCATACAAAATAGTCCTGGATAGTTTCCCTCGAGTATCCGATACCCTCATCCTTTATCCTGTGGATGACGAGCAGATAGACGATGGAGAAAGCGACAAGGTACATAAGCCCGTAATAACGAAGCTGGAAGGAACCTATCTCCAGAAACGCCGGGTTGATATGTTCCGGAAAATGTTGCCAGAAATCGACCATTTGAATCATTTCCCCCTCTTTCATGTCTGAGGGTCCGGCGCTGAATGGAAACCGGTACTCCCCCTGATATCAACCCCGACCCGTCGGGGTATAGATCAGCTTCAGGTAAAGCAGGATGATTTTGAACTCGAGCAGGTCTGACAGGATCCATTGGAACCGGCAGGGGCAGACAAGACCTTTTCCGCCTTTTTCCCGCCACATCCGGGACACTTTATATCGTTGTCATCATCGCCTGCAAACATGATCAATTCGAACTCATTCCCGCAGCGTTTGCACCTGTATTCATAGATCGGCATTTTTCTTCTCCTTAGGAATATTCCTCAATACGCCTGTCCTTTCAGTTCATCAACATACAGGGAGGCGCTGTGCGCGGCCGTCGCCCCATCGCCGCAGGCGGTCACCACCTGCCTGAGAGACTTGCTGATACAATCGCCACACGCGAAGATGCCTCCAGCCGATGTCCTCATATCACTGTCTGTAATAATATATCCACCCTTGTCCAGATTGACAATTTCTTTGATAAAACCCGTATTAGGGACAAGACCGACAAAGATAAAAACGCCGTCGACAGGAATCTCTTCATGACTGTCGGGCGTTTTGACATTTTTTATTCTTACCCCGGTTACACCATCCTCTCCCAGTATTTCCTCCACGGTGGAATCCCAGGCAAATATGATTTTTTCGTTGGCAAGGGCCCGCTGCTGAAGCACGGCCGTCGCGCGCAGACGGTTTCTCCTGTGAATAACGGTAACTTTCGAGGCAAATTTCGTCAAATAGATGGCTTCCTGGATGGCGGTATCTCCGCCTCCAACCACGGCCACTTCCCTGCCCCTGTAAAAGGGAGCATCACATGTGGCACAGTATGATATTCCCCTGCCCACAAATTCCTGCTCCCGCGGCACTCCGAGGCTGCTCCAGGCTGCTCCCGTAGAAGCAATGACAGAAAGAGTCCGGTAGGTATTATTGTCGGTGATAATCTCCCATCCTTCGATGTCTCCCTGTTTTTCTCTGTTTATCCGGCTCACCTGTTCCGGTCTGATCTCCAGACCGAACGAGGTTGCCTGCTTCTTGAACGTATCATTAAGTTCAAACCCGCTGATTTCGGAAACACCGGGATAATTTTCTATCATATCCGTCATGGTGATCTGGCTGGCCTGGGCATTCCCCTCCAGCAGGAGCACTTTTATGTCGGCCCTGGACGCGTACAGGCCCGCGGTAAGTCCACCAGGCCCTCCCCCCACAATGATGATATCATAGATATCCTTCGGTATATTTATATCAGACATGATTCACCTTCTTTCAGAATTTATAAGACCAGCTCGCAGTTATTCAAATGCCCGGCTGTCAGGAATCAGTATTCAGAATAGAAACAGAACCGCTTTCATTCCGTTTTCTGAATTGTTACACCAATTTAATCATACTGTTATATTCTGTCAAGCATCGACAATGCCTGAACCCGGGATTGCTGTAACTGCGAGAGGGGCCATCTATCCGTCTCCCACATTCATCCTTTGATACAACCGACAGCTCTCAGCCGCGCAACCTTCCTGGACAGGCCGGCCCGATGGACAACATTCACCACCTCTTCTATATTTTTATACGCCTCGGGCATCTCTTCACTCAGTGTCTTTTTGCCCGCAGCCATAACCACAATTCCCCTGCCGGCCATCTCTGTCGCTATTGATCTGTTCCTGCTCGCCTTCATTGCTCTGCCGCGACTCATCACACGCCCGGCGCCGTGACAGGTGCTGCCGAATGTTTCCTCAAAGGCCTTCTCGGTTCCCACAAGCACATAAGATCCTGTACCCATATCCCCCGGTATCAGTACCGGTTGCCCCACCTCGCGATACACATCCGGCAGGGCCGGGTGTTGAGGAGGCAAAGCTCTCGTGGCTCCTTTGCGGTGCACACATACTTTCTTTTTTCTGCCATCTACGGGAAACTCCTCTATTTTTGCAATGTTGTGACATACATCATAGACCAGCCGCATTCCTATTTCGCGTGGAGACCTCTGCAGCGTCTTTTCAAAGGTCTGTTTCGTCCGGTGCATCAGCATCTGCCTGTTCGCCCAGGCATAATTCGCGGCGCATGCCATGGCAGCCATATATTCCTTCCCTTCATCAGAGGCAATATACGCGCAGGCCAGCTGCCGGTCAGGCAATGGAAAATCCGGTTTGCCGCCACGCTTAACCATTCTTGCAAGATAGTCATCGCACACCTGATATCCAAAACCACGCGACCCGGTGTGAATAGCAACAGCGACCTGACCTTCAGCCATCAACCCGAATGTAGAGGCAACTTTTCTGTCAAAGATCTCCTCTACAACCTCTATCTCCAGAAAATGGTTCCCGGATCCAAGTGTCCCTAATTGCCTCCTGCCTCTTTCAATGGCCCTTTCACTGACGCAGGAGGGATCCGCCGCCTGCATCCTGCCACCATCCTCGGTAGTCGCCAGATCAGCGCTGGAACCATAACCACGGTTCACCGCCCACCCGGCGCCCTCCCGTAATACTCTTTTTTCTTCATCCACAGACAGTTTAAGGGAGCTTTCAGATCCCACACCGGCAGGTATGTCCCTGAAAAGGGCAATAATAAGATCTTTCACCCTGTTTTTGATTTCACCAAACTGGAGATTAGTCACCATCAAACGAACACCGCAGTTTATGTCATAACCTACCCCTCCCGGAGAAATAATTCCCTCCTCTGCATCGAAGGCAGCGACACCCCCTATGGGAAAACCATAACCCCAGTGAATGTCGGGCATGGCCAGGGAATGTCTGATAATACCGGGAAGGTGTGCCACATTGGCAACCTGATTGAGGCTTTCATCTTTTTCTACTCTTTTCATCATCCTTTCATCGGCATAGATAATCCCGGGAACACGCATGCCTCCTGTAGGGGGTATGATCCAGCGAAATTCATCAAGTTGCTCAACTCTGATATCAGACATCAAAAATAACCCTCCCAACCCATGTCCCCGAAGCTTTCCTTATCTCCACCCGATGATAGGTAATCGCCTTTATCTCGATATTCATACAGTGCCTGCCATGTATAAAAGGTTCCCCCCTTGCCGTTCCCTTTACATGAAAATTGTCCATCTCGGAAATCATAAATTCTTTCAGCAACAATCCCTCTCCGCTGCACATATACAATATTTCTCTGAGGAAATTTACCAGAAGTTCCTCTAAATCGCCCCCTTCAGCAAAAACTTCCCATTCTCCTGTTACATGCACAAGACTTACATCTGTCACTATATCAAAAAGGGCAAAGGCCGCATTGCAAAAAAGCTCCCTCTCATTTCTTCCATATATCTCCACTCCCAGATCGGCCGTATGGTCAAATATCCTGTAAGGGGGGATTGCCGCCTGAACTTTATCTTTATCCATACCGTACACCTGCTTTTGTCAAGCATAGAACACCCGTCTGAGAAATGAAAGCGATATCCCCGCTCGATAACCGGCAGATATGCCCTTTTTTCAGCGGAAATCAGAGGACAAGCATTTGATTATTAAAAATATTCCACGGGGAGTCTGAGGGGTGTTCCCTCAGAGGGAGACCTTATGTAAACCAGGTCTCGAAGTGTTAACCCTCTTACATTTCCTGTAGCTTTTCCATTATTTCCCCTTCTGCTGGGATGGTAGATGTGCTCAAGTTCAACTTCCGGGTAATTTGAAGCCAATGCGTTGTAAGCAGCATGTCCCACCTGTGGGGCACAGAGACCCCACGCCACACAGGTGGATGCTTTTCATCAAAAATCGAAAGTTTCCGATTCCATCTCTGGTAATTCCTCGCCTATATCGGGCTCTTCACGTTCCACCCTTGCCAACCCTACAAGCGTCTCTTCATCGCCCAGATCTATCAGCTTAACTCCCTGGGTGCTGCGGTGCAGGAGGGAAACCTCGTTAACGCCCAGTCGTATAATATTACCGGTGTTACTGATCAGCATAATGTCTTCATCGCCGGTCACCTGTTTTATGCGTGTCACGAGACCCACCCTTGGTGTGGTCTTGAGATTAATAATGCCCTTCCCACCCCGCGAC
>JAFDAS010000051.1 GCA_019313695.1 Deltaproteobacteria bacterium
AAGCGTACAAAGGTTGAGATCTAAAGATGTAGTGACCATAAATCTGGCCGCTCAGCCCCAACCGCCCGATATCACTACGGTTGTGTCCGGAATGGGGTTAAACTTGGGTTAAGACAACAAAAGATTCTCAGCCCCTAAATTATGGGAAATCCCCAGTTCAGAACGAATCTGAATATAAACACAAATATCAAAATACAATTAACATCTGTAAGAACAAAAGCTCAGAAAAAAGCTTTATATACATTGAAGATATCAATAGTGATAAAGCTCTTCTTGTTACCCCTAAAGGCGAAATTAAATCTCTAGAATATAGTCTTTTTAATGTGCCAGAGGAAAAAAACACAGATTATTGTCTTTCTCAAGGATTAATCACCAAACAACAATTAAAACAATATCACGAGTTTATTGATAATGACTTTTTTGACGAAAATAGTGATCCGGATCGTTTTCCAAAAAAACCTTTTGTCTCACAAAAAATATTTTCATCCACAATTACAGAAAAGAAAATAACTCAAGATGATTTGATCCCTCACATAATAAAAATATTACATAAACATGGTGGATCTGTGAGCAAAAAACAAGTTGATGAAGAAATTTATCAAATGTTTCAGGATGAATTCCAGAATGAATGGTATCAAGGGATGGTCTCTCATGGTATTCCGAGATGGAAACACAATATTGCATTCGCAAAGGAGAGAGCAAAACTGTTATATGGATACATAAAGAGCGCAGAAGAATCTGGGCATGGAATTTGGGAATTAACTCAAGAAGGTGAAAAATACTATCAAACAGTTATCGGGAATAATGGTTAAAACAGTTACTAATTGACTTTAAAATCGTATGAGAAAATCTTGAGGGGGAAAAGCTAAATAACTCTGTGGGGCACAGAGACCCCACGCCACTTGAGAAAGGCGGCTGTTGAGACATAAATGCAGTTCAATCAAATATATCCGGATCCGGATCTTTGAAGAATGCCTCGTGCAGTCTGGCGATGACTGAAGGAATATCGGATTCGTCAACCACAAATGTAAGGCTGATCGGTGACGCACCTTGCGCGATCATGTAGATATTTACATCTTCCAGATTCCGAAACAGTACCGGCGCGAAATCGCGGGTGGTACGGATATTTTCACCAACCAGAGAAATGGTGGCTTTTTCTCCGGTAATATTTACCGTTCCAAGACACTTCAGTTCATCTATCGCGCGTTCCAAGTCTTCTGAAGCGCCGAGCGCCATTGCAATGCCCGTTCCGGCAGTCGTCACGATACAGGGCGTTATCCTTTCCCTGTCGAGAATATCGAAAATCGATCTCAGAAAACCGTCCGGGTTGACATGAGAGTCCGGAGTGATACTCACGATACATACAGACATGTTATACGCGATGGACTTGATAAGCTCCGTTCCCCTCTTCGCGCGCGCTGTTATCGTTGTGCCACCCGCATCCGGCCGCCTGGAGTTGTAGATGCCGACAGAAATATTCTTCCGGCGCGCCGGTTCGATAGTGCCCGGGTGCAGAACCTTCGCTCCGAAGAAGGTGAGCTCCGACGCCTCTTCAAAAGAGATGTTTTTAATGGTAAGCGCCCCCGAGAAGATGCGCGGGTCGGCTGTCATAATACCATTGACATCCTTCCATATCTGTATGACCGAGGCATCAAGCGCCGCGCCTGCAAGCGCCGCGGTAAGGTCAGATCCCTCAAAACCCAGCGTGGTGGTAGCTCCACTGCGAGCGGAACCTATAAATCCCTGTATAACGGGGACATGGCCGGATTCCACCAGCGGACGCACTTTCTCCTGAATACCAGGAAAGGTAAACTCATCTAAAGGCCTGGCTCTGGTAAATCTTTCATCTGTAATAATGAAATCTCGCGCATCCAGCCATCTGGTATTGATGCCGCGGCTCTGAAGAGCGGACGCGATTATCGTGGTTGCCACCAACTCACCATACGAGAGAATCCTGTCCTGACTGCGTGGCGTAAGTTCCCGCAGCACTGACAGACCGCCCATCAACCTCTGAAGCTCCTCAAAATATCCCTCAAGGGTTGTCCGGACATCGCTGTCTTCGAAATCAGGTGTGAGACCTCTCGCCATATCAAAGTGATATCCGCGGATTTCATCCAGACGCGAAAGGGCCTTTTCATCCATCCCCTCTGCCGAGAGCCTTGCAATCTCCAGCAGTTTTCGCGTTGTTTTGCCCATGGCGGAGTTGATCACTACCGGACGTTGCTCAAGGCGGGAATTTATAATTTCCACCACCCTCTCAACAGAAGGAATATCCTCTATCGAGGTGCCCCCAAATTTCATCACGATCATAATTTTTTCTCCACACCGGCAAGAAATTACGGCAGATTATTTTGAATAACGGCTGTCTTCAACTATTTCTTCAAATCACGGTTTCAACAACCGGCTGCCGTCTCTTCAGCAAACAGATCATAATCATCCGCCGAAACTACCCGGCATTCCACAATATCACCAATCGCCTTTTCTTCTGCCTTCACATAGGTGATGCCGTCTATGTCAGGCGCCTGTCTTCTCGATCTTCCGATATAATCATACCCCGGAAGATCCGATTTTTCTTCTATGACAATTTCCGTCAAGGAACCAATAAGCGATTGATTTATCTCACGGGAGATCAGCGCCTGCTCCTCCATTATAATCCCCCTCCTGAGCTCTTTTACGCTCTCGGGGATATGACCGGGAAGCGCGTCTGCCTTTGTTCCCTCCTCCCTCGAATACTCGAAGACCCCCACATGGTCAAATCTCGTCTCCCTTATAAACGCGAGGAGCCTGTCAAACCTCTCCTGCGTTTCTCCGGGGAATCCCACGATCAGTGATGTCCTCAGGGCCACACCGGGAATAATCTTCCTGGCATCAGCTATAACATTTTTTATAAGTCCGCTGTCGCCCTTTCTGTTCATGGAACTCAAGATGCCGTCATCTATATGCTGTACAGGAATGTCGATATAGTTACATATCTTTTCAACATCGTGGATGGTCCGGAAAAGTTCGTCGTCCAGATTCGCCGGATACGTATAGAGTAGTCTGATCCACCGGATCCCCTCTATCAAGGCAATCTCTCTCAACAGGGGGCTCAATCCGGATGTATAACCAAGGTCTCTTCCGTAAAGGGTAGTCTCCTGAGCCGCTATAATAATCTCCTTAACACCCCTCTGTGCAAGCGTTTCGGTCTCCCGCAGTATGTCATCCATCTGCCTGCTTCTGAATTTCCCCCGGACGAGTGGTATCACGCAATAAGAACAATGGTTGGAGCATCCCTCCGCGATTTTCAGATACGCGGTGTAGGGTGGCGTCGATAACAGACGCGAATGGGAGGAGTTCATAAGAAAATCGGGTTTCCCTATGAAAGAGCGCTGCTCCGGTTGTTTTTTCCTTTGCAGAGATGCAACGAGATCGGCTATGCGGGGAATTTCGCCCGTTCCCAGGAAAAGGTCAACCTCCGGGATCTCTTCTCCGAGTATGGCTCCATATCTCTGAGGCAGACAGCCCGTAACTACCAGGTGCCGGCACCTGCCCTCTCTTTTCAGTTCCGCCATACGGAAGATTTCATCGATCGATTCTTCCTTTGCCGGCAGTATGAAGGTACATGTATTGATAATTATTGTGTCCGCGTCCTGGGGAAGAGAAACGATCTCAAAACCGCCCTCAACCAGAACGGCAGTCATAACTTCTGAATCTATAAGATTCTTGGGACATCCCAGACTTGTGATATGGACTTTATTATTCAATTTATTGGGGAAGTTTTCCCGCCAATACCTTGCGGGGCTTGGCGCCGTCGGATGGACCTACAACACCCTCCGCCTCCATTTTTTCTACAATGCGGGCGGCCCTGTTATATCCTATCTTCAGGTATCGTTGAACAAGGGATATGGATGCCTGTCCCAAGTCGGTAACCAGTTCGACCGCCTCATCATACTTTTCATCAAACTCTTCCTCCGACCTCGAGCCTTCCCTTGATTCCGGGTTGTAATGGGATATCGATTCATCGTAGAGGGGCGCCCCCTGCCTTTTTATGAAGCTCACAATCTTTGTAATCTCCCTGTCAGACACAAAAGCGCCATGGATACGCGCCAGTTTTGATGTGCCCGGCGGCATGAAAAGCATATCGCCCGCCCCGAGGAGCTTCTCGGCGCCAAGCTGGTCGAGTATTGTTCTCGAATCCACCTTTGACGATACCTGGAACGATATTCGTGTGGGGAAGTTGGCCTTTATTATGCCGGTAATAACGTCCACGGAGGGTCTCTGAGTGGCCAGGATAAGATGTATCCCCGCGGCCCGTGCCATCTGCGCGAGACGGGCAAGGGAGGTTTCAACGTTCCTCTGGGCCACCATCATCAAGTCTGCCAGTTCATCTATGACAACAACTATATAGGGAAGTTTCTCCGGACCTATCGCTGGTTCTCCTCCGGAAACCGGAGAAGAAAGCCCGGACATTTGCTTTCTGATCGCGTTCTGTTCCTTTTCCACCAATCTGTTGTATCTCTCTATACTCTTAGCGCCCACTTCAGCTATTACGGCATACCGCCTCTCCATTTCATCGACGGTCCATTTCAGCGCCTGTGACGCCTCTTTGGGATTGACAACCACCGGGTTAAGAAGGTGCGGTATTCCCTCATACCCTGAGAGTTCAAGCCTCTTCGGGTCGATCATTATGAACTTTACCTCGTCCGGCGTTGCCTTGAACAGGATGCTGCATATCATGGCGTTGAGAGATACACTCTTGCCCGAACCGGTTGTGCCCGCGATAAGGAGATGAGGCATCTTAACAAGGTCGGTTATCACTGTTTTCCCCGTGATGTTTTTCCCAAGCACTATAGGCAGTTTGTATTTTGATTCCAGAAATTCCTCGCCGTCGAGCACATCTCTGAGATATACAGGCTCTCTCTCATAATTGGGGATTTCGATACCTATTGCCGCCGTCCCCGGAATGGGTGCTACTATTCTGACACTCTGCGCCTTCAGCGCCAGAGCAAGGTCGTCAGAGAGATTTGTTATCTTGTTTATCTTTACACCGGCCGCCGGTTCGAGCTCGTACATGGTGATAACAGGACCCGGCTTAACCTCCGTGACGCTCCCTTCCACCCCGAAATCCGCCAGTTTTTTCTCAAGGATACGAGAATTCATAATAAGGCTTTCCCTCTTCATTCTCGTATTCCTGACCTCTACCCTGTCAAGAAGATCCAGCGAAGGAGGGCTGAAGCTGCCTTCCGGCTGCAAAAATCCGAAGGAAGTTTGTGCACCCTCTTTTTCCTCTTCCTCCCGCCCAACCTCATCGGAAATAACCGGGATATTTCTCAGGATGTCGGGTTTTTTCTGTTTTGTAACGGATTTTTTTCTTCTCAGCCTCCCCATCCCTACCACCACAAATGTCCTGAACTTCAGCAGCACGCTCGACAGCAATATTGCCAGTCTTCTCACAAACGCTACAAGCGAAACATTAAGTGTGATCATTACAGATATCAGCAAGATAACAACCAGAACAATCTCGGCCCCTATTTGATTCAGGCCGGAATACAATATCCCGAGTGAGAATTTTCCGAGAAGTCCCCCCGCGTTGAGATCCACACCGTAAAAAGAAAAAGCGCTGCTCCTTGCCGCCAGAAGTGCCGATGAGGCGAACACGAGACCCATAAAACCAAAGACGGGAGAAAGTACCATCCTGAACTCTCCACCGAGAAACAACTTGAAAGAAAACAGGACGAGCAATACAGGAAAAAGATAAGATGTCATACCGAAAACTCGGAGCATACTGTCAGAGAGGTAAGATCCCGCAAGGCCGCCGTAATTGGCTACCATCACTTTGCCCGCCACATAATGCGTGAGCGAAGGATCGTGAGGATTGTATGAAAAGAGACATAAGAATACAAGAACAGCGAAGGCGAGGGACACTACACCCGCTATTTCCTTCGCCATCATGTTCTCTCTGCCGGCACCCTTTTTGCTCAAAACCATCCTCCACTACCCAGGGAGACTAAATTAAATTACTTTAATAATCAATGTAGAAATTCCGAGAAACCAGCAGTAATAAGCAAATATACTCAGCTTCTGTTTCCTGATTACAAAGAATAGAAGTCTCAATGTCAGAAAACCCGTCACAGCGGCAACGAACATCCCGGCAAGATATACCAGCATGTCATCCAGAGGCACCATCCCTATATATTTTGCCTGAAGCACGGTTGCGCCCAATATGGCGGGTATGGAAAGCAGGAATGAAAATCTGGCCGCAGTCTGGCCATCCAGGCCCCTGAAGATGCCGAAGGCTATCGTGGAGCCGGATCTTGATAATCCGGGTATCAGCGAAATTCCCTGGACAATCCCGATCACTACACTGTCGATTATATTCATGTCCCTTTCCACCCTGCTGCCCTGAAATCTGTCGGACATGAACAGCAGCACACCGGTGATTAGCAGCATAAAAGAAACAGTTGTTGTGGATGTAAAAAGGTGGTGTATCCGTTCCTCGAATGACAGACCTATAACCCCTGTAAATGCCGTCCCCGTGACAATATAGAGGGCCATTTTTCTCCGGGTGCGCGTTTGTACACTGTCACAGTCCTTCCTGAAATTCCGAAACCACCCGGCCGGTATAAGGGACATCAGAATGTCCAGAATCTCTCTCCTTAAAAAAAACAGCACAGCCAGAAGCGTTCCTAAATGCAGCATAACATCGAACAGTACCCCCGGCTGCCGGAATCCTTTTATAAGACTTTGAACCATTACCAGATGGCCGGAACTGCTCACAGGGAGAAACTCTGTTAACCCCTGTATTATTCCAAGCAGTATTCCTTCCCAAAGGTTCAAAGGCTGTTCCTTTCCCATCTTTCAGTGGTAATGTGGATAATCCCGATAAACCGGGACACAAACAATGGATACGTGCAATTTTCTACTCAATAATACAGATGAAGTCAATGGATAATATGCAGTTTTTATGCCGACACCAGACCACAAATAATTTATTTGACAGAAATATAATTCAGCAATATAGTTTAAGTATTATCTTATGAAGAAAATTTTACAAGGAGAGACAAATGGTTAACAAGGTTATATTGATTGGAAGATTGGGTGCGGATCCGGAGGTAAGATACACCCAGGATGGTACTATGGTAACCAATTTTAACTTGGCTACTGATGAACAATGGAAGGACAAGAATGGGGAAAAGGTTCAGAAAACGGAATGGCACAGGATCGTCACTTTCAGAAGGCTGGCGGAGATCTGTGGTAACTATCTGGCCAAGGGAAGACTGGTCTATATAGAGGGTCGGCTGCAAACAAGGAACTGGGATGACAAGGATGGCAACAAGCGGTACACCACAGAGATAGTTGCCTCCAACATGCAGATGCTGGAAAGGAAGGAATCCCGGCTTGACGGGACCTATCAATCGGAAAGACAGGGTAATGGGGTGCCATCTCCCTCGGAAGCGACAATACCTGAAGATGATGTCCCCTTTTAACCCCGATCTTATCGGGATTCCCCTAAGATTACCGGACCAGTAATGACAAAATGCCACTCCGTGTTCCGTCGCGGGGTGGTTTGTTTGTACCCGTTCACGGCTTGTCCCGACTTGTCGGGATTCGCGATTGAAAAAACAGAGAATTGAAAACAATATCCAAAATGCTTCAATCGTCGCATGGTTTATTAGAAAAACCGTAAACCGACAACCGTCAACGGGGCCGTTTATTT
This sequence comes from Deltaproteobacteria bacterium, assembly GCA_019313695.1. Taxonomy (GTDB): domain Bacteria; phylum Desulfobacterota; class Syntrophia; order Syntrophales; family UBA2210; genus UBA2210. The sequence goes on from JAFDAS010000051.1 coordinate 7,697, forward strand.
TTTGTCATCATCGATTTTTCTGGGATCTTCGGCGCTTTCCACATTGTCCTGGTCCTGGAAAGATTTTTTGAAGTTTTTGATGCCCTTGCCTATGGCCCCTCCTATTTCAGGAAGCTTTCCAGCGCCAAAGATGATAAGAATAATCACCAGTATAATCAATAACTCGGGCACGCCTATTCCGAACATATTTGATTCACCTCTTGACACAGGGTGTCTTATAATCCCTGTCGTTCCGGTTTTTTGAAATCCTCTCCCGATAAATCGGGGCCTTCAATGCCTCTATTCTTTGAGATTAGGTTATAAAGGCTGCCATTGTCAATACCTGTTTTACATATCTGCCGGCAGTGTCAGGTGCACAACTTCCCCATGTTCCCCTATAATGCCGAGTGACTTTCCCTGAAAACTGATATCTACACCCGCGGCATTACCGATGATCAGACCGAATTTCTCCGATGCCTTTTCTGTAATCCGCTCTCCCGGCCTTAACATGACCTCAAATGGCGGTTCTTCATCCCGGTTTATCTGTATCCAGGTCAATTCCGACGCTTCTATTACAAGCGTATAAGGTTCCTCTTTATCGGTTACAGCCTCGTCGGGAGCGGCTTCTTCCTTCTCGTCGGGGAAGGCTTCCTCCTTCTGCTGCTCACCTTCAATCTCCGGTTGTCTGTCTTCTTCGATCACCTGGCCGGCGTCTTTTATGTCATCCACCTCAGAAATGTCTGTCGAGCCCGATAAATCGGGACTTTCCGTCTCCAGTATTTTATCATCTTTCTCAGTGGCAATATCATCTTTCTCCGGTGCTGAGGGCACATCTCCTGAGACATCTTGAAGCTCCTCGGCGTTCCCAACCTCCCCAACAGACGCCCGTTCCCTCATTTCCCGACTGCCGTCCGGACTCCATTGATAGAGGTAGAAAATCCCTGTGAATACTATCACACATGATGCAATTACCAGCCAAATCCAGAATTTCGTGTGACGCTTTTTCCCTGCAAGTTTTTTTAATAGCTTGTTCCGGTTTTCATCGGGTTCCAGGCTCTCCAGATATTTGTCATAGAGTGAGAGAATCTCTTTACCATCAATATCAAGCGCACGGGCATACGCATCGATAAAAGACCTGGTATATATCGGCTCCGGAAGCAATCCAAATTTTTGATTTTCGATAGCCTTAAGGTTTGAAAGACTCACTCTCGTGGAGGAGGATATACCCCTTAAGGTAAGTCCCTTAGACTCCCTGACAGCCTTCGGATCAAAAGTGAGGTTTTCCAGACTTGCATTCAATTCTTTCGAATCCGTGTTATTTTCCCTCTTATCCATGACAGCCGATACGCCAATTCCTTTAAAATTGTTGTAATACCTACCATTAATCCACATGGGAAGCAACAGAATTTGTTTCAACTTTTTTGCGAAATCGTGTTAAGAATCTCCTTACAATACCTTGTCAAGGAGAAACACGATGATAGAGTACGGGGAATTTGCCATATCCATAGCCAGGATGGCAGGATCGCTTCTGAAAGATAGATTCAGAGAAAACCACGAGATAGATTACAAAGGGGAGATCGATCTTGTTACAGAGGCGGACAGAATGTCCGAAAAGATATTGATAACGGAAATCAGCCGGAAATTCCCCGATCACAATATACTGTCGGAGGAGTCGACGGAGATAAAGAAAGGCTCCCGATACAGATGGATAGTTGATCCACTCGACGGAACGACCAACTATGCCCACGGATTCCCCGTTTTTTGCGTCTCTATTGCCCTGGAAAGAGACGGAGAGGTCATAACAGGCGTAGTATACAATCCTGTATCAGAGGAACTGTTTGTGGCCGGAAAGGGCGAAGGAGCATTCATGAATGATTCAAGCATTTCAGTCTCCAGGACCACGGAGATTTCGAGAAGCCTGCTGGCAACAGGTTTCCCGTATGACATACGGAGGGACCCTAATAATAACATTAACTATTTCGGTGGAATGGCCCTGGAAGCCCAGGCTATCCGCCGTGCGGGATCAGCGGCACTTGACCTGGCCTATACGGCGGCGGGCCGCTTCGACGGTTTCTGGGAACTCAAATTGCATCCATGGGATACAGCAGCCGGATGGCTCCTCGTAAATGAGGCGGGCGGAACCATCACTGATATTTCCGGCGACAGCTACCGTCTCGATTCTCCAGGCATACTGGCGTCAAACGGGAAGATACATGACAGTATGATCCGCATACTTGGCAGTATCAACCCGGCCGACAGAAGACTTCTCTGACTATCGCCAGAGGAGCGGGGTGCATCAAGATTGACAGTATAAGAATACTACACAGAGAGGCGTCGAAATGCCAACGAGGCATCTTCGGGGTTATCGTATCTTTAGCTTTTTCATCTTAGTATGAAGGGTATTTCTGTTTATACCGAGGAAATCGGCGGCGGCTGTTTTTACATTACTGGAGCGTCTCATTGCGATCTTTATCAGGGCCTTTTCGACCATTGACAGGACTTCGTCATATACTCCGTCCCTGCCATTTCCCTCGCAACCAAGAATCGTAACGACCTTGTCAATTCTCTTTTCCAGGATTTCTTCTATAAGAGGGAAAGATGTTTCATCAATCTCTTCACGAATTACCGCTCTGATCTGTTCCCGCTTGTTCATGAAACGTTCCTTTGGCGTATATGAATGAATAGTTTAACGGACAATCTTCAGGACAATCGCCCCCAGAAGAATAACAAACGCAACCCACGCGGACACTATATCTGACATCCTTTTTACCGGATGCTCGATAACATTCCGGACACCCTCTTCGACCTTTTCCTGATCGACATGCCGGACAACATCCTTCACAAGAGAGGTAAAATCCCCATGGGAGTTAGCCAACGCGTGAAATCCTCTCGTGGTGGTCAGCAACAGATAAACCTTCTTATGCAAAGTCATAACGTCTACATTGGTAATATGCTCCCATAGGAGCTGTTTCTCTCTGAAAAGCTTCCTTATCTTGACACCATCATCCCCGATAGTCGTCCTGCGCACGGCCGATTCAAGAAAAATATAAAGGACAGGGATGAATATAATGGAAAGGACGATAGCCTCAGGAGAAAGACCACTGTCAAATATAGAGATCACCAATAACACAAGGAGAAACAGCGAATCCAGAAAAATGGGGAGGAGAAACGCCCCTCTCGTTTTATAGGTATTTGCTTTCATGGCCGGTTATTCTTCTCTCACAAAGGTGCCGCTCTTGCCGCCGCTCTTTTTCAGCAGCTTTATATCGAACAGCACGATCGCCCTGTCCGCGGATTTGCACATATCATATATCGTGAGCGCGGCCACGCTCACCGCCGTCATCGCCTCCATCTCCACGCCCGTTCTGTTGAAGGTCCTGGCCCTTGCATTAATAGCTATCTCACCCTTCTCAATATTACTCGAAAAATCAATGTCAATCCCGGTAAGCTCGAGTGGGTGACACATCGGAATAATATCACTTGTTTTCTTGGCAGCCATGATCCCCGCGATCTTCGCGGTGGCATAGACGTTACCCTTTGAAACACCACCCGATTCAATAGCTCTCACGGTATCAGGCCTCATCAGCACCCTCCCGCCGGCGACAGCCTCCCTCAGGGTGGGTTCTTTGGCAGTTACATCGACCATTTTCGGCCTGTTGTTTTCATCAAGATGCGTAAATTTCATCGTAACCTTCACCGTGCAATGGAGAGAAAATCTAACACAGCCCATCCATTCAGTCAAGAGAGTTAGAGGCCCTTGTGAATATCTTTCTTGACATTTTGCAAAAATAGTTTAGTCAATCATCAAAGGAGCCGCGACAGAATAAATCTAATTTTATGGAGGTATATGGTATGCGTATTATAGATCTTTCTTCCACAATCTCCCCAAGTCCCGAGGGCACCCCTGAATTCCTGAAGACGGAGATTGTCTATCACAATCACGCCGAAGGCGCGGCGCAGGTGGAGGCGCTTCTGCAACTTCCGGCAAAACTCCTCCGCAATGGCGAGGGATGGGCAACAGAGACCATCACAAGACTCGGAACGCACGACTCGACTCATGTCGACGCGCCATGGCACTACAACAGCACAATTGACGGCAAAGAGGCGCAAACGATTGACGAGCTGCCGCTCGAATGGTTCTTCGGCGACGGTGTGAAGCTGGACATGACATGGAAAGAAGAGGGGGATGCCGTTACCATAGAGGACATTGAAAAAGAACTGGTACGTATCGGATACGAAATCAAGCCGATGGATATAGTGCTGATTCAGACCGGAAGGGATATATTTTATACTGATCCCGGCTACATTTTTAAAGGTTGCGGCGTCACGGCAGATTCCACAAGATGGCTGTATGAAAAAGGCATTCGTGTCATGGGGATTGATGGATGGGGATGGGATTCACCTCTAAATATGCAGGCGCAGGAGGCTATTGAAAACCAGGAAGCGGGCATTTTCTGGGCGGCCCATCAGGCAGGCATTCCATACTGTCACATCGAAAGGCTCGTCAATCTGGAGCCGCTCCCGCCATTCGGATTCAAGGTGGCCTGTTTTCCGTTGAAGATCAAGGGGGGAAGTGCCGGGCCTGCCAGGGTTGTGGCGATCCTGGAGGAATAAAACCCAACACCATCACGGACGTGGCATCCGTGGATTCCCCGCGACTTGTTGTGGGGAGCGAGAGCTTTGCAGAACTACCCAAAAGCCGCACAGAGTTTTGGGGGATATGATTGAGTGCGAATCAAGATTTGACGGCTTCGTAAAAAGTCCCAAAAACGTCATGCCGGACTTGATCCGGCATCCAGAACATATTGAAATTACTGGATTCCGGCTTCCGCCGGAATGACAAAAAATGGTGTTTTCTGACTTTTCGAAGAATCATATTCCCAAAGGTTTCGGAGCTTCCATCCGATCCTGAAAACATATTGTTACAAAAAGCCTATTATCAAATTGTTGACGGTATCGGGTTCCTGGAACACTATTCCATGACCAACATCTTCAACCGGTTTAAACTTAAGGTGGGGGATAAAGGATCGTATGTCTCTGATCATTTCTTTTGTGATCTCGGTATCCGCTGTTCCCCAAATCAGCAATATATCACGTTTCTGATTACCAATGATCTGATAGGCATTACTGTAATCCCCAACAGCATCATTTCTGAGCATTGACAAAACAGACCGCTGGAAACCTTTATAAGTGGTTTGTTCCACAAAAAGCCTGGTATATTTTTCAGACTCCGGATTCTTTTCAAACAGGGAAACAAAACGGTTTACAATTACTCGTATACCGGCAATGCGTGCCATAAATTCGCCAAAAACAGGTATACGAAAGAAGGAAGGAACCTTGAAATTATTAATCAGCGGTGAAATCAGAACCAGTTTTCGAACTCTATCGGGATATCGGGCAGTAAAATTGACAGCGGTACCGCCTCCAAGAGAAAGGCCTACCAAGTCAAACGGTTCCGTTAAAGCCAGTTTGTCAACCAGTTCCAATAACTGCCTTTTGTACAGATCCTGGTCATAGGTTACATCGGGCCTGTCGGAATACCCCCTGCCATACTTGTCATAACTGAGAGTTCTGAACCCTGTATTGTTCAAAGCCTGAACCTGTTTGTCCCAGGTCCATATTGGAACAGTTCCTCCATGCACGAGGACCACTACCGATCCGTTATCCGGACCCTCTAATTTGTAATGCGTAATACCATCCGAAAGTTGTATATATGTACCACCCAACCTTGCCCGCGCAGCTTCATTCAGTTCATTATTTTCAGGGTCAAATATATAATAGATTCCAACTAATAATATTATCAGTAACGCTAAAAATGCCGATAGCCATTTCATGACATTCTCCAATCATTGTTGTTGAGAGATCCTGTCGTAAACAAATTTCATAAAGCTTGCGGCTTATATGTGTCATGTCTGTTTGATCCTCCGATAGATCCATCCATTCAAGTAGAAAAAATATGTCCCCCATCCGCCGAGGCGAATAATCTTTTTAGCCATCCTGCGGACCGTCTCTTGCCTGCTCACTTTTTTGTCCGAAAGGTAGATGGCGGATAATCCACGGTTAACCATCCGATGAAATTTCGGATTGGGCAACCCGGAGATGCTTTTGTCCGCCTGATTAAAAAAATGCGTCAACCGCTTTAGCATCTCCTCCTCATCCTTGTAATAAGAACAAAAATTCAGGTCTCTTTCGAGGCGGTCTTCTTCCTGGTCGATAAAGTAATCCAGAAGGATATGAAACCCCTGTACCCACGGGAAATAGGCCCCTTTTATGCGCGACACCAGATCATCCGAACACTGCTCATCGAACGCGCAGGCAACCAGACAGAAGATGCCAAGGGTTGAGCCACAGCATGCCGAAAATTCATACCAGCTCATTGTCGGCAGGTCATTCCGGTACGTTTCAAACCAATCCTTCAAACGAGGGACACGATCTTCCTCTCTCACATGCTTATGCACCTGCAAGTCACAATAATAACCCGCCAGCTCATGGAGCGCTGAAGAGATTTTATCATACGCGGGAAGTTTTTCTAATACATCCTGACATGTCGTCACGAGCGATATCAGATATCCTCCATCATCCTGCTCGTCCCTGAATCGATAATAACCGGCGCACCTGGCCCCGGGCGTTAACGCGTGAAGCATCGACTCATGAAGCGCGCGAAAGTCAGCCGGGTCTAAAGACGTACTGCGATCGCACAGATTATCGAGATAATCGCTGATCGTTTGATACGCGACAATAAAACGGATAGCCTCCCCGCGTTTTTCACCTGCCAGCAATCCATAGGCAGATCCGCCCTCACAATGAAAAGTTTTTGTCTCTATGCTTGTCAACGCCTGTCTTCGAAGTTCCGGATCCGGAATCTGTTTCGCGAGGTTTTTCCACTCATTCAAACAGCGATGAGCATCGGGAAGCACGTTGAGAAAGGCTTTTGCCATCATGGTCCATGGAGAGGCCGGAATTGTCACTGGTGTAAACTCCTTTTACCCCCAGTTTAACCCCATTTTCATAAAAAGCAACAAAATAAGGCCCTTGTTAGCAGTTGTGCATACGTAATCTGTTGATAACATTGCCAGACTCTCTGGCAAATAGAGGGGTACAGTGCGCCGGGGGTTACATGCATTCCACTGAAGCGTGCAATGGTTGAGATGTAAACAGATGTAGTGACCGTAAATCCGGTCATTCAGCCATCAGCTGTGTTCAGAAAGGGGTTAAGCTTGGGTTAAGGTGGGCCTGGACAAGAGCAAACGGCACTCCAAATTGAGCGCGAAATCTATCCAATTTTCCTGATCGGGATAAACGAATATTTAATATTTAAGATGTGACCCTAAAAGCGGAGCGAAAAAAAGGAACAGCCACCCTGGGTTGCGAATCGAAGCACCCGGCAATTGGTGACTGTTCCCTGTTCCTCCTGATTCCTGTTATTCTTATCTGTCCCTATCTTCGAAATCCTTGAGAGAATCCTGCCTCTCCTTTGTGGAAACGCAGGCCAGACATGCCTCGACTTCATACTCCATAAGCGCCTCGAGGCTCACCTCACCACGCGCCATATTGAGACCCCTCTTGATCACCTTGATTGAGAATGATGAATTGGCCGCCATCTTTTTTGCCATTTCCATCGTCTCATCCATCAGCTGGTCAAGCGGAACCGCCTTATTGACGAGGCCTATCCTCTCGGCCTCTTTGCCATCTATATACTCGGCCGTAAAGAGGAGCTCCTTGGCCTTCCCCGGTCCTATCAGGTCCTGCACAAGTCTCATTGCGCCCCCCGTGACAGAAGACGTGACCCTGGCCTCGGGGGAACCTATCTTTGCCTCTTCCGCGGCGATCCTGATATCGCAGGCGAGCCCCAGCTCATATCCGGAGCCAAGGGCATACCCGTTGATGGCCGCTATGGTCGGTTTCTCAAACCTGATAATCTTTCTCGATGCCTCCTGCAGCTCAACCAGATAATCACGATAATCCTCCAGGCTTCTGTCCTTTGAATCCTTCAAGTCCGCTCCTGTTGAAAAGGCCCTTCCTTCTCCCGTAATAATCAGGACTTTTACTTCGTGATCGGTTTTTGCGTCCTCCAGCGCCACCTGAATATCGAGCCACATCTGCTTGTTCATGGCGTTCAAGACCTTCTGTCTGTTCAATTTAATCGTGGCGATGCCGTCCCCTTTTTCATAAATTATGCATTCAAATTCCATTTTCTTGCCTCCTGTATTTTAAAAAATCATCCAATCAACACTCTTGAATCCACAATGGATAAACCCTTTTCATGGACAATCACCGGATTGAGATCAAGCTCATTGATCTCCGGATTGTCGATTACGATCTCGGACAGTTTTGCCAGGACACCCTTTATTGCCTCAATGTCCTTCGCTTTTTCTCCTCTCACACCGGTCAGAATCTTGTAACCCTTTATTTCTCTGATCATCTCCTCTATATCTTCATCAGCCAGGGGGGCTACCCTGAAGGAAACATCTTTCAGCACCTCCACAAATATTCCTCCCAGACCGAACATAATAACCGGGCCGAACTGGGCATCCCGAATCATCCCGATAATACATTCCTGCCCCGGGGGGACCATCGGTGAAAGCAGTGTTCCTACGATGTTTTCCCGTGACGCGACCTTCCCGGCATTCTTCATAATCTCTTCAAATGCCGCCCTTACCTCATCCGCGTTCGAAAGATTCAGTTTGATCCCACCCGCGTCCGATTTGTGAATAATGTCGGGGCTGACAATCTTCATTGCCAGCGGATATCCCAGTCTGTCAGCCGCCTCTACCGCTTCTGCCGGGGTTTTTGCCAGTGCCGCATCCGGAAGGGAAACACCATATTCACTGAGCAGCTCTCTCGATTCCGTCTCAAGAAGATTGTGTCTTGATTCGGCCGTCACCTTCCTGAAGAGTTCTTTGACTCCGGCCCGCTCCGTAGCCTTTTCCTCGGGTATGCGCATCTCTTTGATTTTTTTCTGCTTGACGGCAAAATGCATCAGCGCGCTCATGCACTGCGCGGCCCTGTCGGAAGACTCAATTACCGGAATCCCGGCCTCTTTTAATGTGTCGAGAGATTTAATGGGATCTCTGGCATAACTGGTATTCACTATAACCGGTTTTTGATATTTTTTAACCAGATCGACCAGATCTTTTGCTGTCTGTTCTTCCAGCGCCGCAATATGAGGAGCTATGATATCAAAGAAACCTCCAAAGAAACCGGTTATCAATATTCCATCGACCTGATCATCCTCCATGCATGTTTTGACACACTGAGTAATAACATCCGGATTCTCTTCCGCTGTTCCGCCATAATCAATTGGGTTATGGGCGGGCATCCCTGCAAGAAGAATGGGTATCATTTTTTCCTGGGTTTCCTCGCTGAGAATGGGAACCTGCATTTCGTACTTCTCGGCATTGTCCGCCGCTATGGAGTTATCGCCGCCACCCTCTGACATGATAACCAGTCTGTTGCCCTTCGGGATGGGACAATTGGAAAATACGGCTGCCATATCGACCAGTTCATCCGCGTTGGACACCCTCACGATGCCCGCCTGCCTGAAGGCCGCATCCAGGATTATATCATCACCGGCCAGAGAGCCTGTATGGGAGGCAGCGGCCCTTGCCCCGGCGCTCGACCTTCCCACCTTAAGGGCAATAATCGGTTTTGTCTTTGCCGCTTCCCGGGCAACCCTGACCAGCTCATGCCCGCCTTTGATGCCTTCGAGGTAGGTCGCGATGACCTTTGTGTCAGGGTCATCTTTCAGGTAAGTGATGTACTCGTGTAATTGAACTCCTATGGCATTGCCGACATTGATCATTTTGTTAAAGCCGCACCCTTTTATTGTGGCGAAATGAGTCAATGAGTCGATCACATTGCCGCTCTGTGCAAGAACCGAGATCGAGCCCTTATTGATAGTGGGAATGCCCAGCATATTGATATCTGCCGAGGCATTGAACATGCCGCTGCAGTTCGGGCCAATGACATAGGCGCCTGTCTTTGCCGCCTCACTTAAAATCTCCGCTTCGATCTTTTTTCCCTCTTCACCTGTCTCTCCAAGACCCGCGGTAATAATGATAATCCCCTTTGCCCCCATCTTTACGCTATCCGCCACGGCGGAAGCGAGAAATCTGGGTGCAACGATAATCATAACAAGGTCGATCTCCTTGTCTACTTCCGTAATGCTGTGGTAGGCCTTCATGCCGAAGAGCTCGTCCCTCTTCGGGTTTACAAGGTAAATGTCCCCCTTGTACCCCCCTTGAATAAGGCTCCTCGTCCTCCTCTCGGCGGCCTTCCCCGGGGCCTCGGAGGCCCCTATTACAGCGATCGATCCGGGATTAAAAACCTTTTCCAATGATCTTTTCATAATACCTTCCTCCTTCGATCTTTTAGTAAATCCATTCTATGCGGCAGCCGTTGGCGCTATACCGCGCTTTTTCCTCAGCCACTGCGAGATGAAAACCACGGCGAACAGCGCAAATCCTGCCCCATCCGTCATCAGGCCCGGTTTTATCATAAGTAATGCCACCGTCAGGAGCATTACAACTTCGTACCATTTAGCCTTGACAAACAGACAGGCCTGAACGCCGGCCGCGAGACATACAATTCCGAAAGCCGCCGTCAGAAAACTCGTCAGGATAGCCCACGGGCTTCCGATCATCAGCAACTCGGGCGCGTAAACAAACATAAAGGGAATGATAAATCCCGCTATACCAAGCTGGAATGCGTTGATGCCCGTCTTCCAGGGATCGGACTTGGCAATTCCCGCTCCGGCATAAGCGGCTAATGCCACCGGCGGCGTGATGTCGGCCCTCGTGCCGTAATACAGGATAAAGAGATGCGCGGCAATGGGCAGTACACCCATCTGGACAAGGGCGGGTGCAACAAGGGACGAAATGATAATATACTGGGCGGTGGTGGGAACTCCCATACCAAGAAAGACACAGGCAATCATGGTAAAGGGCAGGGCCAGATAAAGATGTCCCATCGATGCGTCAACAATGAGAGAGGAAAATTTGATTCCCAGTCCCGACATCGTGATACAGCCTATGATGATACCGGCCGCGGCACAGGCGGCGGCTACCTCAACGGCCCCCGTGGCGCCCTCCTTCAGACCCTCCAGGACCAACAATCCAAATTCCTTGACAGATTTCCTTCTGATGATATTCATGATGAACGAGGACACAATAGTCGCGACAATCGCCCAGAACACCGCTCTTTCCGGGGAGAAATTTCTCATGAGAAAGTAGATAAGAAGGAAGATCGAAAAGACGTGATGCCATCCCTCGGCAAATGCCTTTCCGATTTTTGGCAGATCCGCCCTTGGCAGACCCGAGATTCCCATTGAAACAGCCCTGAAATGCACCTGCATGAAGGTTGAAAAAAAGGCGAGGGACGCGGGTATCGCGGCGGCAATACATACCTTATAATAGGGAATGGATAAAAACTCGGCCATAATAAAAGCGGCGGCGCCCATAATGGGAGGCATAATCTGTCCCATGGTTGATGATGAGGCCTCGACGCCTGCGGCAAAGTACCCCGGATAACCCGTTCTCTTCATGAGGGGTATTGTGAAAGAACCGGTTGTCACGGTATTCGCCACGGAGCTCCCGGAGATCATTCCAAAAAATGTACTGGAAGCAACGGCTGCCTTTGCCGGACCGCCTCTTGACCAGCCCGTCAGAGCGAAGGCAACGTCCGTAAAGAACTGTCCCGCTCCCGTCTTCCTCAAAAGGGCGCCGTAAAGGATGAACAGGAGAATAAAGTTTGCGGAGACCCCGAGGGGAACGCCGAACACCCCGTCCGTGGAAAGGGCCAGGTAGGTGGACAGCCTCTTGATGCTGTACCCCTTGTGGCAAATAAAATCGGGCAGATAGGGGCCGAACAGCGCATAACATATAAAAATAATTGCAATAAGCGGAACGGCCGGTCCCGTTGTTCTTCTCACCGCCTCCAGCACCAATATTATAAGAATGGTTCCCATTGCCACATCAATAGGCAAAAATGTGCCTGCACGGTTCAATATCGGCGTTGAATAAATAAATATCCACGCGCATATACCGACGGAAACAACCAGGAAGACCCCATCCAGGACAGACATCCTGTTTTTGGGAGACCTTTTCTGGGAAAAAGGGTAGAGGGAAAAGAGCAGGATAGACATCAACATCCAGTGTATCGCCCTGTGGTCAAGGGCAAAGAACGGGTGAAGATAGGCATAGGCCAGATGATAACAGGAGGTTGCGACAGCGACAATTGTAATTGCCAGACCGGCTGTTCCCGTATATATCCTTTTTTTCTCAAGCTCTTCTAAAATTTCCTGTGCGGCGTCCTCCGCAACACTGATTTCCTCCTCAAGTGACGGATCTATGATCTTGTCATTTTTTTCTTCCATATTCACTCTCCCCTCCCTTTTTTCACCAAACGAATCCATACCGAATCCCCACCCCTTGCAATGGACAGCAGAGGAGTCCGGCTGTCTTTGTATGTAATAACATGACCTGCAACCCTTCCCACGCGAAGCAGAAGCCTGGGACATTCCCGGTGCAGAAAGACCCTCGTCTTGTCCCCCGAAAGGGAAACCCTCGCCCCGGCATTTGAGAGAAATTCCAGGCCTGAGCCGTACCAGTCGAAATTCTCTTCAATAAGCACGATGCCATCCTCATCCATCCGGAAAATGTCATGAACCGGGGTGTGATCAGAAGAATGGACATAATCGATATAAAAAAGATCTCCCGCCTCAACCTGAAACTCCAGCAGGACCCTGCCCTCAGGTTGCCCCACCACTTGAAGATACAGAGAGCTTTTTTCCGCCGCAAAGACAGGAGCATTCAGCAACTGGATGAGCAGGAACAGGATATATATAATTCTCAATGGCATAGAAGTGAATGCCCGGCCGGTTATGTTGCCGGCCGGGCTGTTGGTTTTATTTCATTACTTCCTTGAAGTATTTCGCCGCGCCCGGGTGAAGTGCTATCGGGCTGTTAACCGCGTTTGCGGGCGTAAACTGAGCGGCAATCGGATGAATGTTGATAAGGGCGTATTTGCCCTCGTTCACGTTGCTGTAAATCGCCTTGACGACCTTGTAGGCGATATCGTCAGACATATTCTTGTTGGCGACCATCACGTTGGAGTCGCCGATACAGAGAACATCGTAATCAACGTCATCATAGGTTCCCTTGGGAATGGTTACCTTAAGATAGTAAGGATATTTCTTGACAATTTTGTCGGCAAACTTTTTGCTGACGGGAACCAGTACCAGGTCTCTCGTAGCGGCGAGATCCATGACAGCCGAACCGGGATAGGCAAAATTGAAGAAGCAGGCATCGACAATACCGTCCTTCAGGGCCTGGACAGATTCCGACTGGGAAAGATTGGCAAGTCTCAGGTCTTTTTCAAGGTCAAAGCCGGCCTCCTCCAGTATAGCCTTGGCCATGGTTGAGCAACCGCTCCCGGGAACATCGATGGATACTTTTTTCCCCTTCAAATCGGCTATCGTCTTGATCCCGGACTGTTTGGTGGTCACAATATGCTCCGGGGCCGGATACATCTGAAACAGGGCCACAATCGGGTATTTTTTCTTGAAGGGTTTCAGTCCCTTGGTTGCCTTATAGGCAACACTCCCCATTACCATTCCCATGTCGGTGTCCCCAATGCCTACCAGACGGCTGTTTTCCACCGATGCGCCAGTTGACTCGGCCGCGCACCTGATCCCGTCGATGGTTTTCTGGATAACGACAGACATCCCACCGCCCATAGGATAGTAGACGCCACCCGGACTACCGGTTCCTATGGTCAGAAATATCTTCTTGGCTACAGCCGGACCCGCAAAAACCAGACAAACAGCCAGGCAAGCCACCAAAACTACGTATAATGATTTCTTCATCTTGTCCTCCTTTTTAATCAAGTTTTCTCTTTAGATTCAAACAATTTATAAATACTAATCCCTTATACTCGTCCACACCTCCTTCCCGAATAGATTTTCAAGATATCATTTTCTGCCTCTCTCTGTACGCACCGCCCAGTAGATGTTTTTCCCCTTCCAGAGAGTCTCTCGTTTTTTCAGGGCCGCCAATGTTTCCCGTGGATTTCGAATACTCAGGGCCGTGAGCAGCGCATTAATCAAGCTCATAACGGCGGTATACGACTCTATAAAGGAATCCAGCTGATGCTTAACCGGAAGCACCCAATGGGCGTGATCCGCGAGAGGAGAAAACAGCGAATCTGTAATTGCCCCCACTCTGGCTCCCTGAGCGTTGGCATGCGCCAGGGCCTCTACGGTGAGCCGGGTATATCGAGGAAAGCTGATACCCACCACTAAATCTTCCTTACCAACTTCGTGGAGAGAGTCCCAGATATCCCCATATCCCGGTTTTAACAGACATATCTCCTCCCTTAAAAAGCTGAGATATCTTGCAAGTACAATTGCGGTTGAATGGCTGCCTTTTAATCCGACAACAAAAATCTTCCGGGCGGTTGCCATTTCTGCGACCGCCTGATGAAAGGTCTCGATTGAAAGGGATTCGAGGGTTTGAGTAAGATTGCGAATGTCTTCCTGTACAACTTTTACCAGAATGGCCTCATCGGTTTTGGCATGTTTGACGGTTTGCTCAAGTCGCGCATCGGTGGAGAGCCGATTCTGGAAATTCTTCCGCAACATTCTCTGCATTCCCCGGAAGCCGTGAAATCCAAGGGCTTGGGCAAGCCGTACGATAGTAGCTTCGCTGACACCTATACGCCGTGACAAACTTGATGCCGTCAGGAAAACGGCATCCTCATAATTTTCCGTGATGTATTTTATTGCCCGCTGCTGGGTCGCGGTGAGGTGGCTCCTTTTTTCTGAGAGTAGCAAGTCAAACGACATGGTGAAAAAATTCCTTCCATCGCTTTGTAAAAGAGAAATTTTTCCTTCTTTAGAATAACGCTTACTATTGGTGGCAATCTCTGTCAAGTAAAAATTTAAAAAAATTTAAAAAAAGGGAAATAAAAAACATGTAAAAATGATAAGACTTCTTTTGCCAAATTGTTTATTATTGTTTATATAGGGAGCAGAGTGTTGTTACATGCGCTATACCGGGCAGATCTCATAGAGAAGACGGCATGATCGATAACGAACAGGCGGTGAAAACTATCTTTCTCCTGGTTTTTTTCCTCATCTACGGCGGGGTTCACCTCTACCTCTTTCTGGGGGCAAAGGCATCTCTCGCCCTTGAAACCAGGACCAGCATATTCGTTGCGCTCTTTATGCTCATCATGGTCCTTGCGCCCGTTATCGTCCATATGTCGGAAAGAAACGACTTCGAAGCCTTTGCGATCTTTTTTTCCTGGGCAGGTTACACGTGGATGGGTGTTGCTTTCCTGTTCTTTTGCCTTTTACTTGCCTTCGATTGCTACCGCATTCTTGCGCACCTGGGCGCGTACATCTTTTCACTTGATTCTTCCTCCGTGATCCCTCCCGCCCGGCACTGTTTTATCACGCTGCTCTCCCTGGCGGCCGTCCTGGCACTGTACGGCTATATAGAGGCTTTGCATATCCGCACCGAAACGATTACGATAAGGACGGCCAGGATACCCGAGGAGATCGGAAGATTCCGGATCGTCCAGATCTCCGACCTGCACCTCGGTCTTATCGTCCGGGAAAAGAGGCTGGAACGTATACTAAAGGAGGTCAGGGCCGCCGCTCCCGACATCCTCTTCTCCACAGGCGATCTGGTCGATGGACAGGCAGACAACATGTCCGGGCTTGCGGATCTCCTGCGGGGAATAAACCCTGAATATGGAAAATTTGCGGTTACGGGAAACCATGAATTCTACGCGGGACTTACTCAGTCAATTGATTTTACAGAGAGAGCGGGGTTCAGAGTCCTGAGAGGTGAAGGAGCAAACGTGGGAGGGTTTATTAATGTCGCAGGCGTTGATGATCCCCCCGCCAGGATCTACGGCGCTATTGAAGCCGTCCCGGAGGAAAAACTGCTTTCCGGGTTTTCAGACGACAGATTTACTATTCTCCTCAAACATCAGCCTGTTGTGCTCAAAGGATCCCCGGCATTGTTTGATCTCCAGCTCTCCGGACACACCCACAAGGGACAGATATTTCCCTTCACCCTCGTCACTCGCCTTTTTTTCGCCTTCAATAGCGGGTGCTATCATCTTGATGAAGGATCTGTTCTCTACGTCAGCAGAGGAACGGGGACGTGGGGACCTCCCATGCGTCTCATGGCGCCCCCCGAAATAACAATCATTGACCTGGTCCACGGCGAGTGACCATATCGCCCTGGCCCCTGCATTGAGGTATGAGTCAAGGGGAATCTGACAGTTTTCTTATTGTAAAAAATCGCTGAATAATATATAAAAATTGCTTTTTGAATGGAAAACCCGCTTGATCAATTAAAAATAAGGAGAACAAAAACATGGGTAAACTGTTCGGTACAGATGGAGTGAGGGGGGTGGCAAACGAATACCCGATGACATCGGAAATGGCCCTGCGAATAGGGATGGCAACGGCCCACCTCTTCAAACGCCGTGGTCACCAGCCGAGAATTATAATAGGGAAAGACACGCGGGTTTCGGGATATATGATAGAATATGCCCTTGTTTCAGGCATCTGTTCCATGGGCGTGGACGCATACCTCGTGGGTCCCATGCCGACACCTGGAGTCGCCTTTTTGACCAACAGCATGAGAGCCGATGCGGGTATAGTCATATCCGCTTCCCACAACCCCTTTCAGGATAACGGGATCAAGATATTCTCCAGTGACGGTTACAAACTTCCCGACGAAAAGGAACAGGAGATAGAAGAGATGGTCCTTTCAAACAAGATGGAGGATCTTCATCCTTCGCCGAGGGAACTGGGGAAGGCGTATAACCTGGAGGGCGCCAGGGGGCGGTACATCGTTTTTCTGAAAAACACATTTCCAAAAAAATATACGCTGGAGGGTACCAGAGTGGTGCTGGATGCATCCAACGGCGCCACATACCGGATTGCGCCGAAACCCTTCTTCGAAATGGGTGCGGAAGTACACACCATCTTCGCTGAGCCCGACGGGGAAAACATCAACCATGAATGCGGCTCACAACACCCGGAGAAACTGGCTGAAGAGGTAGTAAAAAGAGGAGCCAATGTTGGGTTTGCCCTGGACGGAGACGGTGACCGGCTTATTGCCGTTGACGAAAAGGGTGGTGTACTTACAGGAGACCAGGTTATGGCAATATGTGCCAGGATGATGAAGGAAGAGGGAACCCTCACCAACAACCTGGTGGTTGAAACGGTTATGAGCAATATCGGGTTCGGCCTCGCGCTGCGGGAACTCGGCATAGAAAAAGCAACGGCCCCGGTCGGAGACAGGTATGTCCTTGAGATGATGAAGGATAGGGGCGCCTCAATAGGTGGTGAGGATTCGGGGCATATCATCTTCCTGAACCACCATACGACGGGAGATGGCCTCCTCTCCGCCCTGCAGGTCCTGGCGGCGATGAAAAGAGAGGGGAAACCACTCTCCGAGCTTGCCCGTTTTATGAAGGTATTTCCACAGAAACTCATCAATGTGGATGTAACCTCGAAACCCGAGATATCGACGATCCCTGAAATTGTGAGAGTCATTGAAGAAGTCGAAGGGAAGCTTGGAGATAAGGGAAGAGTTCTAGTCCGCTACTCCGGGACGCAGAACATGTGTCGCGTCATGGTCGAGGGGCCGACGAGCGAGGAAACCGAGAGATATTGCAGTCAGATTGTCGCCGTGGTGAAGGAAAAGCTGGCGTAAGATAGTTCAAAAATAATGTTGGGGGTATCGCATGTTCAAGATAATCATTACACGTGATTTCGATCATATGAGTGAAGTGGCTGCGCGCCTGGTGATCGATGACGTCAGGGAAGTAACGGGCAAAAAGGGTGGTTATGTCCTCGGGCTGGCAACCGGCAGTTCGCCGACCGGTCTTTATAAACATCTGGCCAGGGCGGCTAACGAAAAAGACATCGACAGTTCCAAAGTCGAGTC
>JAFDAS010000215.1 GCA_019313695.1 Deltaproteobacteria bacterium
GTCGGAAACATTCCCAGATACGGCAAAGGTATTGCCTTTTGCAAAAAAATCTTCCCACTCGATCTGTTTGGCCTTCTGATACAGCGTATCGGTATCATGACAAGCGTATGATATTAACGGCGCAAGACACCGTGAAAGAAGCCTGGTCAGATAATTAATTCGATACAGGGTTGATTTGTCCGCCCTGAAATGAATTCCGCTGAATTCCGGCCTGACATCTTCGGCGCCGAGTTCAGCCAGTTCCTCCGCGCCGGCTTCTTTTAAGCCGTCGGCTATCTGCGCAAAATAACGGCAATCCTTCTGATACTGATATGCCGTCGCTTGCCACTTTTCTCTTCTGGGGCGTTTGACCCAATCGGCTGATACCATTTTTCACCACTTTCGTTTTAATCAAAGCCGGAAAGAACGGTCGAAATATTGCTTGATCATTTCAAACCTTTTGCAGTATTAGCTGTTACGTGCCTGAATGAACCCTGCCGTTGCCGCATCAAGGTAAAGAGATCAAGGTCTCGTAAATATTGCAAGAGTTTGGGAGTAAATCAACCCTAACGTTGCAACTATAGGGTAAACCGGAAGCAGGAGGCCTGCAAAATGGATACGGATTATAAAAGCAGAACCCAGAAAAAAAATAAAGATCGTGCCCTGCAGCGCCTGGGAGAGCAGTTGGTCACCCTGCCGTTCAGCCAGCTTGAGACCATGGGGCTGCCGGACGAACTTCTGGCGGCTATCAAATTCGCACATAAAATAAAAAGCCGTGGCGCCCAGCGCAGGCAGCTTCAGTACATCGGCACCATCATGCGGCATATCGACCCGCAACCCATCGAAAACGCCCTCGATCGCATCCGAACGGGAAACTTACGGAAATAACCTCTGGTTCAAAAATGAATCATAGGCTTTTCGGGGGCGTTACCGAGCCCTTAACCGGGCCGTCGCAATTTTAGACTTTTTCGTCATATCGGGCAATAATTTTTTAAAGTGGCAACTATTTGAATAAATGCAATTTTTTGATCATATAGGTTGCAGCCCGATCAAACGGGTCAAAAAAAGTGCATTTTAAACTTGCCAAGCGCAATTAAATAGGATAGACGGCATTCGAAATGATTTAACTTTCCTGAACGGAAATATCGTTATCCCCGCATCGAGCGGTATCCATTATCCGGTTTAAAACCCCATTTTTTCGTTTCACATACGTAAAAACGAGTATCAACAGGTGACCGGAAGAGATAACCAGAAAAACAATCCACCCAAAAAGAAGAAGGATTAATGGAAGAGAGCAAACTAAAAAAAATTGAAGCAAAGCTGTTCCAGCTTTTTGCACAGAACAACCAGGACAAAAACGAAAATCAACTCACCAAAAACATATCCAGTACTGTCAAAGTCATCAGGCGCCGCAAGGGAAAACCCGACCTGCATATCTCCTGAAAAAAAGCATTTGAAGAACCCTGTAGCAAGTGCTTAAGCAGCCTTCCGAAGCCTGTCTTCCCGGGTTTTCACAACTTCCATCCTTTCAATATACTCGTCGAAAGTCATGAGTTGATCGATGACGCCACCTGGGATGATTTCGATAATCCGATTTGCCACGGTATTCACGAATTCGTGGTCATGGGAGGTAAAAAGAATCACATCCTGGAAATTGAGCAGGCTGTTATTTAATGACGTAATCGATTCCAGATCGAGGTGGTTGGTGGGTTCATCCAGAATCAGGACATTGGATTCGGAAAGCATCATCCTTGAAAGCATACAGCGAACTTTTTCCCCACCGGAGAGTACGCTGATCTTTTTAAGGGCCTCTTCCCCTGAAAAGAGCATGCGTCCCAGGAAGGTCCTGGCAAAGCTCTCGCCCTCTGTTGGTGGAGCGAACTGCAGGAGCCATTCGATAAGGTTCCGGTCACCGTTGAAATAGGCGCTGTATTCTTTGGGAAAATAGGAGTGGGTAATGGTGGTTCCCCAATGGAAAGTTCCGCTGTCCGGTTCCATCTCGCCAGCCAGAATTTGGAAAAGAGTGGTCTTGGCAAGGCTGTTGCCGCCCATCAAGGCGATTTTATCCCCACAGTTCACAATAAAACTCACGTTGTTCAGCACCTTTTCACCATCGATGGTCTTGGTGAGTCCGTTCACTTCCAGGATCACGTTACCACAGGGTCGTTCAGGCTTGAAGCAAATAAACGGGTATTTTCTTGACGACACCGGCATGTCCTCAATGGTGAGTTTTTCTAAGAGTTTCTTTCGGGAAGTGGCCTGCTTCGACTTGGAGGCGTTGGAACTGAACCGCTGGATAAAAGCCTTCAGTTCATCGGCCCGGGCAGTGATTTTCTTGTTTCCCTCCTGTCTCTGTTTCAGATTCAGTTGGCTGGCCTGATACCAGAAATCGTAGTTTCCCATGTACACCGAAATCTTACCAAAATCAATGTCTGCAATGTGGGTGCAGACCTGGTTCATGAAATGACGGTCATGTGATACAACGATTACCGTGTTCTGGAATCTGTAGAGAAACTCCTCGAGCCAGGCAATGGACTTGATGTCCAGGTTGTTGGTGGGCTCGTCCAGAAGCAGGACGTCCGGGTTTCCGAACAGGGCCTGGGCAAGGAGCACTCGCACCTTTTCCCCGCCCTCG
>JAFDAS010000052.1 GCA_019313695.1 Deltaproteobacteria bacterium
GTTCATATACAGGGATGAGGTATACAATAAGTCGGAAGACAACCCGGAAAAGGGCAAGGCGGAAATAATCATTGGAAAGCAGAGAAACGGTCCCACCGGCGTGGCCAATATGACCTTCCTGAGCGAATACACATGCTTTGAAAACCTGGCCTATGACCGCGACGAGTTTTAGGAGTTTTTTGCTATGAGCGTGGGCTCATCAGTCAGATAGGGTATCGCCACCCTCATCTTCTTCAGGGCGTCTTTTTCGATCTGTCTTGCGCGTTCCCTTGTTACGTGAAATCTGTCACCTATTTCCTGAAGGGTTTCGGGATCATCCGCCATTATTCTGTGTCTTATGATATAACCTTCTCTCTCGTTGAGTTTTTCCAGGGCTCCCGCTATATTTCTCTTTACCAGAGCCATTTCTTCTTTCTTTATAAGCGCATCTTCCTGGCTTTTCCCCTTGTATACGAGATGATCAATATAGGTCGATTCTCCCTCATCGTCTATAGCGGCATTCAGTGAGACATCGCGGTTATTGAGACGGAGGTCCATTTCCTCTATTTCAGTTTCCTTAACGTTGAGCATCTCCGCGATTTCTTTGAATTCCGGGTTCTCTTGAGAGATGGTCCGCAATTTCTTTTTCGCCTGATTCAGTTTAAAGAATAGTTTTCTCTGCGCCTGGGTTGTGCCTATCTTGACAAGGCTCCATGATTTTATAACGAAGTTCTGCATATATGCCCGTATCCACCACACCGCGTAAGATATGAGGCGGTACCCCTTGTAGGGATCGAACTTCTTGACGGCATGCATCAGGCCGATGTTTCCCTCCTGAATCAGGTCTATGAGTTTTACCCCGTAATTTTTATATTCATGGGCGATCTTGACCACAAACCGCAGATTCGAAGTGACCAGTTTTTCGGCTGCCTGCATGTCGTTATGCTTTACAAACCTCACCGCCAGCTTGAATTCTTCTTCAGCTTTCAGGATGGAGAAGCGGTTTATCTCCGCCATATAAATGTCTACCGAATCGGTTACTGTGGGCAGGTTCATTTTCGATCCTTCAAGTTTGATGGACTCGTAAAAAGTCCCAAAAACGTCATGCCGGACTTGATCCGGCATCCAGAACATATTGAAATTACTGGATTCCGGCTTCCGCCGGAATGACAAAAAATGGTGTTTTAAGATTTCTCAGGATTCTCAGGACTTTTGTGATTATTTCCCCTATATTGACATTGCCCTGATTTATGTTTATCTTATGAAAAAATAGCAGAAAGGAGACCTTTATGAGCTCTAAGAATGAATCGATTATGGAATTTGCGTGCAAGTTTGCAGAGGAAATAAATGCGAAGGCAATCCTGCTGTATGGTGAAGTGGCCCAGGATCTCCTTGCGCAGGGGAACGATAAAGCCTGTTTCGACACTATTCTGATAACCAGAGAGGGTGACAATATTCCGCATAATGAGGAGTTTTTCCACAGCATCATCAATATTCCCAATGTGAACGTTACTCGCCTGAGCCAGATAAAGATTGTCATAACGAAGGGGCTTGCCACTGGGCTTTTCAAGAAGGGTGATAAGCTGGTATGCCTTACAGGTATTCCGAAATTTGGATATATAGACAGCATATTCGTAATCGATGTGGGCAGGGAGTTTGAGATCCTTATATCGGAAGATGTGTCGGATGTCTTTGAAGATATACATCCCGAGGTATTCGAGACGGTATTGAATATTGCGCTGGAGCTTGCCGCCCAGGGGAGGGAAGGGCGTCCGATAGGCACTATCTTTGTCCTTGGAGATCACGAGAAAGTGCTTGAGCTGTCCAGGCAGATGATAATCAACCCGTTCATGGGATACAGGGAAGAGGAAAGAAACATCCTTGACCGTAATCTGAGAGATACCATCAAGGAGTTTTCAGCTCTGGATGGCGCATTTGTGGTGAGGGGGGATGGTGTTCTTGTGACGGTGGGAAGACATCTCAGCGCCGCTCTGGAAAGCAAGGATTTTCCCCAGGGACTGGGCAGCAGACATATAGCAGCGGCAGGCATCACAAGTGTCACCGGTGCGGTTGCGATTGCCATTTCGGAGTCCACAGGTACCGTGCGAATTTTCAAGAGGGGGAAGATCTTTGTCGATATTGAGAAGAGCATGGAGTAACAATTATGAGATTTGATAAATTTACATTAAAACTCCAGGAGGCCCTCCAGGATGCCGAAGGGCTGGCAGGCAGGCACGGCCACCAGGGGATTGATATTGAACATATCCTTCTGGCCCTCATACGGCAGCCGGAGGGGATCGTATCCGAGATACTGAAAAAGGTCGGCGTTGAACCGAAGCAGCTTGCCGGTGAGGTCGAGGCAAGCCTGAACGGGCTTCCCACGGTCTCCGGTGCGGTCCAGAGTTACCTGGCGCCCCGTTTGAACGATGTATTGAATAAGGCCCTGACCGAGGCAGCGCGGCTGGGAGATGAGTACGTCAGCGCTGAGCATGTTCTGGTCTCAATTGCCGATGACAAGACTGGTACTGCCGGGAAGATGCTCACTCATCGGGGCGTGACCAGGGACGCTATCCTGAAGGCCCTGGTGGATATACGGGGGAACCAGCGGATTACCGATCCGAATCCGGAGGACAAGTACCAGGCCCTGAAACGCTTCACCCGTGATTTCAATGAGCTGGCGCTTCAGGGAAAATTTGACCCAGTCATAGGGAGGGACGACGAGATACGCAGGATCATGCAGGTGCTCTCCAGGAGGACAAAGAACAACCCGGTGCTCATCGGTGAGCCAGGTGTGGGCAAGACGGCGATTGTAGAGGGGCTGGCCCAGCGCATAATCAATGGTGACGTCCCCGACAATCTGAAAAAAAAGAAAGTTGTTGGTCTTGATCTGGGCTCACTGGTGGCCGGGGCCAAGTACCGGGGCGAGTTCGAAGACCGCCTGAAGGCCGTCCTGAAAGAGGTTACCCAGACCAGCGGGGAGATCATCCTGTTCATCGACGAGCTGCATACCATGGTGGGGGCCGGCGCCGCCGAAGGCTCGATGGACGCTTCCAATATGCTCAAACCCGCCTTGGCACGGGGTGAACTGCACTGTATCGGGGCCACGACACTGAACGAATACCGTAAATATATCGAAAAGGACGCCGCTTTAGAGAGGCGATTTCAACCGATCATCGTGGGAGAACCAACGGTGGAAGACACCATTGCCATTCTCCGGGGTTTAAAAGAGAGATATGAGGTTCACCACGGGGTGAGGATCAAGGATTCTGCGATCATCGCCGCTGCCACCCTTTCGAATCGGTATATAAGCGACCGGTTCCTCCCCGACAAGGCGGTTGACCTGATAGATGAGTCGGCCTCCCGTCTCAGGATCGAACTGGACAGCCTTCCCTCCGAGATAGACGTGGTGGAACGGAGGATCATGCAGCTTGAGATCGAGAGAGAATCTCTGAAGAAGGAAGACGATAAGACGTCGAAGAAGCGGTTTGACAGTATAGAGAAAGAACTGGAGGCCTTGGAAAAATCCAGGGATGAGATGAAGAAACACTGGTCTGCCGAAAAGGATGCCATCGGGGAGATCCAGTCGATCAAGGAGAAGATAGAGGAATACAAGGCGGCGGAACAGGGTGCCCAGAGAGAGGGTGATCTGGCAAAGGCGGCGGAGATCCGCTACGACACCCTGGTGGGGCTGAACAGGGAGCTTGAAGAAAAAACTGCGGGGCTTGAAGACCTCCAGAAGGACAAAAAGACGCTCAAAGAAGAGGTCGACGAGGAGGATGTCGCAGAGGTCGTGGCAAGCTGGACCGGCATCCCCGTAACACGGATGATGGAAAGCGATGTGGAAAAACTGCTCCATATGGAGGAACTACTGAAACAACGGGTTGTCGGTCAGGATGAGGTCATCCATACGATCTCCAACGCCCTGAGGAGGGCCAGGTCCGGTCTGCAGGATCCCAACCGGCCAATCGGGTCATTCATATTCATGGGTCCGACAGGCGTGGGGAAAACCGAATTGACCAAGGCGCTTGCAGAATTCATGTTCGATAATGAGCAGGCGATGATCAGGGTGGACATGTCTGAATTTATGGAGCGACACTCCGTTTCCCGGTTGATCGGGGCACCCCCCGGCTATGTGGGGTATGATGAAGGAGGATATCTTACCGAAGCGGTCAGGAGAAAGCCCTATTCAGTGATCCTGTTCGACGAGATAGAAAAGGCGCATCAGGACGTGTTCAATATCCTCCTCCAGATACTGGATGATGGGAGGTTGACGGACGGACACGGCCGGACGGTCGACTTCAAGAACACGATAATCATCATGACCTCTAATATAGGCAGCCAGTGGATACATGATCTGTCATTGGGGGAGGAAGAAAGACGGCGTAAGACCATGGAGGTGCTGAGGGCGACCTTCAGGCCGGAGTTCTTAAACAGGGTTGATGATATAATTAACTTCAGGGCGCTTACCATAGATGATATCAGTGACATAATCAATATTCAGATCAGGTTGATACAAAAAAGACTCCAGGAAAGGAATATCCACCTTGAACTGACGGACAAGGCCAGAGAATACATATCCGAAGAAGGATACAGCCCGATATATGGCGCGAGACCTCTGAAAAGAGCACTTCAGAGAATTATAGCAGACAACCTGGCCACAAAGATACTGAAGGGGGAGATCACAGAGGGTGACGGCATCGTTGCCGATATGGACGGAAACGGCGAAATAGTCTTTCATAAAGAATCATCTCCAAAAGAGTTGGCAGGATCATAAGGATTCAAGGGGTCGAGGGGCCAAGTGAAATGCTTAAGAATTACAAAGAGTTAAAAGTTTGACAAGGGTCCTGTCAGTTTCGTTTGGAAATTTTCGAATCACTGTGCTATGTGTTATTCCCGATAAGACGAGATCAAAGGTATCATTCTGGAGGAGAACATGACTGAAAATAACGGCGAAAAGGGTTTTGTTATAAAAGACAGAAGATTGTTTGATGAAGATGGGGAAGCTCGTGCAGATGCGGTAAGAGAAGACGATGAGAAAGGGTCTGAGCAGAAACCCGAAACGGTAGATGAAAATGGCAGGGAGAAGGAAGAAGCAGCGGAAAAGAAAGGGGAAAATTATCAGTTGCCCGAGATGAATTTTCATAACTTCATACTCTCTCTGTATACCTCTGTGATTTTCAACCTTGGAGAACTGGCCGATCCTGTGTCGAACAAGAAGGAGAAAGACCTCAAAGCGGCGAAGCAGACAATAGATATTCTGGGCATGTTGAAGGAAAAGACAGAGGGGAATCTTGATAACAGCGAGAAGGAATTGTTAGATGGCATCCTGTCCGAATCACGGATGAGGTATGTGAAAGAATCGGAGAAGTCGTGATCGTCAGGCAGTCTCCGGCGAAGGTGAATCTCTTTCTCAGGGTTTTAAGGAAAAGAGATGACGGTTACCACGATATCCTCAGTCTCATGCAGAGGATAAGTCTTTGCGATGAGATGAGTTTTGATCTCAAAGGTAGCAAGATAGTGGTGAAGTGTCCGGGAAGCTCACTCCCGGAGAATAAAGACAATATAGCCTACAGGGCGGCCGAAGTTATTCTCTCCGGTGTTTCCTGCCATTCGGGCGTGGAAATAACGATAAACAAAAGGATTCCTGTAGCAGCGGGATTAGGGGGTGGAAGCTCGAATGCCGCGACTACCCTTGTTACCCTTAACGAGATGACGGGAATAAAGTACAGCACAGAAGAACTTATGGAAATGGGCGCTGACCTTGGAGCCGATGTCCCCTTTTTTGTCTTTGGGAAAACCGCCCTGGCTTCCGGCATAGGCGATCGCCTCAAACCAGTGGAAATTGTTCCCAATCTATCGTTTATATTAATTAATCCTGGGTTTGAAATATCCACCAGGGAGATTTATGAAAATTTAAAATTGGGATTGACAAAAGAACCAATAAAATATAGGATGCCTCGGTTTGTAACGATGTCCCATGTTGTAAAAGGGCTTTGCAACGATTTGGAGAAGGTATCCCTGCGATTTTACCCTGCATTGTCAAAGATCAAGGAACTCTTGACGGCGAATGGGGCCTTGGGTTCTTTGATGTCGGGAAGTGGTCCTACGGTTTTCGGTATTTTCAAGAATGACGATGATGCCAGAAAGGCCGAGATCAGATTAAAGGAAGCTCAGGCCGGATCGGTGTTCAGGGCATATTCAATATAGTGGGGCGTCGTCAAGCGGTAAGACACAGGACTTTGGTTCCTGCATCCGGAGGTTCGAATCCTCCCGCCCCAGCCATATTGCAAGAAAGAAGGGCATAGATGTTAGAAAGAATGAGGATATTTCCCGGTAATTCCAGCCGGGTTCTTGCTGGAGATATTTGCACAAGACTGGGAATATCTCTGGGTAAGGCCAGCGTTTCAGAATTCAGTGATGGTGAAACGAGAGTTGAAATTGATGAGAATGTAAGGGGGATGGATGTATTTATTGTGCAGTCCACCTCTACGCCGGTAAACAACAACCTGATGGAACTCCTCATAATGATAGATGCCTTGAAGAGGGCGTCTGCCGACAGGATAACCGCCGTTATGCCTTATTATGGTTATGCCAGGCAGGACAGGAAAGCCGCTCCGAGGGCGCCTATCACGGCGAAGCTGGTGGCGGATCTGCTTACTACGGCCGGCGCAAACCGGGTTATATCGGTAGATCTTCATGCCGGTCAGATACAGGGGTTCTTCAATATTCCGGTCGACAATCTCTACGCGACACCGCTTCTCCTTGAATATATAAAACGCAGTTATCCCGGTAATCTTGTCATCATTTCTCCTGATACGGGCGGTGTTGTAAGGGCGAGGGCCTTTGCGAAAAGATTGGGTGCTACGCTGGCTATTGTCGATAAGCGAAGAGACACCCCCAATGAATCACAGGTAATGAATGTTATTGGTGATGTAAAAGATAGAAGCGCGATCATTCTTGATGATATGATTGATACAGCGGGTACAGTAGTCCAAGCTGCCGATGCCATAAAAAATGAAGGGGCGGTAGAGGTTTCCGTATGCTGTACCCATCCCGTTCTGTCAGGGCCGGCGATAGACAGGCTGGAATCCTCAATTATAAAAGAGGTTATTGTTACGGACACAATCCCCCTGCATCAGAGGGCGGAATCCTGCAAAAAGATGAAGGTCCTTTCGATAGCAGGTGTGTTGAGCGAAGCGATAAAAAGAATATATTATAATGAATCTATAAGCTCACTTTTTATTTAGGAGTTGCGAATGAAGACAATTGAATTAAGTGCTCAGATGCGTGAAGAGATTGGGAAGGGTCCCTCAAGAAGGTTGCGGTCGGAGGGTTTCGTGCCCGCGATATTCTATGGTTATGAGACTGAGCCTATGGTGATCAAAGTGGATTCTTCCGAATTGGTCAGGGCCCTGGGCAGGAAAAGAGGAGAGTCAGTTTTTGTGAAGCTTGGAATAGGGTCCGGCAAAAAGGGCAAGGTTGAGAAACTGTCAGTTATCAAAGATCTGCAGATTGACACGATAAACAGAAAGCCGGTGCATGTCGATTTTTATGAAATCAAAATGGACAGGACCCTTGTTGTGGACGTTCCCATCATCTTTTCAGGCACCCCGGTTGGCCTGGAAAATGGCGGCGAGCTACAACAGTTAAAGAGAGAGTTGAAGGTGTCGGGTCTTCCTTCTGATCTTCCAGACTCTGTTGAGATAGATATAGGTCATCTTAACATAGGTGATTCCGTCAGAGTTGAGGATATTGCCATTAAAGATGGTGTGCAATTTATTGACCAGGTCGATGTGGCTGTTGCGTCTGTGGTGCCTACAAGGGTAAGCCTGGCGACAGAGGAGCCCGGCGAAGAGGAAGGAGAAGTTGCGGAAGAGGCAGCTTCCACACCGGAGGGTGAAGAGGAACAGGCTGAATGATAGTGGTTCTCCTGCAGGGGGACGCGTGAAACTTATAGCTGGACTGGGAAATCCCGGCGTCAGGTACTCTTACAGCAGGCATAATATAGGGTTCCTGGTACTGGATGCCCTGGCGCGGTCGGAAGGTGTAGAGATCAACCGTGAGAAATTTGGCTCCTGTATTGGCAGGGGGATAGTTTCCGGGGTTCCGGTTATTCTGGCAAAACCTCAAACATTTATGAACCTCAGCGGGATTGCAGTAGGTAAACTGGCCGGTTATTTCGGGATAAACACCGAAGATATAATAGTTGTTCATGATGATATGGATTTTTCGATAGGCGATATCCGCATAAAGATAGGTGGGGGCACTGCGGGACATAAGGGTTTGATCTCTGTCGTCAATCATCTCGGAGGACCGGAGTTTGTCAGGATTCGGCTGGGTATAGGCAGACCGGTTGCGGGAAGAATGACAGAGGATTATGTGCTTGAACGGTTTTCCAAAAGTGAAATGCAGGTCTTGCCCGATGCCGTTGAAAGGGCATGTGATGCTGCGATTGAAGTCATTTTATCCGGCGTTCAGGCGGCCATGAACAAATTCAATGTGAGGATTACAAAAGAATTGAACGGGGAAGTATGAACGGGACTATAGAAATTCTGGCGGATTATGCTTGGTCAGGATCTCGTCTTCTGAGTGTCACACTTTCTGAAAAAGAACCGATGTACAGACAGTTATAATAACGGTCATACGAAACCAAACACTGCCCCTTCCATTTATGGTTAATCTTATTTAGACTCATTTGAGTAACGTTGGGACAGTATTAATTTTAAAGAGGAGGTTTAGACAAAATGTTTAAGAAATGCTGGTATTTTTTATCAATCATCTTCACAACGTTTTTTTTGTTTGCGCCTGTAGCGCTGGCAGGAGAAGCGGACATTAAACTGCCTGACTTGTCTCAGGTTACGTTTAATGTCTTGGGCGGTACGGTCGGCGGTCTCTCGCTGATGTACTGGGGGTTATTGGTTTGTGTAATTGGAGCGGCCTTTGGGCTCGTCCAATATGTTCAAACAAAAAACCTGTCTGCCCATAAATCAATGCTTGATGTCTCAGAGATAATCTGGCAGACATGCAAGACTTATCTCTTTCAACAGGGCAAGTTTCTTGTCGCTCTGTGGATTCTTATCGGGATTTGTATGGTGTATTACTTTGCTGCTTTGCAGCATATGGCAATTGGAGGAGTTTTCACCATCCTGGCCTGCTCAATTCTTGGAATCCTCGGTTCTTACGGCGTTGCCTGGTTCGGTATCAGGATCAACACGGTGGCTAATTCCAGAACCGCATTTGAATCACTTCGCGGTAATCCCCTGAATGTTATAGCTATTCCCTTAAGATCAGGAATGAGCGTGGGACTTCTCCTTGTCAGTGTTGAGCTTTTCTTTATGATTTGCATCCTGTCTTTTCTTCCCAAGGAACTTGCGGGTCCATCTTTTGTAGGATTTGCAATTGGTGAATCTCTGGGCGCGATGGCATTGAGGATCTGCGGGGGTATTTTCACCAAGATTGCCGACCTGGGCTCTGACCTTATGAAGATATTTATGAAGCTTCCTGAGGATGACCCGAGAAACCCGGGTGTTATCGCGGACTGTACAGGCGACAATGCGGGTGACAGTGTAGGTCCTACCGCGGACGGCTTCGAGACATACGGCGTAACCGGTGTCGCGCTGATAGCATTTCTGGCGCTTGCCATGGTTTTTGCGCCTGTTCTCTGTGGACAGCTTATCATCTGGATATTCGCCATGCGTGTCCTTATGATTCTTACCGCGCTGGCATCATATTTCATAACCGGTAAACTGAACCGGTCCCTGTATGGCGATAAAACAGATTTCGATTTCGAAGCTCCTATGACACACTTGATCTGGATAACGTCCATGATTTCCATCGCTGTCACCTTTGCTGCCAGTTATCTTCTCCTCTCGTCTCTTCCCGGGGTGTTGTCTTCGTTGTGGTGGGCACTGTCCATCATAATAAGCTGTGGTACCATTGCGGGAGCCATTATTCCGGAGCTGACGAAAATATTTACCAGCACCAATGCAGCTCACGTTAAGGAGGTTGTAACCAGCAGCAAGCAGGGTGGCGCTTCCCTGAATATCCTTTCGGGTCTCGTCGCCGGCAACTTCTCCGCATTCTGGGAAGGCCTGACCATCATGATTCTGATGCTTGTCGCGTATCTGGTATCCAAGAATCCGGCGGTTATGGCCCTCATGCCCCCCGAATTTACCTTTGCCGCTCCTGTGTTCGCATTCGGCCTGGTCGCATTCGGTTTTCTGGGCATGGGACCTGTCACTATTGCAGTGGACAGCTTTGGCCCGGTGGCGGATAATGCGCAGTCCATCTATGAGCTTTCAAGGATCGAAAAGCAACCTGATATCGATGAAGATATCAAGAAGAACTTTGGCTTTACTCCTGAATGGAAAAAGGCAAAGCACTACCTTGAGGCAACTGACGGCGCGGGAAACACATTCAAGGCGACCGCAAAACCGGTTCTCATCGGGACTGCGGTAGTGGGCGCCACTACCATGATATTTGGTATCGTTATCCTGCTGGAACATGTATACGGGGATGTTGTTGCCAGCCTGAGCCTCGTCCAGCCGGAGATAATCCTCGGCCTGATTATGGGTGGCGCTGTGATTTACTGGTTTACGGGGGCATCGATTCAGGCAGTTGTAACCGGCTCTTACCGCGCAGTTGTTTTTATCAAAAACAATACGGACCTGAAGTCAGAGGCCGCGTCAATAGAAAGCAGCAGAGAGGTGGTCAAAATCTGTACGATCGCCGCACAAAAGGGTATGATTAATATCTTTATCGTGATCTTCTCTATGACCCTCAGCCTTGCCTTCTTTAACGCCCATTTCTTCATCGGGTATCTTATCGGTATCGCATTTTTCGGCCTGTTTCAGGCTATATTCATGGCCAACGCGGGTGGCGCATGGGATAATGCCAAGAAGATAGTCGAGGTCGATATGGGTGAATCCGGTACGCCTTTGCATGAAGCGGCCGTTGTCGGCGATACGGTTGGTGATCCCTACAAAGACACCTCTTCCGTATCCCTGAACCCGGTCATCAAGTTCACGACACTGTTCGGTCTGTTGGCCGTTGAGATAGCCGTGACAATGCAAAGCACCGGGCTGAAGCTGGGTATTGCCAGTATGTTCTTCCTGGTTGCTCTGGTCTTTGTGTATCGCTCATTCTACTCATCAAGGATCTCGGAAGAAGAAATATAAGACGAGCTGTTTATAGCTACAAGCACAAAAAAAGCGCCCATATTCCGGGCGCTTTTTTTGTGTTATTGCTTTCTGCCGGATGATCTGCTAAAGGAGAAACCGGGACACGGGACAAAGGAAAATGGGGGTATCCATCCCCCCTTTTTTTCTGGAAGGAGCGAGCTATGGGGTTCAGATGCGGTATCATAGGTCTTCCGAATGTCGGCAAATCCACCATCTTTAATGCCCTCACCGCTGCCGGCGCCGAGGTGGCGAATTATCCCTTCTGCACAATCAATCCCAATATCGGCGTCGTCCCTGTTCCTGATCCAAGACTTGAAAATATCGCGAGAATCATAAATCCCCCCAAATTTACATTTACCACGATGGAGTTTGTTGACATTGCCGGTCTGGTGAAAGGGGCGAGCAGAGGAGAGGGTTTGGGAAACAGATTTCTCGGAAATATAAGGGATGTTGATGCAGTCGTACATATCGTGCGTTGTTTCGATGACCCCAATGTGTCACATGTCCACGGCGCTGTGGTTCCTGCCGATGACATCGAGGTTGTCAAGGTGGAGCTGATTCTGGCGGATCTTGAGACCGTCGAAAAGAGAATAGAAAAGGTGGAGAAATCGGCAAGAGGAGGCGGCAAGCCTCATCATGGCACAATAGAGCTGTATCACATGATACGCGAATCCCTGGGGAGGGGTATCCCGGCAAGGAATATCGGGCTGAATCCCGAAGAGGAGGCGATACTGAGAGAACTGAACCTTATTACGGCCAAGAAGATGTTGTATGTTGCCAATGTCAGCGAGTCGGAACTGAAGGAGGGGGGAGGATATGCAGATGCAGTGGAGGAGATAGCGAACTCGGACGGATCGGAGGCAATTATTATCTGCGGTGATATGGAGGCGGAGATAGCTGCACTTCCGGCAGAAGATCGCAAAGACTTTCTGGATGACCTCGGGCTGGAGGAATCAGGGCTTCAAAAACTTATCAGGACGGGATATGCAATGCTTGATCTGATCACCTTTTATACAACGGCGGGCGACCAGCTTCGTGCCTGGACAATCCCGGAGGGCACAAGGGCGTCTCAGGCCGCGGGAAAGATACACACTGACATGGAAAAAGGATTTATAAAGGCGGAGGTTCTTAATTACGAAGATTTTGTGAGAGTGGGGAGCATATCCGTCGCAAAGGAGAAAGGGCTTGCCAGGATAGAGGGGAAAGATCATCTTATCCTTGATGGAGATATAGTCTACTTCAGGTTTAATGTCTGATGGTGAAAGAGAGTGGACTGTTTTTATAGAGAATAGTTTGACGGGTGGCAAAGGATTTAACTCCCCGTACCACCCGATATATAAACAGAGAGGCAATGGAAAACCACATCTCTCAGATTCAGGGGGGGCCGGTGAGCGGAAAGGAGGGAAATAAAACCACCCACCGGCAAATGCTCTAATCTTCAGGAAAATCCGAGAGGAAAAATTTTTCACTCAAGCCAGCATCTTTTGGTTTTTCGCCTGCAAAATCCTCATTCTTGTTCTTGTCCGGCGGCGTTGAAGTAATCGATTCCTTATGCTGGTTTTTCGCAGGCTCCAGAGGGACCGTATGGCTATCCTCAGGAACCTGTTTTGATTCACTTTTCTTCGTTTTGTAATACATGAGGCTCTAATTACCCATTCAAGACAATTTAAAGAACTCATCAGGATGTATACGCAAAAAGAGTGCCAGAATAATATCGGGCGATAAAAATCGAATAATTAAATTAGCTAGAGAATTAAGCCGGTTATGGAATTGGTTTGAAGGGACAGGGCGTTGAGTAATATTGATGATAGGGATTATATGGCTATTTGGACTAATAATCCATGTGAAGCGTGCCATTCTCGCACAATACCTTGTCCTCAGGGCTATTGAAAGAGATAAAAACACATGAAACGTGCAAATACAGAACGTATCGTTCGCATACCGCACTTTTATGGGGTGGGATTATCTGAAAGGTTGTTGTTTTCCAGTTTCCTGAGTTCGCGTATGAGGGTATAGCGTGAAATGCCGAGCTGTCTTGCGGCGGCTG
Organism: Deltaproteobacteria bacterium; assembly: GCA_019313695.1. GTDB lineage: Bacteria > Desulfobacterota > Syntrophia > Syntrophales > UBA2210 > UBA2210. Next base: position 13,207 of record JAFDAS010000052.1, read on the forward strand.
CCTTATTGCCGCGGTTGGCCTCGAGCGCCTTTCCAAGGATCTCCTGTTTGATCCTGTTTGTCAGTTCATCTATCGTACTTCTGTAGTCTGCCGGATAAAGGGAATCCGGGGAATAGAGTTCGCCGGCATGCATTGCCGGTGTATGGGGTGCTGCAACCCTGATCTCCGCGGGAATGTTATCAGATTTGATAAGGGTGTCTACGCTCTGAAGGATCATGATCCTTTCGATGATGTTTTTCAGCTCGCGTACATTTCCAGGCCAGTGATATCTTTTCAGGATTTTCTCCGCGTCGGTTGTAAAGCCCTTCACGTTCTTGTTCAGTTTTGTGTTGAACTCTCCAATGTAGTGATATGCGAGTAACATGATGTCTTCGATTCTATCTCTGAGGGGCGGTATGATAATCGGGACAACGCTTATCCTGTAGAAAAGATCTTCGCGGAATGCGCCTTCACTTACCATATGGCTCAGGTCTCTGTTTGTGGAAAATATAAATCGGACATTGAAGGGAATGTTTTCTGTGCCTCCAAGCCGGCGAATGTGGTTGTCTTCTAACAGCCTGAGAAATTTTGCCTGTATCGAGGGATTCATTTCACCGATTTCATCCAGGAGAAACGTTCCTCCGTTTGCGTATTCAATGAGTCCGATCTTTCTCTTCCTGGCATCGGTGAAAGCCCCGGCCTCGTATCCGAAGAGTTCACTTTCCAGCAGAGTCCCGGGTATCGCCGCGCAATTTACCTCCACAAAGCGTTTTGACTTTCTGGTGCTCTGTCTGTGAACCGCCCTGGCTATCAATTCTTTTCCGGTACCGCTCTCACCCTGTATCAGTACGCTCGTGTCATGCCTGGCCACATCGTTTATCATCTGAAATATATCCAGCATCTTGCTGGAATTTCCTATGATATTATGGAAACCCAGTAACTTGTTTTCTTTTTCCTTAAGCGCTTCAACTTCTGTTTTCAGGGATTTTGCTTCCAGGGAAAGTTGAGAATGCATGATCGCGCTATCATATGAAACAGCGTTTGTGATGAGTATATCAAGGATGCTTTTCTGATCTCTTGAGTAGCACCCGTGTTTCTTGGCAAGATAGAGTACGCCTTTAAATTTATTTTTTATCCTCAACGGAATAGCTATTTCCGAAGGATAGCCATTGAATATGGGCGTTGTGTCCGGGTCTTGGAGTTGAGATTGAACTACGATAGTTTCAGTATTCAGGGCCTTTTTGATGATGCTTTGCCCTACCTTGGGGTGGTATACGTCTTCTTCATCCAGAAACACCTTTTCCCCGTTGCTTATCAGGTAGCTGCCCTTTTCCGTATCCATGAAATAGAGCAGTGCCCTGTCCGCGCCTCCTATTCTGAGGGCGTTGTTTATCACGGTTTTGTGTATTTTATCAAGGGCGTAGCTTGAATTCAGCTGGGATACCGCTTCCTGTAATGTCAACAGCCTCTTTATTTTCTGTCTGTTATCTTCAAACAGCCTCAAGTTGTGTATCACCACGCTCATGTGATTTGCGAAAGTCAGGAGTGTGCTTATCACTTCAGGTGGAAATGTGGTCTTCTTTTCGTACCACATAGCTATTATGCCGATGACGTCGTCCTTTATCTTGAGCGGACCGCAAAAAGCCGAGTAAAATCCGGTTCCCCCTTCGTAGAAGCTTGTTATCTTGCGGTCTGTCGGTGTAATCCGGGGATCTGTTTCTGAGTCCTCAAGGACGATATGGGTGCCGGTCCTCACCACTTTTGTTACGAGACAGTTGTGCCTTTTCATGTTCAGGTTCCCGGAGAACGCCCTCTGCGTTTCCTCGGGATTGTAATTTTTGACTACCTTTGTAACCAGATTTTCTTTTTCTTTATCCAGCAGACATATTACGCCTCTGTGAAATCCCATCGTATCCACCGCTTCATCTAAAATCTTCTGAAGGACATCGTTATCACTGAGAGGGGTTGTGATCAGGGCGCTTATGCGGTAAAAGCATCCGAGGATGCGTTCTGTGGAGTAAAAAAAATCAGGACTCATAAGACTGCCTCGAAATATTTATGCGTAACTACTCGGGTGGATAGGCTGTAGGCTGAAGGCTGAAGGCTGTCTACTCAGGTTATTTAGGCTGCAGGCTGAGGACATTTAGGTTACAAACCTAATAGCCTTCAGTCTAAATAGCTTCAGCCTGACTACGTGAGTAGTCAAATTTATGCTTTATCATGTTTCAGGAACTGCATTGAAAAGGTTCCCCTTCCCTGGGTGACGGAGCGCAGGTCTGTTGAATATCCGAACATCTGCTTCAGTGGGACTCGGGCCTTTATCTCGCTGACGGGATCTTTGTGGTTTATGCTTTCCACTTCCCCTTTCCTCGAGTTGATATTTCCGATGACTTCGCCCATAAATTCACCCGGTGTTATTATATCCACCGTTACTATTGGTTCCAGCAAAACGGGCTTTGCGCGTGAACAACCGTTTAAAAAGGCTGTTGAAGCGGCTATCCTGTAGCCCAGCTCTGTCGCGTCCGCCTCTTTGAAAGATCCGCCGGTAATCTTTATGATAACATCTACAATAGGATAACCGGCCACAACACCGCTGAGAGCGGCATCCCGGATACCTTCTTCTATGACGGCATGAAACTCACGGGGGATCACTTCATCGCTGACCTCATCAATCAATTTCAGTCCCCCCCCCCGTTCGTTGGGTTCCAGATGCAGGGCAACGTGACCGAAGTGTTTCCTGTCACCAAGCTTCCTGTCGAATATCTCTTCGACATCTATTCTCTTTTCTATGGTTTCTCTGTAGACAACCTTGGGTTTGCCTATGTTCACATTGGTATGAAATTCCCGTATGAGCCTGTCGATGACTATCTCAAGATGGAGTTCACCCATTCCGGAGATGATAGTCTGTGCCGTTTCGTCATCATATTTGATCTTGAGCGTGGGGTCTTCGCTTGCCAGTTTTGCAAGGGCGGATGACAGCTTTTCCTGATCTCCCGGTGTCTTGGCCTCAATTGCCTGGCTGATTACCGGTTCGTGGAATTCTATCGGTTCCAGGATAATCGGATCGGATTCATCGCATATGGTATCCCCTGTGGAGGTCTCTTTCAGGCCTATTACCGCAATGATATCCCCGGCCCCGGCCTCGCTAACGCGTTCTCTCTTATTTGAGTGCATTTTCAGGAGCCTGGAGACCTTCTCTTTTTTCCCCTTGCTTGCGTTATATATATCCTCTCCGGTCTTTATCTTGCCGGAATAGATCCTCATATAAGTTATTTTTCTTCCCTCATCCAGCATTACCTTGAATGCAAGCGCTGCGAGCGGATCTTTCACATTACTGCGACGCTTTTCAATAGTTTTAGTTTCAGGATTGATGCCTTCAACGGGCGGCATGTCTTCAGGAGATGGCAGGAAATAGGCGATGGAATCAAGGATCAGTTGAATCCCCTTATTCCGCAGGGCCGTGCCGCACATTACAGGCACTACTTTCAGTATAAGTGTCGCATTCCTGATCGATTCAATAATCTCTTTTTCAGCAATCGCAATCCCCTCCAGATATTTTTCAGCGATAACGTCGTCGATCTCCGCAAGTGTTTCGACAAGCCTCTCGCGGTATTTTTCTGTTTTGGGCAGCATATCGGAAGGAATGTCAGAAGTGTCATACGACAGTCCCAGACTGTCCTCATCCCAGGTAATCAGCTTTTGCCCGATAAGATCAATCACTCCATGAAATGTTTCATTCTTAATATAGGGTATCTGAATCGGGAGAGGCATGGAATTGAATCTTTTCCCCATCATCTTTATCGTGCCGTAATAATCCGCACCGACCCTGTCCATCTTGTTTATGAATGCTATCTTGGGAACGCCATATTTATCCGCCTGATGCCAGACTGTTTCCGATTGTGGTTCCACTCCTCCAACGGCGCAAAATACTGCCAGCACCCCATCCAGAACCCTGAGAGATCGTTCAACCTCTATGGTGAAATCCACATGTCCCGGGGTGTCAATTATGTGTATCTCGTTGTCTTTCCAGTGACAGGTAGTGACCGCGGAGGTAATGGTTATTCCCCTTTCCTGCTCCTGTGCCATCCAGTCCATAACCGCCTCACCGTCATGCACCTCGCCCAGTTTGTAGGTCTTGCCGGTGTAGTAGAGAATCCTCTCCGTTACGGTTGTCTTTCCCGCGTCGATATGGGCAACTATCCCTATATTTCTTATTTTTGAAAGTCTTGAGGCAGCCATA
>JAFDAS010000216.1 GCA_019313695.1 Deltaproteobacteria bacterium
AACAACCGGCTTTACCGCCCCTTGAACCTTCAGTATCGTTAGCCAACAGTCTTACCTCAGCCTCATGGAAAAACTCGAGTCGTTTTATACAAAGCAATTTTGCAAACCTATCATTTTGACCACCAATCGATATGTCCAGAAACGAATGCTCCTTCATAAATTTCTCTATTTCGCTCCTGGGCTGATAGGAGACCTTGCCGATAAAATATCTCAATCCCGCGTACTGGTCTTTAGCGTCCCATAGGACAGAAAACAGCTTTCGCACGGTAGTCGAAAGCCGAACGCCATCTTTTTGGTGGCTATATATCCTCCACATCGCGTCGCTTTCAGAATTGAATGTCCAGCACTGACCATACCACTTACTCGCAATGCTTCCGAGGGATACCGAGTCTCCGTGCTCGTCAACAGCATTGGCCCTGAGAAAGAAATTCTCAAAGGGATCATCCCATTTCTGCGGGTTCACCAGAACTAACTCGTTGTTCGTTATCAGTTCCTTGAACCGGGAGATGCTGAAGATGCGATATATTTTCTGATCGAGATCAGTTATATCAAAAACATTATCTTCCATTTGCCTTTTGCCAATTCGCATTGCCTCTCCTCAGCTAACGGGTCAAATGAGCAGCGGCGTACTAAAGCTGTGATAATAAGAAAACAAAACAGGGCATAAAAAGGACTGAATTCTCTAACGGCCACTTAATAGGCCGTCTGCTCAACTTGATGGTTATGCTATTGAGATATGCGTACTATCGTTTCTAATCTTGTTCATCAGGCAATCCACCCCTTTGGAGAGTCCTTGTTATATGCAAAGCTATTCCTTCAAGATCAGGAAACAGGGATGCGCGATGAATGCCAAGCTTTTCTAGTTCTTTTCGAATCCTAACACGAGAATTGGCTGGGATTTTTATTTTGACAAGATGCTCTAGCCATACATCTTCCTGCTCGTTCGTCTCAAAGGGATGTACTGTAAAAACACCTGATTGCACTGCAATTCTAGGTAAAAGATGAGGAGGTCTATAAACATAAAGTCGATCAATATCAAATGGACTTGGATTCCGATCAATTCTTAAAGATAGAGATTGATGAGAATAGCACCAAAAAATACTATCTTGTTTAGAATTAGGGTTTTCAACAGCAAAATAAAGGGCTACTAGAGGATTATCACTCCAATCGAGAAACCTTGTCGGTAATCCGTGATGTCTTGCAAGAGCTAAATATTCCCAATCATTATTAGGCGATTTATCAATAAAAGAGATAGATAATTTTTTAAATTTCTCAAATAACTTTTTTTCATAAAGTTCAAAAGGAAGAAGGCTAACAGGGCCTTTAGTCCGAGGAATTCTAAATATTGCTGGTTCCAATTTCCATTCTTTGCCGTTTTTTTCAAATTCACAAGCTTGGCCTCGATAAATAAATTTTGCCTCAAGATCATCAAAAATAACTCTTAGGCATGAGTCAACTGAGTCAACTTGATATTCGATGCAGTGTTTATATCGGCTCTTTTCCATGTTTACACCTGAAAAGCATAACCGCGCAAATCAGCCGCATTGGTAGCTGTCAGCTTCCGGGTAGAAGCAGCGGTCACCCAGCGCTCTCCCCACAGATCCGGACGTGAAGATTTCTCCCGCCGCAGCGGATTCCTCGGTTCAGGTTCTTTTACCAAACCATCAACCACTCAGGCGACACCCATAGTGGCGCATGACTATGCTGCCCTTAGGATGGCTTACGCCAATCCCACACACTCTACTGAAATTTGGTGATACGGTTTTTGGCCTCGGTGTGCATCCCGTAGTTCCTCTCAGTAGATCTTCATGCCCGAGTAACATCCCGAGAATCGGGGCTTCGTACTCCGGTTAACGGGTTTGCACGTGGAATTCTCTACTGCCCTGTCGCAAATCCCGTCTTTAGCGGGGCTGGCTAAGCTTTAGTCAGGTGGGACTTTCACCCACTGGGTAACAATAATCAATTTCATAGGATTTCTCCTATTCCCAAGGCTTCGGATTTACCTTGGCACGATCAGCCGATTGTTAGCGTATTTGAGATAAGCGCTTTTTACCGTTTACTTGCATGTAAAATAGTAATACCAACGATAGTTTCACCTTCATAGCGTATAATTATATCATCATCTGTGAGTTCACTATCCGTAGCATGACTTGGCTTTTTGAAATTAACATAGAGCACATCTGCTTCCGAATCATATGATGACCATAAATATCCCTTTGGAGATTGTTTTACTGTTGGTATTAAATTTAGATAATTCTGCATAGCTATTTCGGCCATATCTGTTTTCTCCTATTAAGAGATTTGATCCTGCGTGTTAAAAAAGCGGTAATGATAAATCCATCGTTGTTTAGTTCGCTGTATATAACAACGAGAAACTTGTCTTTTTCAGTTTCTTGAATAGCTAAAAGTTCTTCCTCTCCTCCAGCTAAAATTCTGGATGGGTTTTCTATAGTATCTAATACTTCCAAACGCATTCCGGTACTGTCAACTTTTTTGTGTAAATTTCTTGTCTGTTAATTCCTTGAAGAATGGTAGGTTCTTTCGTACTTTTCCTATAGGGCTTGTCCGCCAATGGACTTCCATCTTCAG
>JAFDAS010000053.1 GCA_019313695.1 Deltaproteobacteria bacterium
GTTTTATCCTTCTCGGAATATTTATACTCTCCGGCAGTATCCTGGTGGCAGCTGTCAGATTGCGGGATCACGAGGGAAAGGCATTATGAAAGGGGAGTTGAATATGATCCATCATATCGAAGGAGGCTACGCGAACACATACCTTATTGAAGGGAGAGAAGGTCCGTCCCGACTCGTCGGGATTGACGTGGGTTCCAACCTGGCCGCGGAGAAGATAAAAAAGATCGTTGGTGAAGATTACGGCGGAAAAGGGGGAGGACTAAAGCTCATAACCGCCACCCATTTTCATATCGATCACATCGGCGGGATCGCGAAACTGAAGGAATTTTTTCCGGAGGCGGAGATCAACTTTTTTCACATGGTGGAAAAATATATCTCAGGAGAGGAGCGTCTCGCGATTCCTCCATTCTCCCGATGGGTTATGGGGCTCGTGCCCGTTGTTTCACGGATAAAGCACCAGTTTCGGAATTATTGCCAGAGTTTTGCCAGCAGAAAGGCGGGAATCCCCCTCCCCTTCCTCCGCAAATATACCCGTATCGGATACGAGCCGGAATGCGGGCTTGCGGAATCGCGTGACATACCGTTCCTTCCGGGCTGGAGGCTGATCACGACGCCGGGCCACACACCGGACAGCATCTGTTTCTACAACGAGGAGTATAAGATACTTATTTCGGGAGATACGATCCTGAACATGGAGGGTACGGGAGAGCTGAACCGCTTCTGCCACAGTGCCGAGGATATCGAGACCTCATTCAAAAAACTCTCCTCCCTCTCTATAGAAACCATCTACCCGGGTCATGGAAACCCGATTGTGGGCGCAAAAGATCCAATGGCAAAGGTGAGGTTGATGCATTCGTAAAAAGTCGAAATATGCACAATTTTGTCATTCCCGTGGAAACGGGAATCCAGTGTTTTTAAATAGTTACACTCTACTGGATTCCCGATCCCCGATCAAAGTCGGGGACGGTCGGGAATGACAAATTACTTGGAAGTCTGTCATTCCCCACAATAAATTTTCTTCACTTTCGCGATTTAATGGTATAGAAGGCAGAGCGAATTTACACAATATGCATGAAAAGTTTAAAAGGAGTACGATGTGAATATAGAGGAATTATTAGACAAAATCAGAACATCCGGAAATAAGGCGCTGACTGAAAGCGAATCAAAACAGCTACTTAAGGCATATGGCGTGCCGGTTATCAGTGAAACAGTTGCCTTCAGTGAAGATGAGGCTGTGGAGGCCGCGCGAAAGACGGGATTTCCCGTGGTACTTAAGGGGCTCGGCGCTACGCTGCTGCACAAGACCGAGAGGGGACTTGTACATCTTAATCTCGCTGATGTGGAAGCGGTCAAGAACGCAGCTTTTCTGATCGCTCAGGAGGCTGGGGACGAGCTTGAAGGATTGCTGGTACAGCCGCAGGTTCAGGGAAAGAGGGAGTTTGTCGCCGGTCTGTTCCGGGATGAACAGTTCGGACCTGTGATTATGTTCGGTATCGGTGGTGTCTTTACCGAGGCGCTCTCCGACGTTGTCTTTCGCGTTGCCCCGCTGACCGAATCCGACGCGGCGGAAATGTTAGATGAAATCAAGGCGAAATCGCTCCTGGGAGAATTCAGAGGAGAAAAGGCCGCTGACCGGGACAAGCTGATAAAGACACTTATGGGACTGTCGCGGACAGGCATGGAGATTCCTGAAATCTCGGAAATAGACATCAACCCACTCGTAGTTACATCCGGTGGTGATGTCGTCGCCGTCGACGCGCTGATTGTACCGGGGAAAATACAGGCCGAAAAAAAATACCACCCGCCCGTAGCCCCTACCGTTATACGCGAATTATTTTATCCGAAATCCATTGCCTTTGTCGGAGCATCAGGGGCCATAGGAAAATGGGGGCATCTGCTTGTCGTAAATACGATAAGCGGTGGCTACAAGGGTGAAATATACCTGGTGAATCCGAAGGGGGGAACCATAGCCGGTCGTCATGTCTATAAATCGGTCAGCGAAATCCCTGGTGATGTTGATCTGGGAGTCGTTACAATACCGGCGAAAATGGTGTTGGATCTGATCCCTCAGTTCAAGGAAAAAGGCATCAAAAACATGCTTCTCATCACCTCCGGATTCGGAGAATCGGACAGTGCAGGAAAGGCTCTGGAAGAGAAACTCGCCATGGAGGCAAGAAAAGCGGGTATAGTCATTCTTGGTCCCAATACCATGGGCATCTGCAACCCGCATAGAGAGTTTTTCTGCATCGGCACTTCCGTGAACCCCATGGCAGGTTCAACAGCCATCGTTTCCCAGTCCGGAAATCTGGGTGTCCAGCTCCTGGCCTTCGCGGAAGAACAGGCCATCGGAATCAGGGGGTTCTGCGGATCCGGGAACGAAGCTATGGTTACGGTTGAAGACTTCATTGACGGCCTTGAGATCGATCCCCTCACAAAGATTATTATCCTCTACATCGAAAGCGTTAAAGACGGCCGCCGGTTCTTTGAAGGCGCCAGGAGAACAGGAAAGAAGAAACCCATCGTGCTTCTAAAGGGGGGGCAGAGCGGGGCCGGAAATCGCGCCGCGTCGAGTCATACAGGGGCGCTGTCCTCCGACTCTCGTGTATTTGATGCCGTATGCAAACAGGCGGGTATAGTAAAGGTGGAACGATCAATGGAGCTTCTCGATCTTGCCGCCGCATTTTCTTCCCTGCCTCTGCCGAAGGGAAACCGCGTAGCTATTGTTACCCTCGGCGGCGGGTGGGGGGTCATAACCGCCGATATGTGCATACGGGAAGGGCTCGAGGTGCCGGACCTGCCGGATGACATGCTGGAGCGTATGGACAAAATCCTTCCAGCCTACTGGAGCAGGTCCAATCCGGCAGATATTGTGGGTGAAAGCGACAATACCATACCGTTGACAGTGATGGAGGAATTTCTGAAGTGGGATGGCTGCGACGCTGTTATAAATCTTGGCATACTGGGAATGAAGATATTCGGGAAGCGCCTGGGCGAATCAGTGCGCCGGGCAGATCCCAGCTACTCTGATGAGTTCCTGAGTGAAGGGGGGAAGCTCCTCGACAGTCTCGAAGAGGATTATATCGCTCGTGTGGCACACATGATGGAAAAATATAAAAAACCCATACTGGGTGTAAGCCTCCTCGAGGATGAAAAACATCATACCGTATATAATGTTGAAAACTGTGCCTTCAAAAGTGTATTCTACGCGAACCCGGAAAGGGCGGTAAAGGCCCTGTCCAAGATGTACGAATATTTCCGGTTCCTGAACCGATAATGCGCTCGTAAAAAACCATAAAACTCCCTCTCCCTTGATGGGAGAGGAGATTCGATTTTTTACGAGCATCAATAGATTGACGGCTTCGTAAAAAGTCTGTCATTCCCGCGTAGGCGGGAATCCAGAAGCGCATAACTACTTAAAAACACTGGATTCCCGTTTTCACGGGAATGACAAAATTGTGTATATTTATATTTCGATTTTTTACGAGCATCATAGATTGACTGGTACCGGTTCATGTGATAGCTACTTTTGATGAAAAAGTATGCCGGGGGGAAATCATGATCGTAGGGATTGATGTTGGGGGAACACACACCGATGCGGTTTTGCTGGACAATTTTGAGATAAAGAAAACGGCAAAAGTCCTGACAGACCGGGAAAACCTGATAAAGTCACTCATAGAGGTCACTGAAGAAATCTTCGAGGGTGAGGATCCCGGCGAACTGGAAAAAGTCGTCCTAAGCACCACCATATCAACCAACGCCATCGTGCAGGGCAAGACGGACAGAGTGGGGATGATCCTGGCCGCCGGTCCCGGCCTTTCATCTGAAATGCTCAGAATCAACGAAGACACACATTTCATATCCGGTTATGTAAACCACCGCGGAATCAGAGTCGCCGACACAGACCGTGGAGAGGTTGCCGGCATCGGGAACATCTTCAAGAAAGAGGGGATTGATCATGTGGGAATCGTCGGAAAGTTTTCCACGCGAAATCCCGGCCTGGAAACGGAAATAGGAGATATCATCAATGACAGATTCAGGCATATATCTTTCGGTCACCGCATGTCGGGAAACCTGAGCTTCCCGAGGCGCATAGCAACAACCTATCTCAATGCCGCGATATGGGACACATACAATGCCTTCGTCAAGAACGTCATGGAATATGTGAAACACACGAAAACAACCGCTCCCATCTATATACTGAAGGCGGATGGCGGCACTTCCGAGATCAGCCAGTCCGCCGGATATCCCGTCGGATCAATACTCTCCGGGCCTGCTGCCAGTGTCATGGGTATCCTGAGTCTGACAAACGGCAGCAAAGACGCCGTCGCCCTGGATATAGGCGGAACTACAACGGATATAGCGATCTTCGCGGGCGGCACACCTCTCCTGGAGCCCCTGGGCGTAACCATAGAGGGACACAAAACACTTATCAGGGGACTCCTGACAAGGTCCATTGGAATAGGCGGCGACAGCAGGGTCAGATACGAAGATGGGCGCCTTGTGATAGGCCCTGAGAGAGACGGACCGGCAGCGGCCTTCGGAGGCCCCTCCCCTACTCCGACAGATGCCATGATAGCCCTCGGGCTCACGAATATCGGAAACCTGGATAAAGCTCTCAAGGCTGTGAAAGAGATAGCCGGGGTCAAGAACTATTCCATCGAGGAGATGGCAAAAGAGATGTTCGATCTCGTCTGCCGGAAAATAATATCCGCGGTAAACGAGATGCTCAGGGAGATCAACAACAAACCTGTCTATACCGTCCACGAAATCTTTGAAGGAAAAAAGATAAAACCGGAGGTGGTCTATATCGCGGGCGGACCGGCCAGGCCGATGGCGCCTTATATAGACAAGATGCTGGGATTTCCCTCCTGCATTCCCGAACACGCGGAGGTTGCCAACGCGATAGGCGCCGCGCTTGCAAGAACAACAACCGAACTGACACTCCTCGCCGATACTGAAAAAGGAGAAATGACCATCGCAGAGGAGGGCATACAGACCGGCATACCTCGTGGATTCACGCGGGAAGACGCGATCGGTATATGCGAGGACAAATTGCGCGAGAGGGCGCTGAGGATGGGTGCACAGGAAGACGATCTCGATATGGAAATCATAGAGGATCAAGTCTTTAACATGGTAAGGGGGATGGGATACACTGCCGGCAAGAACATAAGGATCAAGGCCCAGGTAAAACCGGGACTGATCGCAGGCTTCAAAAAGGAGGAACTCAATGTCAGAAGATAAGAAAAAAACCGGACTGATATTTTTTCCTGCCTTCGACTGGGCGATATCACCGACCCACCCGGAAAGAGAGGAGCGCCTCCTCTACACACAGGATCAGGTATTTGAAGAAGGCCTGTTAGATCTGGATAATATCGTGGAATTCAAGCCGGGGCTTGCCACCATCCAGGATATAAACCGCATTCATATCTGCGCGCCGGATGCCCAGAGTGTTATCACGCAGTCTCACCTGATCTCCGCCGGAGGGGCCATAACAGCCGCTGAAAAGGTAATGCAGAAGGAGGTCGACAATGCCTTCGCGCTTGTCCGTCCCCCCGGACACCACGCCATGCGAATCGTCCATGGCGCCAGAGGGTTCTGCAACATAAACATTGAAGCGATCATGGTCGAATATATAAGACACAAATACGGACCCAGGAAAATCGCGGTAATCGACACCGACTGTCACCACGGCGACGGATCGCAGGACATATTCTGGCATGACCCTAATACTCTTTATATATCGATCCATCAGGACGGAAGGACGCTCTATCCCGGTTCCGGATTTCCGGATGAATTCGGAGGGCCGAACGCCCTGGGCTACACGATAAACGTGCCCCTCCCGCCAAATACCTCGGACGAGGGCTTCCTGTTCGCTCTGGACAACCTGATCCTCCCCATACTGGATGAATTCAAGCCGGATCTGATCATCAATTCGGCGGGGCAGGACAACCACTACAGCGATCCGATAACCAACATGTCTTTCTCCGCTCAGGGATACGCTATCCTGAATGACAGACTGTCACCCGACATAGCTGTGCTTGAAGGCGGATATTCCATAGAAACAGCCCTCCCCTATGTCAATGTGGGCATAATATTAGCCATGGCCGGCATAGATTACAGCCACGTCACCGAACCGGACTACGACCCTGACGCCATAAGACAGACCCCTCAGACAAGCAGGCACATAGAACAGCAGGTCTCATACATCTACAACCTGTGGAAGAATCGCGAGTCTCAAAGAGCCGGCGTGGTAAAGGGCGGAGAGTACGCGCGCCGCGACAAGAGTATATTCTACGACACGGACGGGATAAGTGAACATCAGGAAGAGACTGTCCGCATATGCGACGAATGCGGGGGCCTGGTAACCGTCAACTCCAGGGCAAGCACAGGCAACAGGATCTTTGCCGTCATGATACCGGGGCAGAGCTGCCCCGCGTGCAGGAAAAAGGGAGAGGAGATTTTTGAATCAACAAACAAGGGGTCATATAACTATATGTATTTCCAGGACAGGGACAGAGACATATTCCTGGTAAAATAAAGAAGGATATTATGGGAAAAACAGAAGATAAAACTCGTGAGACGGCCGGCAAACTCTTTGGCGCCGGCATAAAGATGGACCCACCTTACCTCATGTGGAAGGAATTTGACCGGGATCTCGCCAACGACTTCTCCAGATTTATAACGGGCAATCTCTATTCCAGAACAGTGCTTACACTGCCTGAACGGCAGATGGCCGCGTGCGCCATGCTGGCCGCGCTTCGTGCCGGGGATGAATTGAAGCTGCATGTCAACGCGGCGCTGAATGTAGGCTGCGATCCGGCAAAGCTGGCAGAAGTCTTCTTTCAACTCGCCACCTACGCGGGAATGCCCGCGGTTAACGAAGCTTTAGCGGTCTATCGCGATGTCCTGAAAGAAAGGGGACAATGGCCACTTAAATAGTGTTTTAAATAGTGACAGCGACTATTTAATTTTGCGTGGATTCCCCCCGGTAGCGCCGTTCATTAAATAGTCGCTGTCACTGTTTTTTGAAAGAAAGGGGCAATGGCCGATTGAGGGATCAACAGAAATATAGTTTCAGCAGAATCACGGAGATCATTGACAGGTTGAGAGCTCCGGACGGATGCCTGTGGGACCAGGAGCAGAAGAAGGAGGATGTCGGAAGATACCTCCTTGAGGAGGCATACGAGGTCATCGACGCGATAGACGACGGTTCCCCGGATGCCCTGAAGGAAGAACTCGGAGATGTCCTCTTCCAGATACTGTTCCTGGCAAAACTCTCTGAAGAAAAGGGCCACGTCTTCGGGGAGACAAAAGTCCGGGATGTGGAAGAGATTCGGTCCAACTGGGAGACCATAAAGGGACATGAGGGGAAAAAGGAAATAAAAGGTGTGTCCCTTCTTCGGGGCATACCACGCTCCACGCCTCCTCTCATGACAGCACACAAAGTAACCGGCAGGGCATCCAGAGAAGGTTTTGACTGGAAAGACACAGGCGGCGTCCTGGAAAAGATTGACGAAGAGCTGGGAGAGCTTAAAGATGCCATCTCAGGCGGAAAGAAAGATCGCATAGAAAACGAGATAGGCGACATGCTTCTCTCACTTGTAAATCTGTGCAGGTTCGTTAAGATAGATCCCGAAAATGCCATCAGATCTTCACTGGAAAAGTTCGCGGAGAGATTTTCATTTATTGAAGAGAGTCTGAAAGAGAAAGGAAAGTCTCCGCGCGATGTCTCCCTGAAAGAGATGGATGATTTATGGAATACAGCAAAAAGAACAGAAAAGGTGACTGACGAACAATGAAATTTTTCTTATGTGTCATAGGAATGGTTCTGATAATAGAAGGCCTCCCCTACTTCGCTTTTCCCGAGAAAATCAAGGATTATCTCATGAAGGTGTATGAGATCCCAGGCAGCACACTCAGGAAACTGGGCCTGGCAGCGGTCATAATCGGCCTGCTCCTCGTCTATCTGGGAAGAAATTAAATAATTAAATAGTGACAGCGATTATTTAATGAACGGTGCTCCCGAGAGGAAGACCACTCAAAATAAAATAGTCGCTGTCACTATTTATTTAGTCACTATTTATTAGAACCTGCCATGAAGACAGAAGAATTTTATTATAATCTCCCGGAAGAATTAATCGCGCAGGAGCCGTGTGAATCGAGAGATCATTCAAGGATGATGGTTGTGGACAGGAGCCGCGGATCCTTTGAATGCAGGCATTTTTATGAACTGCCCGGGTTTCTGAAGAAGGACGACCTTCTGGTTGTCAACAATTCCAGGGTAATCCCCGCGAAGCTTTCCGGGAAAAAGTCCACCGGCGCCACGATCGAGATGCTCCTGCTCGAAGAGGCGGATTCACCCACGACATGGGAAGTTCTGTTGAGACCTGCCAAGAGGGTCGGTGCGGGCACAAAGATATTTTTCGACGGCCGTTCATGGGCGGAAATAACAGAAAGGATTTCCGACAAGAAGTGGATCGTCAGTTTCCATCCGGAGGACGGGTTCGACAATTTTCTTGAGAAGTTTGGAGGCGCGCCCCTGCCGCCCTACATAAAAAGGGAGAAGGGACATACAAAAGATCCGGGTGATCTGCATAGATATCAGACCGTTTACGCGAAAAACCCCGGGTCGGTCGCGGCTCCTACCGCCGGTCTGCATTTCTCCGAAGGGACTTTTGAGACGCTGCGCGGAAGGGGAACCGATATCGCGCAGGTAACGCTGCATGTGGGATATGGAACATTTCTGCCCATTGAATCGAAATTCGTGACAGATCATAAAATGGAGCGAGAAACCTTCGAGATAAGCGAAGAGGCGGCCGAAAAGATCAACCGGGCCGGAAGGATTGTGGCCGTTGGCACAACTTCCGTAAGGACACTGGAATCGGCCTCTGATCCGGACGGAAAGGTAAATCCGGGAAAAGGAAGCACCGACATCTTTATATATCCGGGCTATCGTTTCAAGGCCGTGGACAGATTGCTTACAAATTTTCATCTGCCGGCCTCCTCGCTCTTCCTCCTTGTCTGCGCCTTCGCTGGAAAAGATCTGATGCGCAGGGCCTATGAAAAGGCCATTGAAGAGAAGTTCCGGTTCTACAGCTATGGCGACTGCATGCTGATATTGTAAAAATAATCGGGGACAGGTTTAAACCTGTCCCCACTGGTCTTGAATTTTTAATTAGAAATTGGGTCACATGGACACAGAAGACAGGCCTCAAAAACAGGAATCAGGGATTAATGGATTCGGCTTCACGCTGCTCCACAAGGACAGTGGATCGGAGGCGCGGCTTGGGAAGATAATGACTCCTCACGGGGAGGTGGACACTCCCGTTTTCATGCCCGTGGGAACTCAGGGAACAGTAAAGGGGCTCACACCGGAGACGGTGAGTGACCTGGGTGCACAGATAATTCTCGGAAACACCTATCACCTATATCTGAGGCCCGGACACGAACTGATCAGAACCCTGGGCGGGCTGCACAAGCTGATGAACTGGCAGCGGCCTGTCCTGACCGACAGTGGTGGTTTTCAGATATACAGTCTGGGTGCATTGAGAAAGATAACAGAGGAGGGGGCGTCGTTTCAGTCACATATAGACGGCTCACGTCACTTTATAAGCCCTGAGATATGCATGGAGATTCAGGAAGCACTGGGGTCCGACATAATGATGTGCCTTGACGAGTGCGTTTCGTATCCCGCGGAGTTTAACTACGCGGAAAAATCGCTTGACATGACGCTGAGGTGGGCTAAAAGATGCAAGTCCGCCAAAAAAAATGCCCATCAGGCCCTCTTCGGAATATCCCAGGGGGGAGCGTACGAGACACTGCGCAGGAGGGGCATAGAAGAGCTCATCGACACAGGGTTCGACGGCTATGCCCTTGGGGGATTGAGTGTCGGAGAACCCAAGGAAGTCATGCGTGAAATAACCGCCGCATTCACCCCCCTATTGCCTGAAGAAAAACCGCGATATCTTATGGGGGTGGGTCTTCCGGAAGATATCGTGGAATCCGTTTATCATGGAATAGACATGTTTGACTGCGTTATGCCCACGAGAAACGCGAGGAACGGAATGCTGTTTACAAGTGATGGAAAAGTTGTTATAAGGAACGCCCGTTATCGTAGGGATGGTTCGCCTCTTGACAGCGAGTGTGATTGTTACACGTGCAGAAATTACTCACGGGCATATCTCAGACATCTGTTTGTCGCCGGAGAAATCCTGGGGCTCGTTTTGAATACCATCCACAACATCAGATATTTTATGAATCTGATGAAAAAGATCAGGGACGCAATAAGAAATGACAATTACAGGGCCTTTAGAAAAGATTTCATGTCCCGGTTGTCATACGCGGGACCTGAAAATAATTAAAAAATTCAAGGAGGAACAGATAAGATGACAGGCATGGCATACGCGATGGGAGCAGGTGGAGCAGGCGGAGGTGGAGCACCCGGTGGAGATATGAACTTTATCATTGTAATGGTTGCCATTTTCGCAATTTTTTATTTTCTTCTCATAAGACCGCAGCAGAAGAAACAGAAAGAAACGAAGGCAATGCTGAGCAACATCGCTCATGGAGACATGATAGTCACAGCAGGCGGACTGCACGGAAAGATTACAGCCATTACCGAACAGGTTGTGACCCTGGAAGTGGCCGATAAGGTGAAAGTCAAGATTTCAAGAGCCTACATTGCGGGCGTCACACAGAAAGCGACTCCATAAGCAGCAGCGAAAGGAACTCAAATGTCCGACAAAAACATCAAGGTGAGGGGAATTGTAACGATTGTCATCGTTGCAGTCGCCCTGTTTTTTCTCATGCCTTCTATAACACAGAAGCTTCCTTCCGTCTGGAAGGACAATACAGACAAGATCCACCTGGGTCTCGATCTCCAGGGAGGAATGCACCTGGTCATGGAAGTGGAAACCGAAAAGGCAGTCGAGAGCTCCATGGAAAGAATCTCGAATGATCTGAAGGATCTTCTCATGGAAAAAAGGGTGCGTTTCAAACGACTGTCTCGGGAAGATGGAGCTGTCACAACTCTTGAGTTGCCCAATAAAGAGGCAGGCGCGAGATTCAGGAAGATATTAAAAGACAATTTCCCCAACCTTGATATCAAATCTTCAGAGATAGTAAACGGAAGTGAAAAGGTTTATCTGAAGATAAGGGATAAACAGGTTGCCGCGATAGAAAAATTTGCCGTGGAACAGAGCCTTGAAACAATACGAAACAGGGTGGATCAATTCGGCGTCTCTGAACCTGAAATAATACCCCAGGGCAAGGATCGCATACTCATACAGCTGCCGGGAGTCAAAGATCCGCAGAGGGCTATCAATCTGATCGGGAAAACGGCTCTTCTGGAATTCAAGCTGCTGGATGAGGAACACAGCCTGGATGAAGCGCTCAAGGGAAATGTGCCCTCCGGTGACATCATAGCTTACGGATACAGGGTAGAGAGTGAAACAGGGCGGAGGGCGAAGATACCATACCTGCTCAAGAGAAAGACCCTCCTGACGGGCGAATCCCTGGAGGATGCCAAGGTATCAATCAGCGACAGGTTTGGCGAGGCATATGTCTCCCTGAAGTTTGATTCTCAGGGCGCGAAGGATTTTGACAGGATAACGGCAGCAAATGTCAAGAAACGTCTGGCAATTGTTCTGGATGGCGTGGTTCACTCAGCGCCTGTTATACAGGAAAGAATTTCAGGCGGCAACGCCCAGATCACCGGAAGTTTTACCATGAACGAAGCACATGATCTGGCCATCGTCCTGAGGGCAGGCGCGCTGCCGGCTCCCGTCAGGATATTGGAGCAGAGAACCGTAGGTCCCTCCCTCGGTCAGGACTCCATCGACAAGGGAATACTGTCCATAATTGTGGGCAGCATACTGGTTATTCTATTCATGGTGATGTACTACAACCTGTCCGGAATTATCGCCGATATCGCGCTCTTCCTGAACATAGTACTGATACTGGGTGCGCTTGCCGCGTTCAAGGCAACTCTTACCCTTCCAGGGATCGCCGGCATCGTGCTGACCATAGGTATGGCAGTGGACGCGAATGTCCTCATATTCGAAAGGATACGGGAGGAGCTGAGGCTGGGCAAGTCCCCCCGAGCCGCCATAGCGGGAGGATACTCGAAGGCCCTGCTGACTATTGTGGACGCAAACGTTACTACCCTTATCGCCGCCCTGGTGCTTTTCCAGTTCGGAACAGGGCCAATCAAGGGATTCGCGGTCACACTCAGCATAGGTATAATATGCAGCATGTTCACTGCCATCTTTGTGACAAGGATAATTTACGACTATTTCGTATGGGATAGAAACATTCAGAGAGTAGCCATATGAATCGGAGATTTTTTGATTTTATGCGCACGCTGTTCAGCTCATGCAAAATTAACAATCTGGAACGGAGATATTGATGGAAATTATAAAGCCCGGAATAAACATTGACCTTGTCGGAAAAATGAAAATCGCTTTTACTGCCTCACTGTTTTTGATAATCATAAGCATATTATCCATGGCGCTGCACGGTGGACTCAATCTGGGCATAGATTTTGCCGGAGGGACGCTGGTTCAGATAAAGTTCTCCCAGGAAACAGATACGAACAAGATAAGGAATTCTCTGAAAACCATCGGTCTCGGAAACAGCATCATCCAGCGCTTCGGATATCACGACAACAACGAGTTTCTGATCAAGACAGAAAAGTCCAGCTCCGAACTCAAAGGGTTATCAAGCAAAGTAGAAGAAGCACTGAACACATCCTACGGCAAGGAAGGTTTCGAGGTAAGGAGGATTGAAGTCGTCGGGCCGAAGGTGGGCAAAGACCTGAGAGAAAAAGGCATTCTGGCCATGCTCTACGCGATGATCGGGATACTGATCTATGTTACGTGGAGGTTTGAACTGCGCTATGCCGTCGGGGCAATCATAGCCCTCACACATGATGTCCTCATCACCGTCGGAATCTTTTCCCTCATGGATAAGGAGTTCACGCTCCCTATAGTTGCGGCTCTGCTGGCAATCATAGGTTATTCCCTCAATGACACCATAGTTGTGTATGACAGAATAAGAGAAAATATAAAGGGCGTAAGGAAACAATCGCTTAAAGATATCGTAAACTCGAGCATAAACCAGGTACTGAGCAGAACGGTGCTTACATCGGGGACAACTCTGCTTGTCGTGCTTGCCCTGTTTTTCCTTGGCGGAGCGGTCATTCATGATTTTGCCTTTGCCATGCTGGTTGGAATAACAATAGGTACCTATTCCTCCGTATTTATTGCCAGTCCCGCTATCCTGGTATGGGAATCCATCAGTCCTTCAAAGGAAAAGAGGAGAAAATAACGTGCCGCTCCTGGAAGCAGCTGGATTGACAATATTCGTTGTTATATTGTTAGTTGGAATCTTTTCCATCATATTCGGCCTTCCGGGAACTTTTCTGATCCTTGGAGATGTCGTTATCTACTCATGGATAACCGGATTCGAGAAGATCGGTCTTAAGATAATTATTGTGCTTGTCTTCATTTCACTGCTGGCGGAGACTATGGACTTCTTCCTGGGAATCGCAGGCGCCAGGAGATATGGTTCGTCAAAGACAGGCGTGGCATTATCCATCATTGGAGGAATCGTCGGAGCAATCATGATGACTCCGATCCTGTTCGGGTTGGGCGCCATAATCGGAGTCTTTTTAGGAGGCTTTGCCGGGGCATTCTTAGGGGAATATCTGGAACAGCGGAAGTTGAAACCGGCTATCAGGGCGGGGTATGGCTCACTGATAGGAAGAATTATCGGAACACTGGTTAAGGGATCTTTAGCCATTGTGATGGTAGTGATAGCGATGTCGGCGATATATTCGTAATTGGAAACATTATCATGGACAAAAACAGGAAAAGCGTGGTCAGGGAATATGCGGAAGCAATAATAATAGCTATACTCATAGCCCTTTTTATAAGAACCTTTGTCGTTCAGGCATTCAAGATACCCTCCGGTTCGATGAAACCAACCCTCCAGATAGGAGATCACCTGCTCGTCAATAAATTCACTTACGGCATAAAGATACCTTTCTTAAGAAAAACTCTGATATCCATAAATGATCCCGAAAGGGAAGACATCGTAGTCTTCATATATCCGGTGGACAGGACAAAAGATTTTATAAAGAGAGTTGTGGGCGTGGCAGGTGATACTATCGAAATAAGGGACAAAAAGATATACTTGAATGGTTCTCCCTGCGACGACGGCCACGGGATTTATACCGACAGAAGGCTCTTCCCGGCCTCGGTACAGCCGCGCGATAATTTCGGACCGGTCACAGTTCCAGCCGGACATATATTTGTTATGGGGGACAACAGGGATTATAGCTATGACAGCAGGTATTGGGGATTTGTTGATCTTAAGGATGTTCTGGGCAAGGCATTCATCATATATGGGTCGTGGTTATGGAATAAAGACAATAAAGAAATCAGGTGGAGCAGGATGGGCAGCATACTTTATTAACACATACTTCATTAACATCTTGACACAAAGAACAAACGCTGGTATCTGTAACCAAGTTTACTGAACATATAAATCAACTAAAAGGGGTTTCCAATGCTCCTCGAATGCTTCGTCGAAAAAGAGTATTAAATGGCCTTCTCATCTTGTGGGAAGGCTTTTTTTTTGAGACAACCTTTGAAAGTGGCGTTCTCTCCGGACAACAAATTAAGGAATAATAAAGATGAAAAAGAAGAAAGTGGTTATGGATGCGGAAGGGATTGAAAGGTCCCTTACGAGAATTGCCTACGAAATACTGGAACGGAACAAGGGTACGGACAACCTCATCATCATCGGTATAAGAAAAGGAGGGATATCCCTGGCGGAGAGACTCCGCGAAAAGATATCCGCCATTGAGGGGACAGAGATCATGTCCGGAACACTTGATATAACACTCTACCGGGATGATGTGCTGACGACAGGCAAAAGACCGGAGATTGAAAAGACATATATTCCCTTTCCCCTCGATCACAAGAGGGTTGTCATTGTGGACGATGTCCTCTTCACAGGCAGAACTATAAGGGCCGCCATGGACGCGCTTATGGACTTCGGAAGACCCGAGCTGATACAGTTAGCCGTCCTCATCGACAGGGGGCACAGGGAACTTCCCATCAGGGCTGATTTCATAGGTGAAACCCTTCCCTCCTCGCTATGGGAAAATATCAGTGTTAATCTCACGGATAACAGGGACGCTGACGAGGTTGTAATCGAAGAGGGTTAACTACAAAGGCACGGATATCCGTATGGGTGTATCCCAATCAAGATCGTGAGAGGTTGAAAAGCACCATGAACTTATCAAGAAAAGACATGCTGGGGATAGTAGATCTTCCGAGGGAAGAGATCGACCTTATACTCGATACGGCGGAATCCTTTAAGGAAATATCGACCAGAACGATCAAGAAGGTTCCAACCCTCAGGGGCAAAACCGTCATTACCCTCTTCTTCGAGGCAAGCACCAGAACGAGAACATCCTTTGAGATCGCGGCAAAAAGACTGAGCGCGGACACAATCAATATCTCGGCATCCACAAGCAGCGTGGTGAAGGGGGAAACGCTCATTGATACGGCTAAGAACCTGGAATCCATGAACCCGGACATTATAATAATCCGTCACAGCGCCGCCGGCGCGGCACACATCCTCGCCGGTCTACTGGAACAATCCATCATTAACGCGGGAGACGGGGCGCACGAACACCCCACTCAGGCCCTTCTTGACATGCTCACAATAAGAGAGAAGAAAGGTACTATGGAAGGTCTCAAAATTGCCATAGTCGGCGATATAGCCCACAGCAGGGTGGCGCGTTCCAATATATACGGCCTCACGAAAATGGGTGCGAATGTAGCG
Organism: Deltaproteobacteria bacterium; assembly: GCA_019313695.1. Classification (GTDB taxonomy): domain Bacteria; phylum Desulfobacterota; class Syntrophia; order Syntrophales; family UBA2210; genus UBA2210. The sequence continues at coordinate 15,856 of JAFDAS010000053.1, forward strand.
GTGTGCGGGCCGGCAATGATGATACCGAGGGATATGGATCAGATGGGTGTCTCGGTTTATTACAACATGGAAGATGCCATAAAAGACGCGGATGTTGTTATGATGCTCCGCATGCAGCTTGAGAGACAGGAAAAAAATCTTTTCCCCTCTCTTCGCGAATACGCGAACCATTTTTCTCTGAACCGGGACAACATCAAATTGGCAAAGAACGATGTGATCGTCATGCACCCGGGACCGGTAAACAGGGGGGTCGAAATCTCTCCGGAGATAGCCGACGGCCCTTCTTCCGTTATCCTCGAACAGGTCACAAATGGTGTTGCCGTGAGGATGGCCCTTCTTTATCTTTTGTCAGGAGGCAGAAAATGAGACTGCTACTTAAGGGTGGACGGGTTATAGACCCCTCGCAGAATATAGATACGGTCACGGATATCCTGATAGAAGATGGAAAGATATCCCGAATTGAAAAGGGCATCTCTCTTCCGGAGGCGGATTCCGGGGGTGATTTGAAGATATTCGACCTGAAAGATAAAATAGTGACGCCCGGCCTTATCGACATGCATACCCATCTGCGCGAGCCGGGGTTTGAGTATAAGGAGACTGTCCGGACAGGAAGCGAAGCCGCGGTAGCCGGGGGCTTTACCTCCATCGCCTGCATGGCGAATACCGACCCTGTCAATGATAATCGTTCGGTGACGGAATTCATACATAAACAGGCCCGCCTCGCCGCAATGGCAAATGTATACCCCATCGCGGCGATCAGCAAGGGACAGGATGGAAAGGTCCTTACAGAATTCGGCGACCTTAAAAATGCCGGCGCCGTTGCCTTTTCCGACGATGGAAATCCGGTCACAGACAGCGGATTGATGAGACACGCCCTCGAATACGCTTATTCCTTCAATATGCCGGTGATCTCACACTGCGAGGATACGGGTCTGTCGTCGGGCGGTCTGATGCACGAAGGGTTCGTATCCACCCAGCTGGGTCTTCCCGGAATCCCCGGCATCTCGGAAGACATAATGGTGATAAGGGACATACGACTCGCGGGTTTCACAAAGACCCGTGTACATATCGCCCACGTAAGCACGGCCGGTTCCGTTCAGGCCGTCAGGGAGGCCAAATCCGCTGGAATCAACGTAACGGCTGAAACCGCCCCCCACTACTTTACCCTTACAGATGAGGCGTTGCGAGGATTCTCCACAAACTTCAAGATGTATCCGCCCCTGAGAGGCGCAGACGATGTCGAGGCAATAAAAGAGGGGTTGCGGGACGGCACGATAGACGCGATAGCCAGCGATCACGCGCCTCATTCATCAGTTGAAAAGGATGTAGAATTTGAGTATGCCGCGAACGGCATCACAGGATTGGAAACATCCCTCCCCCTCTGCCTGAAACTGGTGGATGACGGCATTCTCACCATAAATCAGCTGGTGGAGAAAATGAGTGTAAATCCCGCAGACATATTGAAGATACCGAAAGGTTCACTGAAAACAGGCTCCGATGCTGACATCACAGTTGTAGACATGAATAAAATATGGACAGTTGACACAGACACGTTCCGCTCGAAGGGACGCAACTGCCCCTTCAACGGATGGAAACTCAAGGGGAAAGCTGTCATGACCATAGTCGGCGGAGACGTCAAATACGCGGACTCCGGATTTCAGATCTGAGAAACTCAAATCAGAAGATTGTGGCAGTAATAATTTCGCTAAGTTCATCATTCTGGATCCAAAAGGAAGTATTTTGTTTTAAGGTGAGCGGTGGTCCGGTTTATTAGGAAAGGGAACAGGGATTTATAAGTGGGAAGCTTGATGGAGCCATTGTTTTGACGAAGGCCAGCCAAGGAAACATGGACATGCACAGGCCGATGGTCGTGGCGTCCAAGGCATATACCGTCTGCTCCAGATCGAGAATGGTCGGTTCGTCCATATACAGTTTTCTGGCTATACCGATTAGGTAATGAGCGAAGTCAGCTTACATGCACCAATCGCGGGTTTCGTTCGCCTCGGCCAGGGTGCTCCGAGATACCTTGCCTCGTATGCCCATATGCTAAAGCTTTCTGCTCTGAGATCGCAGACAGGCGAGTTATCCCGAAGGCTCTCGCGATATGTCAACTGAGCAAAGGCTATAACTCGGAACTGGTCGAGACATGAAAAGCTTTTGACGCTGAAGTTGCCCTGATACTTTTCAAGCTTGACCTGACACTAAAGATCATAATGGTTTATCCGGTTACTCTACACTACCGGTCGAAACTTCGGGAGGCTGAACTCATCGGTTATATCGTCCCATACGACCTCTACCGGCATATCGCATCGTAACTTGCCCGGATCACAGCCGACGATATTCGTAAGCAGGTGAGGGCCTTCCTCAAGCTCCACGACTGCAACGACGTAGGGGAGATCTTTCTGAAAGGCCGGATGGAATGCGACATGGTTGACGGTAAAGGTATAAACCGACCCCTTCCCCGTGGAGGTGATCCAGTCCGTTTTCTGGGAATGGCATTGGGGGCAGAGGAATGAAGGGGGATGGCGAAGATATCCACAATTACCGCATTTCTGAATCTTTATGAGGTGTTCCTTGCACCCTTTCCAGAACTCTTTTGTGTCGGCATTGATCTTTGGTAACGGCTTGTTGTATGTCATGGCGACTACCACCTCCTCAGGATATAACAGGAATGACACTGCAATATGGCACCGTTATCGCTGCATACGATAATTTCGGGTTCCTTCGTGTTGGTTGTGGAACCGAGCTGCCTATAACCGCCTCGACCCATGAGCTGCATTACCCCCTCCGTTAGGGGCGTCAACCCCATGTGATACGCTTCAGATAACTGACCGCCCGATGTATTGACGGGCATTCTTCCCCCGGGTTCGATAGTTCCCCCCGAGAACCACTCCTCTCCTTCGCCCGGTCTAAAGAAACCGTAGTCTTGCAGTGTAATTTCCACGGTATAGGTAAAGCAGTCGTATATCTCGCAGGCGTCAACATCCTCAACGGTAATGCCTGCCATTCTGAAGGCGGTTTCGCTAGCTTGCCGGGCACCGGTCGGTCCCGCCAGATAGGTTGCCTGCTGAAAATCCGTCGACGGATTATGCTGCCCCATCCCCATGATGGTGACAAGAGAGTGTTTGAGATCGCGTGCCCTCTCTGCCGACGTTATGATACATGCTCGACCGCCGTCGTTGACCAGGCAGTTATCGGGGAGGCGGAAAGGTTCGATAAGCCACTTTGCGTTATAGTAGTCTTCATGTGTCATCGGCTTATCGTGCATCGCCGCTTGCGGATTGAGATGTGCCCATTTGCGCTGTCCCACGGCGATATGTTTCCATGTGTCGGGTCCCGTATGAAACTCATGCATGGCACGTCGTGCGGCCATCGCGTACCCTGCGGTCGCACCGAAATGGCCAAAAACCGGTGTATCACCACCCCTATCCATGAGCATACGAGACATGCTGTCTCCCGAGTGCGCATAGGAAAGAAGTACATACTTACAGAGGCCTGATTCTAGCGCGCCAACTGCGTGCTGTATATGGCTTCGTGATCAGTTGGCGTCCTGGGTCATGTAGGTTGGCGCCAGGCCGAGGTGTTGTGATACGAGATAAGGAGTGACATCTCCCTCCCCCGTTGGCGGAAGAAAGTGGCGATAGACGATCAATCCGTCAATGTCTTCTCGCCTCAATCCCGCGTCTTCGATAGCATTGGCACAGGCCTCAAGGTGAAAACTCATTGTAGTCCTTTCGGGAACTCGCCCCTGAGGTGTATACCCAACCCCTACAACGGCATATTTATCTTTCAAATTCACTGTTCACGCCTCATTCTCTCTATTTTTTACTTAAGGATTTCGAGTTCTTTGAGTTGACGGCGAACATCCGCCATTTTACAGCTTTCGTCAGGAAGCCCGGAGAAGTATTTACGAGGGCCTCCGCTGTTTGAAACTCATCTACGTAACGTATACAAATAATAAACTTATCTGCCGATAATATACTTGTAGGGATCGACCTCTTCCCTCAATATCCTCAACGCCTCCTCGGTAGGAGAAGGTGTTTCCACTATATTGGCCGCCTTGAGAAGCTCAAAGCCACAGTTTTCCTCTATATCTTTGAGAGAATATCCCGGATTGACGGAGATCACGCGCATACGCTTGCTCTCAGGCTCAAAATCCATAACCGCCATATTGGTGATTATCTTGTAGGGTCCGGCATCAAGGGGCAGACCGGCTACTTTTTCCACAAAACGTCTCGCGTCCTGAACCGTAAGAACCATCATCCTCCAGCAAAAGGAGGCAAAGTCATTGGCCCCGCCGCTCCCGGGGAGTCTAATCTTCGGTCTTTGATGATCGTCACCGATCATGGTTGAATTCAGGTTCCCGTACATGTCTATCTGTGCGCCGCCCAGGAATGTATAGTCCACAAAACCACGACAACATGTTTCCATGATGTCGCACATTCCCGTAGCCATAACCGCCTTGTAAAAGGTTCTGGAATCCCCCACAGAGATGGGCATCTCCGGTAATATCGGATCTACACCCCCAGCCTCAAACATGATCACAAGATTGGGGGCATCTGTCTTCTGGGCAAGCATGGCAGCCGCGCAGGGTGCTCCTGTCCCGACCCCTACCGTGGCGCCGTCTTCAAGTTCCCGTACCGCCACGCATATCATCATTTCCATTGTATTATAGTCCGCCATTTTCAGCCTCCTTGTGAATCATAAATTCCTTCATGCGCAGTTCATTCATCTTGGCCACCCCGCCATTCAATTCTATATATTCGAAATTGTCCGGACAGTCATAGATGTTGCGCTTCAGAAACTCCTTGAATTCTTCGGGGTCCTTCTCGACTTTCAGCCACTCCTGAAGGTGATCCTCGTCTGA
>JAFDAS010000217.1 GCA_019313695.1 Deltaproteobacteria bacterium
CCAATATAGATATCAAAGTGGCCGATGGGATAGTGAATAACCTCCACAAGTTTCCCCAGTCGCTTCTCGGCTTTTTCAACGATGCTCATTGGAAGTGAAATGTCATTGTCACATACCTGAAGCAGGACTGGGCAAAGCACTTTGGCGGCGTGTTTGACCGGCTTGTATTTGTCTATCCGCAGAATTATACGAGCACAGGCTTCGTTGACAAAATCATCCGGCGCGAGCTCTCCGATAGTGTCCCAAGCATCTGAATCAGCCAAAACGGCAATGCTACCCGGTTTTCCTACAAGAGGTATCTTATGAGGCGAGAGGCCGAGCCAGGATCTGACTAGATCACGCTGTGCGTGCATTACCATCCGGAGTATGTACCCGATGCCTGCTCTTTTCACGAGCTCCCATCCTCCCGCACTACCGTCCAGCAACGGAACCTGCGCGGCTACACAGGCTATCTTGTTGTCCCTTGCCGCAGTCACGATGACGTGTCCACCGCTCAAAGAGGTGCCCCACAGGGCAATTCTCGTCGGATCAATTTCCTTGAGGTCGCGAGCGTATTCGATTGCTGCTGACCAGTCTTCCAGTTGATACGGGATCCATATCAACTGTCTGGGTTCACCCTCGCTTTCACCAAGATGCCGGTAATCGAATGCGAGCACTGCAAAGCCGGCTTCCTGATACCGAACAGCATAAGCTTCTATGCCCATATCCTTGGTTCCCCCAAGACCATGCCCCATAATGATACAAGGAACCGGCGCAGACAAATCCTTAGGCAGATACAGCCATGCGCTCAATGGCGTGCCCTTGACTTTAAAAATCACATCCTTTCTTGACGAAGGTGGTTTGGTGTCCACCTCCAGGGTCGGTTGTTCCGCTTTTTCCAGGTGTTGCTCTGGTACCTTAAAGCCGGGGATCAAAGCCACAATTATTAGTTCAAGGGCAAATAATCCAATAATAATTCCGATAATGATGCCAATGACTTGAAGAATTATTATTACATTTTCTCCTTTAGTGATTGAAAGATGGAGAGAAAGCCATGATGTGACGTCAGTTCGTCACAGACACTTCTTCCGTTCAATTAAAATAGAAGTCTGTTAAGTGAATAGTCATTTTTTACCTCTAAAGCACTCATCACCTGCACCCAAAGCAACAAGGCATTCGCAGAAGCCCCGTAAACACCGCAGTGGGCAGATGGCAAAAACGCCGGTGCTTTGGGTGTCAGAGTGCATGAGCTTGTTCGGCGCAGCCGCTCATTTCTTTTTAAATTGCGATTTAAGTTTTTGATATTTCCTTGGCATATTCCCATCACGCATACTTCTGGGTAGGAGCCGCTTGGGATTCCACCATAGTTTGTTATTGAAAAGACCTATTTTGCCATCATGGTATTTCTTATGATGCTCCTCACAGATCCAAATCACATCGTTAGGGCTTGAATAATCTTCATGATGCGCAATCACATTATGTTTGCCACAGACGACACATGGCTGCTTTTGTATTATGCCTTTTTTAAATAAATCATTGGTCTTGCGCCGCGTCTTTTTTCTAAGCACAGACAACGGGTCTTTAAATTCTTTATATTTTCGCAACTTCCACTTTGATAAAAATGCTGGGATATCACCAATACTCTCGGATTCCATTTTTGTGGCACATTTTTTTGAGCAGTAATGTTCACTTTTATGATGTAACGGATTCCCACAGGCAATGCATTTTACGGGTTTTCCGTCCCGCACGGGAGGATTAAATTTTGACTTCATATCTCCTTATTTTATTATCGCCGAACGAAAAGCTGAGGGGATGGGCAACGATAAGAGAAAACCTTAATAAATGCATAAGTTGCCAATTTAATACCGCCTTTCAAAAAACGGCACGGCTTTGCCCAGTCTCTCTCAAGCGCCTGGTTCGGCGATTCCGCCGTTATTTGAGTATCTTAAAAATTCTTTTCTTGTTTTTTAGAAAGAATTTCGTGAAGGTACTTATTCCGTTTATCGGAGTTAGAATAAGCTGTTAGGATAAAACCCTTACGCCTGGTCCAACTCTTGCCCCTACATATTGTTGCGCAAAAGATAAATATTCACTGCCACCGTTTGTTCTTCTATGTATTGATCTGTATATTGAAGCCATAACTTTTGTGAGCTGTTCTTTTGAAGTATCCGATAAATCTTGTTCAATTATCTGTGACATTCTTTCAAATTGGATCTTTAATGTAGAATTGCTAAATGCCAACTCTGAATCTTTGAAATGATATTTATCAAAAGCCAATTCTAAGAGTTGTAGTGCAGTTTTATCAGTGAAATCTTTTTCGACTTCAGTATCAAATCCACACAAGATTGATTCGATCACATTTGAAATATCCTGAAGTACCATTGAATCAGACATTTGCGGAATACCGTAAAAGGGAACCTTTCGGTAATTTCTGTTATGTGAAACGCCCTTATAGAAGGAACAACCTGTGCATTTATCAGGGTTGCGAGACTGGCCACAACATAGACTGCAAACAAACGAGTCATCGGCCATACATTTTCGTTTTCCCTTGCGGGAATTACATATTGAACATTTTGCCATTATTATTTCCTTCTTGTGACTGCAACGAACGCCTGAACTCACTGGTTTTTACGCAGCGTAGCGGAGTAAAAATCCAGTGCAGTGATTTGTTGTGTGCCGGGCAAAGCCCGGCTGCTAAATGGTGATACCGGTAATATGGCACATATTGCTGGTAAAGTCCAGACCCAGCCTGAAGGAGGCGAAGGGTAGCCTAAGGCAAGGGTGTTGCAGTGATGTAACATCTGAAGGAAGCCGGCGGCAAAAGCGTGGGTCGACGTACAGGTATGCCCCGTACCAAAAGGTAGAGGGCAGGCAGATTTGAGGCGGGGGAAGACCGGGATCCGCCTATATTTGTGCCATATGGCAATGAGTTTTAATTTTTTGATACTCAAAGCATTTTAAATAATATAAAGTGCTTAGAAAATTAACTCGTGAACTCCCAAACCATGGAGGCCATATGATCAATAACAGTTCAATTAACAGGTGGAGTCGCTTAGAAAACAAAAGTCTTGGTCAACAATTTATCAATGAAATTATTTATGGACTTAACTGCTCCCCGTTTGAGTCATCCGTTGTTTTGGATACCGTTTACAAAGTTTTTGGCAGTTATTTTGAATCCGGCAGCTGCTTGCAGCCCGGCCAAATAAGATTATCGATTTTATCAATTGATGCGAAAGTCAGTCAGTCAATATCAAAATCAAAACAAATTACAGTTACGCTGACATTAAACGATGATAAAGAAGATCTGCAAATCCGAAAAAAATACGGTGTCATTGGTCTTCGCCGACATAAGATCCAACGCATCTGCCAGCAGGCCTTTGATCAAGGCGGTTTGCTGACCGTAGAGGACTTAGCCTATCGCATCTTTAATTGTGG
>JAFDAS010000218.1 GCA_019313695.1 Deltaproteobacteria bacterium
AACCGGATTCTCGATGTTAGCATCTGTGGCATACCCGGACGTACCGACCCAGATATTGATGTTCTTACAGATTATACCCGCCGCCGCCTCCTTGGCAAATGTGGATGTGTCTTTTAGCACTTCGATAGTTGCGCTTATGTATCCCTGGCTTGTCAGTGCTCTGTAGTTGATATATTGTATCTCATTTCCAGCTTTATCGAAGGTGAATGAGATGTCTGCATTGGTGCTGATGTACACGCGTGAAACATCTTTGAATTCGATGTTTTCATACTCTTCACCTGTGGAGCCTCCTCCACCGCCGCTACCGCCGCTACCGCCACCACCGCCGCCACCGTCAGTCGTTATGGTGACCGTAGTGTGCGAATCATACGTGGACGTGGATGGCACACCTTCTACTTTCCCTGTGTTATCTGTCGCAACCGTATAGAAGTAATATTCGCCGCTTGTGGCTGAAAAAGTAAATGTGCCGGTTGCACTGTCAGTGTATTTGGTCCATGCTCCGCTGTCCTTCCTGTAGTACAGCGTGACATTACTGATGCCTACATCAGCAGGATCGGTTATCGTGGTGTGTATTGTAAACGATGTAGTGCTCACTCCGGATGGCGAACTGGCTTTGGATGCCACTACCAGTGGGTAGTTATCAATGGCAGTGCTATTTCTAGCATCGTCATCACCTATGGGATATACAGCATCAGCGATGCCGTTACCATTAGCATCATAGGTGCTTGAGAGCGTCCTGATGATGGGGGTGCTGTAGGATGTCTCGTTTTCATACTGTCCGGCACGACCAACATGAATGGTTTCCTTTGCGTGTGTGGATGAACTATTTCCAAGATGGATGCCGCTGTAGAGATTATAACCAAGCGTAGTGTAGTTTAAGTTCTTGAAGTTGAATCTCAGCGTACCGTTTTCATACAATACGACCTGATAGTCATTTGGATTGGTTGAATAATTGTGGTCACTATAGGTCGACACATGGTAGTCTATCACGGTCAGGTTATGTGAGATCAGGTTGTTTTCAGAATCATTCTCGCCTGCGGTGTAGGTTTTGTAGCCGTACCAACTGCCGGTGTCTAGATACAGGATATCACACAACGCGAATATGAATGTTTCATTGGGATACGTGGTTGACCAGTTTGTATAAGAGCAGTTACTCGAAATATTCAGTTCGATGCCGCTGTCTTGGATTAACTGTATCACTCCATTTTTCACAATCTGCATATCAGTGTAGGTGACATTGTCGAGGATGAAATCAAACCCAATCGGAACTTTGGCTGAATAGTTCTTATCGGCTGTATCATTCCAGTCCGCATCCGACTTTGTGGTATTGATCCAACTATACGCCGTTTCGTTTAGCATGTATGTCTGGTAAATATCATCATAGTAATTTCCCAAACTGCTCGAATTCCAGTTGTTTGCGCCGTTATTAATGGCATTGCCGTATTCGGTGTTGTTGTACATAATATTTTGATACAACGTGTTGTCGCTTGACAACCATAGAACGATACCGCCTCTGTTCGAGTTCGCAGTATTGCTGTTCAGCGTGTTGTTGTTGCTGGAAAATTGTAGATTGATGCCGTGTACACTGTTCGAGTTTGCGATATTGTCAGTAAGTATGTTGTTGCTGGATGATTCTAGAAATATGCCGACTTCACTGTTCAAGTCTGCAGTATTGTTGGTAAGATTGTTATTGTTGGACTCTGATAGAACGATGCCGTCTACACTGTTAGAGTTCGCAGTATTGCTGGTCAGCGTGTTATTGTTGTTGGACTCGTATAGAACGACGCCGTAATAATTGTTCGAGTTCGCAGTATTGCTGTTGAGTGTGTTATTGTTGCTGGACTCGAATAGAGCGATGCCGCAATAATTGTTCGAATTTGCGATGTTGCTGGTGAGATTGTTGCTGCTGGACGATTATAAAAATATGCCGCGATAATTGTTTGTTGCGATATTGTTAGAGATGTTGCAGTTATTAGCAGTGACATACATCCCAGCCCTGTCGTCACCTGTTGCCCCGCTCACATTGAACCCGTTGATGGTTACATTATTTGCCATCACATTGAAAACATGATCATCCGATGATGCTGCGGTCACATTCACCACATTCGCACCCTCGCCTTCCAGAGTGAGCGACTTGTTTACGTCAACGTTCTCATTGTAACTGCCGTTGTACACGTAGATCGAATCATCGGCAGTGGCGTTGTTGATCGCAAACTGGATCGGCGTGTCGCTGGAATTGAAGTCGCCGCCGACGTGCCACCAGCCCGTTTCGTTGACGTACAACTGTCCTGCGCTCGCGGTGCCGCACAGCGTCAGAATCAAAAAGATCGTGGTCAAAATCGATACAACATGTAGTTCTTGTAGTGTATTCCCCTTCCCCATAACAAACAACCCCCATAAAAATGAGAGGTGCAATGAACAAATTATATTTTGTTATTAACCCCAAGAAAATCCAAGGTTATTATAATAAATATAGTTTCTGGTTCAAAAGAACATTTGATCTCCCAAACATTGAGTGGGTAAATATTATACGGGATTTAC
>JAFDAS010000219.1 GCA_019313695.1 Deltaproteobacteria bacterium
ACCTTTTTTAACCAGTGCTTGGCAAAGGAATTGTTGTTTCACCAAAGTAGATGTGTTGGCGCAATAATATTCAAACTTAAACAGGGGGAGTTTGTTCGTATCCTGTCAAAGACGATAGTTTTGGCAACCGGCGGCTGTGGCCAGGTATTTCAAATTACGACGAACTGCCGGCAAAATACCGGAGACGGTCTTGCCTTGATTCTACAGGCAGGGCTACCTGTAATGGATCCTGAGGCTGTTCAGTTTCATCCCACCGGTATCGTCGGCTCTGGCATTTTGGCCAGCGAAACGTTGAGGTCGGTAGGAGGCATTCTGCGAAACAGAGATTTGGAACCGTTCATGGAACAATATGCTCCGAAAATGAAGGATTTAGCCCCCCGTGATCTCGTGGCTCGGGCAATGGAAACAGAAATCCGGAAGGGAAGCGGGGTATACAACCATGATCACAATATTGAGCATGTCTGGATTGATCTCAGACATCTTCCGGATTCAGTCCATAAGCAGCAGATCCCTGAGGTGACGTCCTTCTTTAAACGGTACGTGAATGTAGACCCAAAGACCGACCTCTGCCCGGTGCGACCAAGCAACCATTATCACATGGGAGGGGTACCCACGAACGAATACGGCGAAGTTCAGAACGTTGAAGGTCAGGTCATTCCTGGTTTGTATGCGGTGGGTGAGTGCGCCGCCGCCAGCTTCCATGGATTTAACCGCTTGGGCACGAATTCCATATTAGAACTCATCACCATGGGTAAATTTGCAGCAGATCGAATACTGGAACACTTGGCTGGTCCTTCACCCGATGACACCGATACTCCGGAAGCCTCCACTTTTTCTCATTTTAACGACTATTTCAACGCACAGGGGTCGGGCAGTATCGGAAAAATTCGAGCGGCCCTGAAAAAGACCATGACCGAACATCTTTCGGTTTTCAGGACAGAACAGGGTATCTTAAAGGCCATCGAAAACCTGAAAGAATTAAAGGGAGCTGCCGGCCGAATATATTTATCTTGTAAAAGCCTATCCATGAATCCGGAACTCCTCCACCGCTGGGAGTTGGGCAATCTTCTTTCAATTGCCATGGTTATTGCCAAGGCCGCACTTGCCCGCAAGGAATCCAGAGGAGCCCACTATCGGGATGATTACCCGGTACGAAAAGATGAGTTCAATTACCATAGTCTCGTCACCATGACAGATTACGGAGATGTCAGGCTCGGGAAAAGGCACGTGAATATGAGTATCTATGGGGCCGGTGGTTTAAATCAAGAGAAATTCGACATGATTCAAAGGGAGTACTGATAAAGTGGATACCAAGCAACAAACCTATTTGTTAACGCTAAATATTCGCCGTTACGACCCTGAAACAAAACACTCCTGGGTGCAGGTATATCAAATTGAGGCCGGAAGAATTCAGCGTTTTGTCGATCTGTTTAAAATAATCAACAAAGAAAAAGATCCGACCCTGGCCTGGAATTCATCGTGTGAACACGGGCAGTGCGGTACTTGCTCGGTCAAGGTCAATGGTAAACCCCTGCTGGCTTGTGAACTGTTGGTTCAAAATGCCGTGGCCGATTTCAACACGACCACTTTTTCCATTGAACCTCTGGATATTTCGCCCGTTGTCCGCGATTTGATCATAGACGTCGAGAAAGCATATGAGCGGCTTGACGCGGTAAAACCTTACATTATAGAACCGAAGCCTTTGAATCGAAATAATAAAGCCCATTCGATTTCTCCTAAACGGCTTGATCAATATATCAATGCCACCCGCTGCATAAACTGTTTTTGTTGCGCTTCGGCCTGTATCAGCAGCCATCGGAATTTTTTAGGTCCCAACGCCATGCTGGCTGCTATCATTCGAATGATGGACCCCCGTGAGACGAACAAAAAAGACCGAAAGAAGATGATCTACAGTGAACAGGGCGTCTACCGATGTCATACCTCCCGAGCCTGTTCATTCGTTTGTCCCAAAGAGATTGACGTCGCTCATTTTATCGCCCTGGCAAAAGCGGGGCATTTTCAAGATAACAATAAGTGAAGGTAAGAGTTCATCTTAAAAATTCAATATTATATCATTATGTTGCCGGTCTACATATGTGTGTATTTTCATTCTACTTTCCAACTTTAGAATAATCACATCTTCTGCCGTTACCGGACGTATCCCATTCTGCAATTGCAACATGAATGCACCATTTCTTCAGGGATGAGGTTGTTTAGTTTATGGACAATCTGCATCATTTATGACAGCGCATAAACAGGCATTTCATCCCATGTTTTATTTAAAAGAGTCCGGCCGTTTTTCTTCTTACGCACACCACCCCATTGTTTAAAAAAGAACGGAACATTGTATTTTACGCATTGTCTTTTTATTTCAAGCACCCATTCCTCCTTCATTGGTCTTGCGCCAGTACCGGATTCTCCGCCAACTATAACCCAATCTATTCCTTTTAGATTAACTTTTCCAATATTCCCGATTAATGGCTCAAATGATAAAAATTTTACGTTTGCTTTTGTTTTTCGCAAATCGTCTA
>JAFDAS010000220.1 GCA_019313695.1 Deltaproteobacteria bacterium
ACCTCGTTAAAATCACCCTTATAATCATCCGTGATGTTCTCGGGTATGTCTCCCTTGCTGATACGGTCCACGTATTCGGCTGCCACGTTCAGAGGCCCGACTACCGCATCGAGAAGATTGTTTACACCATTTACAAGCTTGGCGAAGTCGCCTCCAAATTTGGAGGCATCGCCTCTGACATCAAGTTTTCCTTCAACACCTGCATCAGCTAACATAACCGTTTCAGCCACCATGCCGTTTAAGGCGTCTATGCAGACGTTCAGGTTGTTCTTGACCTCGTTAAAATCACCCTTATAATCATCCGTGATGTTCTCGGGTATGTCTCCCTTGCTGATACGGTCGCCACGTTCAGCGGGCCGATTACAGCATCTAACATCTCATTAATGCCCTCCAACAGCTCCCTGTCAGCACCACTTGTATCACTTAGATCTACCCGCGCGTCAAGATGGCCGGCCTTTATGGCTTCCAATAGAATTTTAAACTCTTTGAGCACAACCGCGCTCATCGTCGTATTGGACATGCGTTCCTCCTTTCTTGTCTCGTTTACTGTTTCGTTTTTTTCTTTTTCCGGCTCTTCCCCTTTAGACAAAGGGGTTGAGCGTTCAAAAATGTCCTTTTTCACCTTGCTTGTCATTACTTGAACCTCCTTTTGTTTACTTTTTTAACCGTTATGTTGGGTTTCGCATCTCAACCCAACCTATGAAAAAGATGAACATTGAACATATTAAAAGATGAACGTCGAACATTGAACATTGAACATTGAACATTGAACGTCAAATAATGATGTCGCTCCGCTCCGCCAGTTTATAAATTGGCAGAATACCTTATTCATCATTCGATGTTGGACGTTCGATGTTCGATGTTCATTCTTTTTGAGCGCTTATGCCCCCCTTAATCCCTCATTTAATCCCGCAGCGTTCAACAACTTCATCGGCTAACATTAAATAGTCTTCGGCGCCATGCGCTTTAGGAGCATAGTCAAAGATGTTCATGCCGAATGACGGCGCTTCGCCCAGACTGACGTTTCTTCTGATTCTTGTCTTAAACACATCTTCGCCATAGTGTTCCAGAACAAGATCGACAATCTCACGTGCGCTCTTCAAACCTGTACCCACCATTGTAAAGAGAATGCCTAATAATTCGGTGTCTATGCCCATGCCGGTTTTCAGCTTTTCGACAGCCGCCATCAGGCTGATCAGCCCTTCCAGGGCGAGATATTCAGCAGTGAGCGGAACGATGTAGCGGTCTGCGGCCACCATGGCATTGATTGAGAGCAGAGACAAAGATGGAGGACAATCGCAAATGATAAAATCGTACTCCTGCCGAATCCCCTTCAGGCATTCTGCGAGTCTGTTTTCACGGCCCGGAACATCGGCCAGGATCAGGTCGCTGTTAGCCAGTTCAGTTCCGCCTGTCACCAGTTCCAAACGCTGCCGTGCAGAGGGTCTAACAGCTGATTTAATCAATATATCGTCAAAAAGAACATCTGCCATGGAAGGTGCCAGATCGCTATACTTAATCCCAAGAGAAAGGGAAGCTGAAGCCTGCGAATCCAGATCCACCAAAAGAACCCGATAGCCTGAGTCGGCAAATGCTGCGGAGAGATTAACAGAAGTTGTGGTCTTGCCTGTGCCACCCTTATTATTAATAATGGCAATAATCATGTGTATTCTCCTTTTTGTAAATGAGCTAAAGTGCCTAACCCGGACAAGCCGGAAGAGCTCAAAGCTGAAAGGCTTTTGTTGGGTTTCGTGCCTCAACCCAACCTACAATTTACTGGTTGCTCGTTGCTGGTTGAAGGTCTCATTTGGCATTTGTTTTTCATTCGATGTTGGACGTTCGATGTTCGACGTTCATCTTTTTTATTCCTTGCTCTCCGCTTTGACCTTTGAGCTTTCACCTTTCACCTTTGAGCTTATTTTGCTTTAACCTTCTTCTCGCAATACGCATAACTCCCATCTTCTCTATTAACGAATCCCATTTTGACCCAGAATCCGATAGCTGTGTGTCTCACCCTGTCCGCTATGATGACCTCATAAGATTCCTTAAACATTTCGATTGTCCTTGCAGCATAGCCGTGCCCTTCAAACTCAGGGAATATATTTATTGAACAGATCGTCAGGGTTTTGTCTTTGATTAAACCTCTTGCCTTGCCCACCCTTGCACTCCCACACTCAATATTCAACCAGTCAAAGTCAGAGCGCTTATCATGATTTATCAGCTTAAATGTTAGTTTTTTCGCCACTCGACTACCTGACCTTTTTCATCCACAGATTACGCAGATTTTCGCAGATTATTAAAAAACAGCCGCCACGCAGGACGGCCCTACCATCATTCTCCGTTCACCATTCTCTATTCCCTATTCCCCGTTCGACTACTCGACCATTTCCCCTACTCGACTACTCGACCAATCCCCTACTTAACCATGCTCAACGATGCCCGTATCTTTGCATTGCAGTTGTCAAATAACGGCTCGCCATGTCCGAAATAGATCGAGCAGATATCCCTGCGGCAAAGCCTCTCAAGCGCGCAGACAAAATCCTCATCATAAGAGCCATTGTTCGATGTGATTATAACGGCTGTGTCGCCTGCAAACAAAACATGATCTTCTTCACAATAAAGGCAGATCGAATCATTGCTGTGGCCAGGCGTATAGATAATCTCAAACATCCGATCACCTGCTTTTACCATCTCTCCATCCTTCAGCAGATTATCCACACCCTTTAAAAAAGGTGAAAATGCATACACGACCGGGTTG
>JAFDAS010000221.1 GCA_019313695.1 Deltaproteobacteria bacterium
CCCTTAACAAGAGAAAAGCATAGCCGAAATGCCCCAGTGCAAATACTGAAGAGACAATAATAAAGAATCTTAAATTCGCAGGTAATTCTTTTAAGCTCAGTTTCACGGACACTTTTTTTGTCTCTTGTTTTGTCGACGCATTTTTTTCTTGAATAAAGAAGATAATAAATACCGAAATTATTCCAGGCACCAGGGCAAACAAGAAGATATTTCTATATCCCCACATTGGAAGAAGAAGCAAAGCGAGTACTGCTCCTAAAGTCGAACCAATGCCATCCGCAGCCCTATGAAATCCATAAGCTTTACCCCGAACAGATTCATCACAAGATTCCGCTATAAGCGCATCGCGTGGCGCAGTCCTTATTCCCTTTCCGATCCTTTCTATTACCCTGACAAAAAGAACAAAAGCCCAGATGTTCGCCAGGGCAAATAATGGTTTGGTTATAGTTGACATACTATAGCCGAATAAAACAAAAGGCTTTCTCTTCCTGATCTTATCCGACCAATAGCCTGATACAACTTTTAGTAAAGAAGCGGTTGTTTCTGCAGCGCCTTCAACGATACCGACTGCATAAGCGCCGCAACCCAAAACAGTGGTCAAAAACAGGGGGATTAACGGAAAGACCATCTGGCTGCTGAGATCAGTAAATAAACTAATTAAGCCCAGGATGAATATATTTCTGGTAATTCCCTCAAAAATTTTAATTTGCTTGTATACTATCATTTCTTAATGGCGATTAGAAACATTTATAGTGATACAATTAAAATAGTCTTTAGCTAATCAGAGGTTTGTCTTCAGCACCTCGCATCTTCAGCACCTCGCAGCCATAGTCAAAGATTGCCCTCCGGGTAATTCCATAAATTTTTCCCAAAACTACCATGAGGGCACCACTCGCCCCAGCATTCTCAAAAGCACTTGATTCTCGAATTCCAAATAGTCTTCCAGGTCTTTAAGGGAATAACTTAGAAGTCTCTTGATGCCTGCCAATGACCGGGCTGGCTTCTGTGCAAACTCTTTTGCTATCTTTAGCGCGGTCTCGTTAAGTTCGGACAAGGGCACAACCTTATCCACAACACCAAGTTTCAGGGCTTGCTGTGCGGTGATATCTTTGTCTGAGAGTAGTATTCTTTTGGCACCAACTCCAGTTCAAGGCAGGGATTCTGAAAAACGGTGTTGTCTGCTACGATCCTGTAGTCGCAGGCAAGGCTCGTATTCATAAAAAGCGAAATCACCTTTCCACTGTCGGCATGAACAATCATCTTGTTGAAGTCTACCAATCTCAATATGAACTGATTAACCGCATTGTATAACCTGTTGATGGCGTGTGGGTCCAGTTTCTGTTCCATCACTTGACGGTAAAATCTAAAGTATTCTTCACTCCCCTTCTTCTGTGGCGCCCCAAGAATAAGGACGACTTTGATTGCATCACTTTCTGAAACGAGTTCAAGATATTCAAACAAAGAATCTTTGGCCGTTAAATCAGTCGCTTGAAGGAGAATGTTTTCTTTTATGTTGAGTATGACAATATTTTCGACCCTTTTTGCCGAAAAGAAATCATAGTTTCCCTCAAAACTTAACACTTTTCTCATGCCGAACCTCCCTTCGCAAGATTGTCCGATCTGTCCGCGGCCGGTTCCATATATTTCCAGCCGCCACCGAGGGCCTTGTAGAGACGCACCATGAAAGCCACCAGCCCTGCCTGATATTGATCCCTGGCCAGCAAAACGGCCTGCTTAGCGGCGTCCGTGGCCCTGGCAAGGGATTCTCTACGGCGCTGTTCCTTGTCATAGGCCACAAGGACGTTTTCTACCTCCTCCTGAGCCTTGAGTACCGCTGATTCGTATTGAATCATAGCCTGTTCCTGGAGAGCGGACTGCACCTTGATGTTTTGCCGGATAGCGCCGCCATGAAAGATATTCCAGGAGATGCCGGGACCAATGCTCCATGTTCTGCTGACAGATTCCAAAAAATCTCCGGTGGAGATGGATTCAAGCCCTATGGTGCCCATCAACCGGAACTTGGGATAAAGTTCCGCCGTGGCCACACCGATCCTGGCCGTCTGAGCTGCCAGATTGCGTTCTGCTCGACGGATGTCGGGCCGATGACGCAGGGTCTCGGCAGGAATTCCGACAGCCACCGTCACGGGGAGCATCGGTATGGGTTTCTTCTCGGCCAATTCCTGATGTATCTCGCCAGGCTTTTCACCCAGAAGCACCGCCAGGCGGTTTTTGGCTGCCTCCAGTCCTGTTTGCAGCATCGGTATAATGGAACGAGTGTACTCGAGATTATAAAGAGACTGCTGCACGACCAGATCATCAATGATCCCTGCCTGGTACCGCGAACGGTTCAATTGATAGGTTTCTTCCTGGGCTTTGATATTCGCTCCCGCCACCGCCAAGCGGGCTTGGTAGGTGCGCACCTCCACATAGTTCAGAGCCACCTCTGCCAGCAGGCTTACCATTACGTCATGCAGGTCCTCCTGTGTAGCTTCGAGGTTTGCCTGGGCAGCCTCCACCGAGCGCCGCACCCCGCCAAAAATATCCAGTTCCCAGCCGGCATCAAATCCGGCGGAATAAAGTTTCCTTTCCTTTCCTGTCCCGCTGTTTTCGCTGCTGCGATACTTCGCAGCAGAACCGCCGGCATCCAACGTAGGGAAGAAACCTGCGCGGCTTATGCCTCGCAGTGCACGGGCTTCCCTAATGCTGGCATGGGCGCTCTTGAGGTCCAGGTTTCCCTTGACTGCACGTTCCACCAGGCTTTCGAGTTCCGGGTCGTTCAACGTGCCCCACCATTGGGCCAATATTTCAGGTTGGAGCTCTTTTGTCGTCAAACCGCCGGCGAGTTCGGTATGCCATTTGATCGGGGCATCGGGCTCCACCTTTGTGTAGTTCGGTCCAACCGACACGCAACTGCTCAGGATCAGCCCGATGACAACGGCGAGCAGGATTGAGAAGGGAAAGCGGTTTCCGCCAACTGCCGGTTTAGGATGGTATCGATTGAATAGTATGAATTTCATGGTTATCTCACCTTGCGTTATTGTTTTTTTAAACCCTCATCGGCGGCTTCGATAGCCGCCTTTTCACGGCGCCGCGTACGCCAGGCGCTGCCCTTTTCGCGGAATGACTGAAACGCGTAATACAGCGGCGGGCTGAAAACCGTGGTGCCGATGGCCCGGCGACTGCCGGCTCCGGCTCCGGTGGCGATTACCATGGGCGCAACGCCAAGGATAAAGGTAAGGGCTGTCATCAGTACCGGCCGGAAGCGGATTTTAGCGCCCTCCACCGCGGCCTTAGCCACGGAAAATCCCTGTTCCCGGCGGTCTCTGGCAAACTCCACGATCAGAATGGCGTTCTTGGCGGCCAGGCCCACCAGCAGGACCATACCGATCTGGGCGTAGATGCTGAGGTTGAGCCCTGCTATCCACAAACCGGCCAGCCCCCCTAAACCAGCTACCGGGATCGACAGAATGATGGACATCGGGATGTTCCAGCTCTCGTATTGTCCCACCAGAAAAAGATAGCAAAAGAACAAAGCCAGGGTAAACAGCACCGCGACCTTACCGCCGGCCTTGCGCTCCTGAAAGGACATGGAAGACCAGTCAAAGGCATAGCCGTCCGGCAGAGTCCTGGCCGCCAGACTTTCCATGGCTGCCATGGCTTTTCCTGAGGAAAAACCAGGGGCCGCATTGCCGTTGATCTGAACGCTGGTGAACTGGTTATACCGGTATATAAGTTGCGGAGCCAAAACAGTAGAAAGTGTGACCAGGCTTCTCATAGGCACCATTTTGCCGTTGTTGCTGCGT
This sequence comes from Deltaproteobacteria bacterium, assembly GCA_019313695.1. Taxonomy (GTDB): domain Bacteria; phylum Desulfobacterota; class Syntrophia; order Syntrophales; family UBA2210; genus UBA2210. The sequence continues at coordinate 3,804 of JAFDAS010000221.1, forward strand.
ACATACAAACGATTGATGTCATCCACGGCGTTGCGGTAAGAAGCGTCGGCCTGGATCTTAACCTGATAGGTACGGCCGTAGAGGTTGAAATCGTTGACATAGCCCGAGCCAAGCTGCTGCTGAAGGGTGTCGAAGACCCGGCTCACCGGTACCTTGAGGGTCTCGGCCCGGGTGCGGTCCAGGTTCACGAAGATCTGCGGCGTGTTGGCCGTGTAGGTGGAAAATACCCGCATCAGGGTTGGGTCCTGGTTGGCAGCGATCACCATTGCCTTAGTTACTGCTGCGACCTCCCGGGGGGGCTGGTCTTCAAGGGCCTGGAGCCGAAAATCAAACCCGCCGGTGATGCCCAGACCCATGATGGGCGGCGGAACAAATGCAAAAATATTGGCAGAAGAAATGGCGGTTAGTCTGCCCATGGCCTGCCCCACAATGGCGTCCAACTGCTGATCCGGACGGGTGCGCTCATCCCAAGGCTTCAGAACCACAATGCCGAATGCCACATTTTCAGCCGTACCGCTGAGCAGGCTGAACCCGCTGACCCCCAAGACGTCGTCAACGCCGTCAATACCCTGGAGTGTCCGGGTGACCTTCTCCACAACCTTGTTGGTGCGGGCAAGCGATGTGCCTTCAGGCAGTTGTGCGTTGAAAAAAAAGGCGCCCTGGTCCTCCTGGGGCAGGAAACTGGTGGGACTGTGTGTGAACAGAAAATAGCCGGCACCAAGTACACCGACGCAAATCAATAGCGCCACAACCAGTCGACGGATCAGCCACGCGGCGGCGACCACGTAAACGTTGCGTGAGACCTCAAGTGCCCGGTTAAACCAGGCCAGGGGCCCCCGCCGGATGACCTTGGGCTCTTTGAGCAGGACGACGCACAGGGCCGGACTCAGGGTTAGAGCGTTGATGGCCGATATCACCACAGCAGTGCAGATGGTTACGGCGAATTGCTTATAGAGCTGTCCGGTAATGCCGGGCATAAAGCCGACCGGTACGAACACGGCCAGCAACACCAGAGTAGTGGCGACGATCGGGCCGGTGACCTGACCCATGGCCCGGATGGTTGCGGCCTTGGGGCTTAGTTTTCTTTTATCCATGACCCGGTAAACGTTTTCCACCACTACGATGGCGTCATCTACCACCAGGCCGATGGCCATGATCAGGGCAAACAGAGAAATAGTGTTCGCGTTGTAGCCCAGGGCCAGCAGCACGGCAAAGGTGCCGATCATGGAGACCGGGATGGTCACTGCCGGGATCAGGGTTGCCCGCCAGTCCTGCAAGAAGATAAAAAGCACGCCGACCACAAGGAGACAGACAATGCCCAAGGTCAGGACAATCTCATCAATGGCCGCCTGTACATATTTGGTGGTATCATAAATGACTTTGTATTGCACATCTTCCGGCATCCGTTCGGCAAGGTGTTTGAGCTCGGCCCGCACCGCCTTCATGGTATTCAGGGCGTTGGCGTCCGATGACCGGTACACGGCCATGCCCAGGGACGGTTGTCCGTTGATGATTGAGTGGGTGCCGTAGCTTTTACCGCCGAGCTCTACACGGGCAATGTCGCGGACCCGCACCAGGCCGCCCTGATCGTTGCTGCGCACGATGATGTTTTCGAAATCTTTCGGGTCGTCGAGACGTCCCCTGGCGCGCAGGCTGTACTGGAGCTGCTGGCCGGCGCCTGCCGGCGATGTCCCGATGGAGCCAACTGCCG
>JAFDAS010000222.1 GCA_019313695.1 Deltaproteobacteria bacterium
GTGAAAATAAACATTTGTCAGGCCTCACCCGTGCGGCCCACATGGCCGCGTTTCAGCATGATCCGGCAAAAATGGCGCGGTACATCAGGGGTGAAGTCGCTACAGTATATCTTGGAAAAAGGGTCACGCCCGGTTACAGCCCGCGAATCCATTACTCCCCGCACATATTACCCGTGTTGCCCGGCGAAATGATGCAGTGGTGGGACTCGTGGCAGCATCCGTGCTGTATAACAGCCCAGTACGCACCGACCGGCCAGTTGATATTCCATGACGTGCTCTATGGCGAAGGCATTGGCGTGGAAGAGCTGATCGAGGAACAATTAGAACCGCTCCTAAGCACCCCGAAATACAAGGGAAAAATAAAGAAATGGCGGGCGGGCGGGGACTGCACCATGCGGACCCCGGACCAGTCGAGCGTCAATTCCGTAACTTCGCGGAAGATCGAGGATATTTTTAATTGCCGGTTTGAACCAGGCCCGGCCCATTGGCGGACCATACGAGAACCCCTGAACCGTTGTTTTAAACGGTTGTTGAACGCCGGGATCCCCGCCGTGTATCTGTCCAGGTCGGCTGTACGGTTGCACCGGGCCTTGCGTGGTGGCTGGCACTACAAAACGGACAATAACGGGCGCGTGATAGGCGATAATCCAAAGCCGGTCAAAGATGATCAGCACAACCATCCGGGAGATGCATTCGCAAACGCGATTTCCGTGCTCATGCCCTATGATTCCAGAATGAAAAGGCCGAAAAAGCCGGATAACAAAAAGAAGATATATCCGGGTGGTTATGGCGGCGGGGCGTTTGCGAGGCCTGCGAGGAATGTAGCTTAAAATTGAATATTGACGATTGAATATTGAAGATTTTGATCGGAGAGAACATGCCGGGACATTTTGAGAGATATTGGGAGATGACGGAAGGTGGGCCTTATTCCGGGCAGGAAGGCCAGGATGAGGCTGAAGAGTGTTTCAAGTGCAAGGACTGCGGCGCTGAGACATTTCCCGATGAGGGATGGAACGGCGAACCTGATCCGGAACAATGCCATGAAGGATGCCCGTCCAGGGCGAGCGATTGGAGACCGGGCAGGGTGTCGGATGCGTTTCGTAAAGGGATTGAGGGAATACGGTTTGATTCTAACGGTACGGGACGCTTTGATATTCAGAAGCAACATGATGTTTTTAAGGCTAATTTTGATTTGATTTTCCCGGATGCGCCGGGAGTGAGAGTTTAGGTGAACGTAGGACCGAGCACGGACAAACAAGTTTGTCCATGGCACCCGGTGAGAATTTAGGTGAACGTAGGACCGAGCACGGACAAACAAGTTTGTCCATGGCACCCGGAAGATTGAATATTGAAGATTGAATATTGAAGATTAAACCGGAATGACGGACGGTAAATATGACTACATCCTCAATGAGTAGAGATCCGGATGCACTGACGCGGCACATTGACCCGACCAGGGACATACGCCTTCAGAAGCAGCGAATGGACCAGTCCGACCCGAATGCGGGGATAGACGATCAGGAACTGCGCGAACGCACGGACGCGGCCCAGGCATACGCGGGTGAAGATGAGACTCATTTCGTAGACTACGCCTTAGCCTGCATACATGAATCGACCGAAGCGCAAAAGGACCTGAGAAAGGTCCAGAGCGATTGCTATAACGTATATCTGGAAAACGAACCGAAGAAATATGCACAAAAGGACTCATGGCAGGCCCGCATAGTAGTACCAAAACCCTTTCAGACCGTTCAATTCGGGGCCACAGCCGTTAAAAAGGCGTTTTCCCCTACATACCTCACCATCAAAAACGCAAAGAACGAACCAGGTGCGGAATTCTGGACAAAGGTAATGACGCACCAACTTAATGAAACCCATGCCAATTTCCCCAAAAGATTTACCAATTCCACAATCATGGCCCTTGCAATAGGCGTGAGCATGGAGCTGATACCTCGATGGATACCGGGCCGGGGTCTTTCCTTCTCATTGGTCGAACCCTGGAAGATCTCCCGGACTCCGGACGCCGCAGTTTCCGAGGAGCCGCAATCCGGGATCTACTGGATACACCAGGAATGGCTTGACTATTTTGTGCTCAAGCAGGGAGAGAAGGCGGGCAGGTATTTTGACGTGGCACGTGCGAAGAATACCAGCGATACGGATTCCAATAATCCACTGATGTCCCAGGAAGCCATTGCGGCCCGAAAAGGCATGATCATACACAAAAACAAGTACCGGAACCTTATCCTTACATCGGAGGTATGGGGTCAGGTATTAGATAGAAAGGGGAACCTGCTGCTCCCTTCTGCGAGATATGCGATAGGCGCAAACAGGGTGATACAGAAACCGACTGTACCCCAATATCATACGTTACGGTGGCCCGGCGTGAGCTATTCCCCACTACCCGACCTCCTGCGATTCGGCGGGCGTGGCCTGCTTGAAGGGGTACTCAGCATATGGGAAGCCATGAATGACCTTATGTGCCTGCACCATGATTAT
>JAFDAS010000223.1 GCA_019313695.1 Deltaproteobacteria bacterium
CCAAGTGCGTGTTGCAGAAAAAGGATGGGAGTTCCCTGCATGTGCTTAAAAATGCGGCTGTTTTGAAAGATAAGGATGGTGAAGTGGTGGGCGCTGTAGAAAACTTGGCCGATTTCCGGGTAGAAGCACCGGTTGCCCGGCGCTCCCCCCACAGACCCGTACGTGAAGATTTCCCTCATACGGTTCCTCGGTTCTGACTCTTTTACCAAGACAGAAATCAAACAGGCGACACCCCGTTTGGCGCATAACTTTGCTGTCCAGCCGACAACTTTAGATATTATGGACTATTCTGGGTTTAGGAAACGGAAAGCTTGCTCGAATGAACTCAAACTTTTCCCAACTTATTCCGCCTTTGTGGCTTCGTCGGCTCAGCCAGAACCTCCAGGCTTTCTGGGCGTATTCATACACAACCTCGATCGCCTTGAAGTTGCTGCGTACTCCATAATACTGGTAATACCCACGCAACTTCTTGGAGAGCGTTTTATATTGCTCTTCAATTGGGTCATGACGGTGGCCGCGACACCACTGCCACAGCTCTTTCATAAATCGAGCCAGGCGTTTTCCAACGGTTTTCTTCTTTATCACCCAATAACCCCTTCTTGATTTTGACCAGTAAAATGTGAATCCCAAGAAATCAAAAGTTCCCGGTCCCTTGCCTTTCTCTTTCAAGGCAGGCTTTTTGAACGGTATTAACTTTGTCTTTTCCGGGTGAAGAGATAGACCGTAGCGATTAAATCGTTTCGGTAGCACTTCCATTAGGCGTTTCGCGTCCGACTCCAACTCGAAACCGATGATGAAATCGTCCGCATACCGACTTATGAAACACCTGCCCCTCATTCGAGGCTTGACCTCTCTTGCGAACCAGTCATCAAGCACATAATGGAGGAATATATTGGAAAGCACAGGTGATATCACTCCGCCCTGTGGGGTCCCTTTCCCGGGGTAGGAAAGATGCCCTTCCTCCATTACTCCTGCATTTAACCATTTACCAATCAAACGCAGTATTCCCCCGTCATTGACTCTCCGTTTAATAATGTCACGGAGAAGTCCATGATCGATATTGTCAAACAGTCCCGTTATATCCGCGCTCGCTATCCAGCCTATGTTCAATTTCAGGCACACTTCTCGTAATTCAGAAATCGCCTTATGCTGGCTATGCCCCTCCCTGAATCCATGGGAGAAATCATAGAAAACTACGTCATATACGACGCCCAATATGGTTGCCACCGCCTTTTGGACTATCTTGTCCTCCAGTGCGGTTATACCTATTGGTCTCTTCTTCCCTCCATCCTTATCTATCCAGATTCGTTTCACCGGTGCAGCTACGTACTGCCCTCTTCGCAGTCGTTGGTGTAAATTATAGAGGTTTTCTTCAAGATTCTTGGCGTATTCTTTAGCCGTAACCTTGTCTACCCCGGATGATTTGCTTTTCCGTATCTGACGGAAGGATTGCTTGAGGAAATCCAAGTCGATTCTGTGGGCCAGGGATGTGAATACCATCTCCGGCTCACTCGTTGCCAGCATTCTGATCCTTTCAAGTGAAGACTCACCAACCAAAACAGGCGGTGCGTTGACCTTTCCAGTCTCTTCTGAACTTCGTCCGGAATCGCAAGCAGCCTGCTTTGCAATTCCCTGGTTTTCTGTTGATATGGGTTGTGATCTCAGTGTATCTTCCATAGTTCCTGCCAAAAAAACGTTATGCCCGGCTTCACCTTCCCTTAAATGGGTCCCTTGGACGTCGGTTCCCCATCCTACCAGTCGAGGAATGATACTTTTCCCGACCATCGGTACTATGATCCGCTAAGACTTCCAAATGTCCGTCTCGGGTTCGTTCGCTCTTCGCTATCCTCCCCCGATACCTTGCCTGCTCCTTTGCTTTTGCTCACCAGGATGGACAGAGCAGCCTTTTCCGGTGCCAGGACGTTCACCTCTGATTGGTCGGTGCCCTTTACCGTCTTATTAACAAGGAAACATTTGGATCTCCCAAGTTCCCGAGCTACCCCTATGAGTACATGCCCTATTCTAAGACCCCGGTGGAGTCCCGGACACTCGCCTTAGCGTGCCCTGGACTGCTGCCTTCCAGCCGCTACAAACTGTCGGCTTTCTCATGCATTCAGCATGCTGAGTGCATAATTATCCTAACGTCCACAACTATACATATTTCGGGGCTCAATATAGAGCCTACACCCTTGAACCCGTCCGGCTTCGGACTCCCATTGCTGGGTTTGCCCTCGGACTTCACTACTGACCTGCTGGCTAAGCTTTAGTCAGGTGGGACTTGACTCATGTTGAATCTCACCCACTGGGTAACAATAACCAATTTCATCCCGTCCTATCGGGATTCCCAAGGTCTCGGATTTACCTTGGCACGAGTACCGAGCTGGTAGCCAAAGATCAGGTCATTAGCTCCTTGCGCCAGGAACTGAGCATAGAGGACACTTTTCAGGGCATCATCGGAAAATCCACCCCAATGCGCCAGATTTTCG
>JAFDAS010000224.1 GCA_019313695.1 Deltaproteobacteria bacterium
TACGACCAGTGCGAAGGGATTCCCCTTGTGATCGCGGGAAACCCCCTGCTGCAGGACAAGAATGGCCTGTTCATCGAAACCTTCTTTAATCACCGCCCGGACGAACATGCCCGGTAGAAGATCGCCTTTTGGATTTGGAACGACAACCCGCAGGATCACGCAGCCGGTGGTCGGATCCACCGTGACATCACTGAATTGCAGTATTCCTTCCAGGGGGTAGGTCGCGCCGTCTTCCATCAGGAGTTTTACCTTGCGCTGATTCTTTCCGTTTTGATTAAGGCTGCCATCCTCCAAGAGGCGTTTCAATCGCAGCAGTTCGGTGGTGGCTTGGGGCACATCCACATAGATGGGGTCCAGTTGTTGGATGGTGGCAAGCGGGATGGGCTGATAGGCCGTCACGATGGCGCCCTCTGTCACGTTGGATCTGCCGATACGCCCGGTGACGGGGGCGGTGACGCGACAGTACCCCAGATTGATACGGGCCGTCTCCACCGCCGCTTCCGCCTGATGGATGGCGGCGTCGGCTACAGCTACTGCCTCCCGGCCACTTTCCAGTTGCGCCTCGGCGGCCCGCAGCGTTGCGGCGGCAACATTGGCGTCGGTTACGGCCTTGTCACGCTGACTGGTGGAGACGACTTTATCCTTGAATGCATCCTCGAATCGCTGGCGGTTTGTCCGGGCAAGTTCCAGGGTGGCCGCCACCTGTGCGACGCGGGCGACGCCCGCTTTCAGCAATGCCCGCGCCTGGTCGGCTGACTCCTTCATGACGGCGAGGTTAGCCGTTGCACTGTGCAACGCCGCCTGAAAGGGAGCCTGATCAATCTGATAGAGCACCTGGCCTGCCTTGACATCGGAACCTTCCGTAAACAGACGTTTCTGTACAAGGCCGCTGACCTGGGGCCGGATTTCGGCGACACGGAAGGCAGCCGTGCGGCCCGGCAGTTCAGTGGTAAGCAGGACTTTTTGGGGCCGGACCGTCACTGTGGCCACTTCCGGAACAGGGGGGGGCGGATGGGATTGCGTCGACCGGTCGCAGCCTGCAACCAAAAGGCTGCCTAACAGGGCCGCAAGAACCAAAACAGATCCAAGGGGTTTATAACCTATTCCATTTTGTTGCATCGGAAATCCTCCAAATATCGATAATAATGAGCAAATCGAGTTTTTTACATCCCACGAATAATCACGGGTCAACAAGCCCTTTAAAGAGAATATTCAGGATCACATCCGGGTCTTCCGGATAAGGGTGTTGATCAGGCGTTTCAAGCCAGAGAAAAAGGAAAGCATTGCAAAGACTGTCAAGGGCAACGGCCAGATGGTAGGGATCAGCGATCTTTTTAAACCGCTTCTTTTTCATCCCGTTCGCAAAAACAGCGGCGAGCGTTTCCAAGAAGCGGCCGTAGCGTTTCCGGATCTCAGGATCAAGCCCTGCCCTGACATTGAAACTTGCCCCCCTGGTCTCTGCGAAATAGAGACGTATCATCTGAACATTGGCGGCGAAAACCTCGCCTTTGGCCCTGACGTAATTTTGCAGCTTTTCAATCTCGTCATCGGACGCTTCGATTGACTCTGTGAGGGCACTGTGAAACTTATCGGACTGCTCCATGACAAGGGCCTTATAGAGATCTTCTTTGTTTTCAAAAAACTTGTACATGGTCCCAACGGCAAACTCAGCTTTTTGGGCAATCTCCTGCATGCTGACATTGTGAAAGCCCTTCTCTGAAAAGAGTTCAAGGGCAGTTTCAAGGATCTCCTGCCGGTGTCTCAGAAATTCCCGCTCTTTTCTCGGTAACCGTTTCTCCTCCATTTTCCTCCTCGCAAAAGACTGTGTCAATAAATGTATTATTGATTCAAAATATGACATGTAATTCATAAAGTCAAGTTAAAAAGGTATCCTGCTCCAAAACCAGTGCAAACATCCATTCCTGGCAAGGCCCAGACCTCGTAGAATGGTTAAGCGTCTAAGTGGTCAAGTCGGCGTAATCGCGTGATGGTGTGCTGTTTGACTGAGAAAATGTCCTTATGACCGGAAATTTCTCTTGACAGATATCCCAAAAAGATGCATTTAGTACAAATATAATTTGTATGCATACGTTATGAATTCTTAATTCATTTCTGCAAACATATATCGGGGGAGAACCCATGCTTTTCAAAGATTGCCTCTGTTTTTTGGTGGGAAAGGTGGCCCGGAAGATGTCAAGGATTACTTCAGTATGTATTTTTCCTAACTTGAGTTGTTCTCTATAACGCTCAACACATGCTACTTTGCCGCAATATGGAAAATCAACATAATCGTTTAGGTCTTAGAATGACAGAGCCCTGGGGAAAAAGCCCTCTACAACAGTTACAGAGAGACTATTTATCCAGCGGTTTTGCCTCATCAATCAGCATTATAGGGATGTCATCTTTGATCTCGTACAGTAATTTACATTGATCGCAGATGAGTCCGTCCCCGGCATCAGTGAGATA
>JAFDAS010000225.1 GCA_019313695.1 Deltaproteobacteria bacterium
CAAACGGAAGACGGCGAAAAAGTTCCCACAAAAACATGACACCATTATTTCATATAGGAAATCAAAAGATAAATTTATATGGAACACTCAATATAAACCCCATAGTGAGGAATATTTAAAACGCTGGAAAAAAGATGAAGACGGAAGACTTTATCGGGATGATGTAAATCCAACCAAAGGAGGAACAAGGGTTATCTACTTAGACGAAGTAGAAGGCGATATTGTTGATTCTGTTTGGGATGATATACCACCAGTAAATCCTGCTGCAAAGGAAAGGGTCGACTATCCAACTCAAAAACCTGAAAAATTAATTGAAAGAATTGTTAAAGCTTCTACAAATGAAGGTGGTATTATTGCCGATTTTTTTGGCGGATCTGGCTCGTTAGCTTCAATCGCCGAAAAAACAGGAAGAAAATGGATTGTTTCCGACCTTGGAAAATTTGCCATCCACACCACCCGCAAGCGCATGATTGGTGTGCAGCGGCAGCTCAAAAAAGAGAACAAAAGCTGGCGCGCTTTTGAAATCCTCAATCTGGGAAAATATGAACGCCAGCATTACATCGGCGTTAACCCGAATCTCAGGGAACAGGAAAAGCAGAAACAATTGGAAGCCAAGGAAAAAGATTTCCTCAATCTCATCCTCCACGCCTACCGTGCAGAAACGGTCAGCCAGTTCAAAACCTTTCAGGGCAAAAAGGCCGGTCGGCTGGTGGCTGTTGGGCCGGTTAATCTGCCAGTTACTCGCCTGTTTGTGGAAGAGATCATTCTGGAATGTCGTCAAAAGCATATCACCCGTGTGGATATTCTTGGGTTTGAGTTTGAAATGGGGCTTTTCCCCAATATTCTGGACGAAGCCAAGACCAAGGGGATTGATCTGGCAATGAAATACATTCCACGAGACGTGTTTGACAAGCGGGCGGTGGAGAAGAACCAGGTGGTTTTTCATGATGTTTCGTTCATTGAAGTTAAACCGCATTTTGGCAAGGGTAAAAACAAACACAGCATTGCTGTTGAACTGACTGATTTTTCCGTCTTTTATTCACAGGATGCAAAGGGCGCTGATGAAAGCCTGAAGAAAGGCAAGAGCAAGGTGATTGTGGACAAGGGGCAGGTGGTCAAGATCAGCAAAGACAAAAACGGCATTGTCAGCCGCGAGGTGTTGACGCAGAATTGGACAGACTGGATCGATTACTGGGCCGTGGATTTTGACTTTGAATCCAAGCGGGAGATAGTGCGGGTAAAAAGAGAACCCGATGCGCAGATACATCTTGATGGCAGCACAGATCCGGTTCAACTGAAGTTTGGCGATTATGAAGAAGTATGGACAGGCGATTATGTGTTTGAAAACGAGTGGCAATCCTTCCGCACCAAAAAAGACCGGTCGATTGAACTGAAAAGCGTGTTCCGGGAATGCCCGCCGGGTCGGCGCAAGATCGCGGTAAAGGTGGTGGATATCTTCGGCAATGACACCATGAAGATAGTGGAAGTGACGGTAGGAGGGAAAAAACGATGAAAAAAATCAAAGTGTTGGAAAAAGAGATTTCCCTCTACTCACAAAAAGAAGCAGATTATATTTGCATTACCGATATTGCAAAATATAAAAATGCTGAAACAACAGGATTAATTATTTCTCATTGGCTTAGCACCCGATTTACAGTTGAATTTATGGGATTTTGGGAAAAAATTCATAATCCTGATTTTAATGTTACTGAATTCCGTAACATTAAAAATCAAAGTGGTTCAAATGGCTTTGTGCTTACTGTAAAACAATGGGTTCAAAAAACGAATGCCATCGGCATTATTTCAAAACCAGGCAGATATGGTGGAACATACGCTCATAAAGATATTGCATTTGAGTTTGCATCATGGGTCTCGGTCGAATTTAAGCTGTATCTCATCAAGGAATTCCAGCGTCTTAAAGACGAAGAACAAAAGCAGCTTGGATGGGATATCAAACGGAACCTGGCCAAAATTAACTACCGGATTCATACCGATGCCATCAAAGAGAATCTTATTCCTCCGGAGCTGACAAGCCGGCAGATTAATCTTGTTTATGCATCTGAAGCAGATATTTTAAATATGGCGCTGTTCGGCATGACTGCAGGACAATGGCGGGACACGAAGCAGGATAAGAAAGGAAATATTCGTGATTATGCCAATGTATCACAACTGATCTGTCTGTCCAATTTGGAAAATCTGAATGCGCTGTTTATCAATGAGGAAATTTCACAATCCGAACGGCTTGCAAAACTCAACCAGATTGCCATTCAGCAGATGAGACTGCTTATCGATGACAGTGGTGTAAGAAAGCTGGAAGGAGGCAAATAATGGCGATACATCCGGATTTTCCGACCTCCCCTCACAGCATACTTGAGCCAGATATCCGCTGGTTCCCCGAGGATGAAGCTCTCCGAGAATCAAGCTATGAAAAGCTGTTGCCGCCTCTGGTGCATGAACT
>JAFDAS010000226.1 GCA_019313695.1 Deltaproteobacteria bacterium
AACCCCATATGGCATGTCCGGCATGCTTTGGGATCCTGCGCCTCTTTTTTGGAGAATGTATGCCGCGTATGACATTCATCGCAGGAATTTGTCCGGTAGGTATAGCCTTTTTCACGCAATTCCTTTTTCTGGGCCTCGGATTTTACCCCCATATTATGGCATCCGCCGCAGCCTTTACCGCCTTCCATCAGTTCATCCGGCTCCATGTGTGTAACCGGCAGGGCATTTAAAGAAGTCCAGCCAAAGTTGTGTTTTCCTTTAGTGAATTGATTAAACTGTTCCTCATGACACTCCGCGCAGACAGTTTCGTCAGGCATTTTGGCTAAGTGGGATGTTTTTTTACTCTTGTGCTCGGATCCATGACAGATATTACACGCAACGTCGTTATTACTATGTTCACTGCTCTGCCAATCTTTGACCAGCAGAGGTGTTACTGCCTTGTGACACCCGATGCAGACTTTTCCTTCTTTTGCTGAAGCAATGCCTGCCATGAGTATAGGTGTTATCAGGAAAGTGAAAAAAAAGATAAAGAATCTCTTCATACATAACCTCCTTTTTTATCAATCCATCATTTCAAAATCATCCTTATTTACACCTAAACTGAGGTGTCTGACCCGTGCAGCATGCCGTACCTGATCCAGCTAGTTTCGGCTTAACCGTCCTAACCTTTATCTTGTATATCTCCTGTAAATTGTTGTAGATATTTCTTGACTTGGAAATGGCTGGATATCTTAAATAAAGATTTTATGAAACACTATCTAACACCTTCTAAGGTTTCTACACTTGGCAACGAATTCAACTTTCAGTCAAACTTACAGTTTCTCTGTTATAATTTCAAGACTTTTAAAAAAATGGTGTAACATCTTGAATTGTATATAAGATATCACCATGCAATTAAGGAACAAACACAATGAGAAATAAAACTCTGGCAGTAATGGCAATCTGGCTTTCTATCGTTGGGATCTCCCTTTACTGGAATTTAGTTGATGATAAAAAAGAAAGCAAGAAGATCGCCCTTGAAACAGCTCGAGCCTTTTTTCAACAAATTGTCGTTGGCAGATCATGGAATGCTCGTCATGGAGGAGTATATGTCCCTGTCACTAAGACATCACAACCAAATCCCTACCTGGTGGATGATCCGTTAAGGGATCTTACCGCAAATAATGGCCTTAAATTGACGAAGATTAACCCCGCCTATATGACACGTCAGATTGCAGAAATCGCAGCAAAGGAAAAAGGCATTCAATTTCATATCACCAGTCTTGAACCAATCAGGCAAGAAAACAAGGCAACGGACTGGGAAAAGAAATGGCTTCAATCTTTTGAGAAAGGCGCTAAAGAGCACAGTGAATTCAGTTATGATGGCTCGAATACCATATTCCGATATATGGCGCCGCTATTCGTAGAGGCCCCATGCTTGAGATGTCATGCAAAACAAGGATACAAAGAGTTGGATGTTCGTGGAGGGATTAGCGTTACTTTACCATTCCTGTCAAAAAAACGAAACAGCGCCTTATTGGTTGGGCACGGAATCGTGGCTATAAGTGGCCTTCTTCTTATTTTAACAGGCGGAGCCCTTTTGGGACGAAATAGACTGTTGCTGGTGAAATCCAATGAACAATTAAAGTTAGAAATTATCGAACGACAGCAAGCGGAAGCAAAAATTCAAACACAAAATACCGAACTCCAGGAATCCTTATCTAAAGTCAAATTGCTAAGCGGTCTTATACCCATATGTGCTTCATGCAAAAAAATTCGAGATGATAAAGGCTATTGGAATCAAATTGAAATTTATATAAAAGAGCATTCAGAAGCAGAATTCAGTCATGGTATTTGTCCGGAATGTACAAAGAAGCTCTATCCGGATTTTAAATAACAGAGGGACGTCCATTGTATTATAACATTCGTTCCCTTGGAAAGAATTCCGGAACAATGGCGACTAATAACTAAAAAAGGGTTAACCGATTATGGTTAACCCTTTGATGTTGCTGGAGGCGGCAATCAGATTCGAACTGATGAATAGCGGTTTTGCAGACCGCTGCCTTACCACTTGGCTATGCCGCCGAAAATGGAGCGGGAAACGGGATTTGAACCCGCGACTTCGACCTTGGCAAGGTCGCACTCTACCACTGAGTTACTCCCGCTCAAAGAGACCTCTTAAAAAGTGTATTTTTTAAATATTTATCCCTATATTGTCAACAATAAAATAACCTGAAAATAAAAGCTAGTCCCGCAAAAGATCACTGAATCTCATGAAATAATCGACCCCGGACCAAATCGTCAACACCAGGGCGGGCCACAAAAAAACCATCCCTATTACATGAAAATTTATCCCAAAATAAGGATAGTGCAATAAAAGGGGTATTATTGCGGATATTTGAAAACCGATTTTGTACTTGCCAAGGCTGGATGCAGAAACATCCTCTTTGCTTTCAATAATAATACTTCGAAGA
>JAFDAS010000227.1 GCA_019313695.1 Deltaproteobacteria bacterium
TTTGATGCAAGATTTTTTGATCTCACCCATGGTAAAATAAGAAATCGAGCATTATTTGTAATCAAATTCAGATTCTTTTTTCGCTGGTCATGATTCCATCCAATAAATTGATCTCTTGGTGCAGTTTGCCATGCGGCTGCACCAAAGCCTGTCAGGGCAACAATTTGTTTACCTGCACTAATAAAATAGCGAAGTTGAGCTCCAGGCAGGGGAGTATAGCCAAGATAATGATATCTCTCAATGTACTCATTCCATAAAGCTGAGGTAGCTTTGGTCACCATCTGCAAATGCAGTTGTGGCAACTGATTGACAAAGCACACAACGGGGCTTTGTGGGTCAGTTACCGCCGTGAACTCAATCCTTTTTCGGGGTGGTTTGGCATGGGTGGGAGGGGGCAGCACAATTAATCCATCTCTGTGCATGCGCAGCATGGCAACACGGCACGACATGTCCTTGAGTTTACCGTCAGGTTTTAGCCATTGAAACATCCGGCACACTTCTTTGGAAAGCCTCATCCGGTTGAACTCGGGATTTTGTTTTATGAGGGATCGAATCTGTTCAAATTCATTGGGAGTAAAGCCCCGACCACAGTAGCGGGTCATGATGTGTCAGGTGGCTTGGAAAGTTGATGTCGACGGCCCTCATTCATTTCCCAGGGAAGAAAGAGGGATAAATCATCAGGCGCCTTGCCATGGTTTTCCGCACAAGCCGTCAGGTATGATCTCAGCCAGTGATTGCAGTTGAGACCACATAAAGCAATGGTTTGAAAAATTGAAAACATTATCGCTGCCAGCTGAGAACTCCACAGACTTCCTGAACCATAGAAATTTTTGCGTCCTGTCACGGGATTGCGGATGGAACTTTCACCATTGTTGTTGTCCATCGGCACTTCAGGATGATCTACAAAAACGCTCAGACCTTTCCAATGATTTTGGAGGCTTGTCAAAATTTTGCATTTAACATTGGATAGCAGATTTGAATCAGGGTCATCAGGATTGTGTGTTTCTATAAAAACATCCCGTTCTTCAGCTATGGCATCCATTTTTTCAACAAGCTTTTCATGCAGGTCTTTGAATGATGAAGCCTGCCATTGAATCGGAAGTTTTTGATCAAATTCTTTGCGACGCAGGTTATTGATGTGGTAAAGCTCTCCGATCTTTCCAATCCAGGAAAGCACCCACTCCTCCAACTCAGGATACTTTTTGCCGGCATCCAGAAAATCGCGACGAACATGCGCCCAGCAAAAAGCCAAGATGATGAAGTCCAGTTGCCTTGCCAGTGATTTGTAGGCGCTGTATCGGTCACAAATAACAATGATTTTTTGGCGCTCTATATTTTTAAAATGCTCCACGGGGACGTCAGCGCCGCGTCCCGGTGCGATCTGGAAGTACACGACTGATGCAGAGCGACTGACCCATAGCCACCAGCGGTTGCCGATTTTACCTTCGATGCTTTCAAAGACCTTCCAACCGCTTTCATCATTATGGAACCGGTCTTCTGTCATTTGATGACTGTAAAGTGCATCGTAAACAGGCTGAAACAACTCTTTGAGTATCTTTAACCCACCCGCAATGCTTCCGGGGGAAATAGGCAGCCCCAATTCTGCATACTGATTCACAAGACGATTGGTTGGCTGGCAGTAGTGAAATTTGTTTAAAAGAACTGCTTCCCAGATCGAAATCCCGTATGGACTTTTCGGGATAACCTTGGGAGGCATGGGCGCTGTAATTGTATCGGGAACACCCTTGCACGAACAGTCTTTTTTCATGCAGCAGCGTATGATTTTACGCGTATACGCCTTGACTTCAACTTCAAGAATTTCTGCTTCCTTGCTTTCATCGGGTATATAGAGTTTGCCGCAATTAGAGCATGTCGGAGTCTTTGGAAAGTTAACCAATTCTTCTTTCTCGGGAAGATCAGGGCGTTTTGTACGTCCATGCCCCTTACTGCCGGGTTGCTGACCACGAGGACGGTCAGACGTCGAGGAGTCTGATTTGGTTTCATCTTTACTGGAGCTTTTTTTCTCACTTTTTTTTCCAAATAATCGGCTTTTCAGGTCACGGATTTTACCTTCCTGCTCCTTTATTGTTTGCTTCAGCTTTTTTTCACGCAAAATGGCTTTTTGATGCATGGCCTGCCAATAGCCCACCTCACTTTTCAATTCCAGATACTCTTTTTCTGAAATGAGAATCAGCGGAGGTTTCTCAACGGCCAAATCAATGACTTGATCGTAGATTCCAGGGGTGTATAATGGCAGCGATTGTTGACAAGAAGCACTCATGCTTCTTCTTATATCAAACTTTTTGGCGCGTGTCCCGAACTATTTTCAAAAATCTGAAAATAAGCCGAATATTTACTGCTGTTCTGCCTTTGACCGTACCCAATAGCTGCGATATGGATACTTTAGGTGGAACATTTATTATTAGATGAATGTGGTCA
>JAFDAS010000054.1 GCA_019313695.1 Deltaproteobacteria bacterium
CAGACCCGACAACTCGTCGCTTGCGGTTCCCACTGAGGTGGTCAGAGAGATGCGGGGAAAGAAGGCGGCTCGGGCCGCGCCGATAAAGGCATAGGCCCCCTTGAGCCGATGTTCCGCCGCCACAATATCAGGCCGGCTTAGAAGCGCCTCGGAGGACAGGCCCGGAGAAATTTCTCTGGGAGGGGTGACGCTGCTCAGATCCGTCGGCAGGAGATCTTCCGGCACCGGAGAGCCGGTCAGAAGGTTCAAAGCGTTTTGGGCCTGTGCCGCCAGTTGCGTGAAGCGGGCGACATTTCCTCTGGCCGCATCCACCTGGGTTTGCGCTCGACACAGATCCAGTTCGGTTGCGAGTCCAACTTCATAGCTCCTCTGAATTAAAGCGTAGGCAGCCTGCCGGGTTTCAAGGGTGGACTGGGCCAGTTTAAGGTTTTCCCGGTCCGCTGCAAGGGTCAGATACACCCTGGCAATCTCGGATACCAGCAAGATCTGCGCGCTTCGGCGGGCCTGCTCCGTGGCCAGGTATTCCTGCAGCGCCCGATCTTTCAGACTGCGGATACGGCCGAAGAAGTCGATCTCCCAGGAAGCAATGCCCAGATTGACACCGTATTGTTCCACCGTCATCGATTTTCCGGTGGTTGAAAGATTGGCGGGTACACGTTGTTTGGTCCCGCTGCCCACCGCATTGACCGAGGGGAACAGCTCAGCCCGTTGAATGCCGTAAAGCGCCCGTACTCTCTCAACACTCAAGGCGGCCAGTCGCAGGTCCCGGTTGTCGTTCAGGGCAGTCTCAATAATCTTGTGCAGCCGTTTATCGGCGAAAAATTCCTGCCGGCTTAACTTCGTAGCTGTCGGAGTGAATGCGTCGGACTGCGTTTCATTGTAGGCCACACCGGTCGGCCAGTCGGCAGGTACCGGAGCTTCAGGCCGTGTATATTTCGGGGCCAGAGAGCAGCCGCCCATAAAGAGGGCGATTCCAACCAGTATACATAACAACTGTCTATTCATATCATTCATCCCCTGATGGATTTGCGCCACCTGTTTCGGCTGATTCACGCCTCCCTTTTTTGCCGAAGATCCTTTCGACCAGCACATAGAAAAGGGGTGCAAAAATGACCACCAGAACAGTGGCGGTAACCATCCCTCCCAGTACGCCGGTGCCTATGGCATTTTGGGCCCCGGCCCCGGCGCCGGTGGTCACGGCAAGGGGCAGTACTCCGAAACCGAAGGCCAGAGAGGTCATAATGATCGGACGAAATCGTAATTTAGCCCCCTCCAACGTGGCGTCGATCAGTCTCATTCCCCTCTCCAGGCCGTCCTTTGCGAACTGGACGATCAGGATGGCGTTCTTGGTGGCCAAACCCAGCGTGGTCAAAAGGGCGATCTGGAAATAGACATCATTGGCCAGTCCCCGCGCGCTCGAGGCGATGACACCGCCGATCACCCCAAGGGGGAGAACCAGAAGGATCGCGATGGGAATAGTCCAACTCTCGTAGAGTGCCGCCAGGCACAGGAAGATCACAAAAACGGAAAATGCGTACAGCAAAGGTGCCTGAGAACTCGACATCCGCTCCTGGTAGGAAAGTCCGGTCCAGTCAAAACCGAATCCCCGGGGCAACTTCGCAATCGCCTCTTCCATGGCCTGCATGGACTCTCCCGAACTCCTTCCCGGGGCCGGCTCTCCCCAGATGTTTATGGATGGAAATCCGTTGTAGCGCGCCAGACTGGGAGGCCCGGACGTCCAGCGGCCGGAGGCGAAAGAGGAGAATGGAACCATCTTCCCCGTAGTATTCCGTACATACAGTTTTTCCAGGTCCCTGGGCAACATGCGATAGGGGGCGTCGGCCTGAACATATACCCGCTTGATCCGGCCGCCCTGAATGAAGTCATTTGCATAAGCGCTGCCGAAGGACGCCGAGATCGTACTGTGGATGGAGGTGATGGGAACTCCCAGAGCGCCGGCCTTTCCCCAGTCCACGTCGATCCGGTATTCGGGCACATCTGCCATGCTGTTGGGTCGAACAGCGGTCACCCTGGGATCCTTTGCGGTTATTCCCAGAAGTTTGTACTGAGCATTCATGAGTGCCTGGTGACCAAGACCGCCCCGGTCCAGGAGTTGAAAGTCGAACCCCTGGGCCATTCCCAGTTCGGGGACAGCAGGCGGCGGGAAAACAAACACCATGGCGTTGCGAATATGCGAAAGGGCCATTGTGGCCCTTCCCGCAATGGCCTTGGCCTTCAGGTCATCCCTGTCGCGCAGATCCCAGTCTTTCAGTTTGACAAATACCATGCCGTTGTTTTGCCCCCTTCCGGAAAAGCCCATCCCCGAAAGAGTCATACAGGACTCCACCGCCTCTTTTTCATTCTCCTGGAAATAGCGCTGGATTTGCCCCGTGACCTCTTCGGTCTGCTCCAACGTGGAACCTGCCGGCATAATCACCTGGGCAAGTAGGATGCCCTGGTCTTCATCCGGGAGATAGGCTGTGGGCATACGGAGGTAAAGGAATCCCATGGCCGTCACAATCACAAGGAAGACGATCAGGTAGCGGAATTTCCTGGAAAGGGAATGCCTAACCAGCCTTATATACAGGCGCCTGAGGCGGAAAAAGACGTGGTTAAACCATCTGAAAAACGGGCGCAGAAAAAAGATGGCATTGTCTGCCTCACGTCCCGCTGCCACCGGCTTGAGAAGCGACGCGCAGAGCACCGGCGTCAGTATCAGGGCTACGACCACCGACAGGAGCATGGAGGCGATGATGGTCACGGAAAACTGCCGATAGATGACGCCGGTAGAGCCGGGGAAAAACGCCATGGGGCCGAATACGGCCGAGAGCACCAGGCCGATGCCTATCAGAGCGCTGGTGATCTGTTCCATGGACTTGGCCGTGGCTTCCCGGGGTGAAAGTCCTTCCTCGCTCATGATTCGTTCCACGTTCTCCACCACCACAATGGCGTCGTCCACCAGCAGGCCGATCGCCAGTACCATGGCAAACATGGTCAGCATATTGATGGAAAACCCGAAGAGTCCCAGCATCGCGAAGGTCCCCAGGATCACCACCGGTACCGCGATGGTCGGGATCAGAGTGGCCCGTATATTCCCCAGGAAAAGCCACATGACCAGGAATACCAGGAGGATCGCCTCGAAGAGGGTCTTCACCACTTCTTTAATAGCCACTCTGATAAAAGGGGTGGTGTCATAGGGATAGACGACCTTCATACCCGAGGGGAAAAACCGGCTCATCTCTGTCAGCTTCGCCCTGACGGCATTGGCCGTATCCAGGGCGTTGGCTCCGGCAGCCTGCCGGATGGCCAGTCCGGCGACAGGTTTCCCGTTGAAGAAAGCCTTGATATCGTAAACCTCAGTTCCTAATTCCGTCCGGCCTATATCCCTGATCCGCACGGTAGAGCCATCCGGATTGACGCGAATGGGGATAGCGCCAAACTCCTCAGGGGTCTTGAGCATATTCTGGACAACGATCGAGGCGTTCAGGCGCTGGCCCGGAACGGCAGGCGCTCCGCCGAACTGACCTGCGGAAACCTCCGCATTGTAGACCCGAAGCGCCGCGATTACCTCTTCCACTGTCAGATGGTAATTCGTCAGCTTGTCGGGATTGAACCAGACTCGCATGGCATACCCGGAACCGAAGATTTCCACCTCGCCGACACCGGGTACCCGGGCCAGGACTTTCTCCAGGCTGGATTTGGCATAGTCTCTCAAATCATCGCCGTCCAGGCTGTCGTCTTCCGAGATCAGCCCCACAACTATCAGGTAGTTCTGGGTGGATTTACTGACCGTGACCCCCTGGCTTTTGACCGTCTCGGGCAGGCTTGTCATGGCTAACTGGAGTTTGTTCTGCACTTGAGACCAGGCAAGATCCGGATCGGTCCCCGGGGCAAATGTCAGCTCGAGACGGGACCCGCCCGCCGAATCGCTGGTGGCGGACATGTACAACAGGTTGTCGAAACCGGTCATTTTCTGCTCGATGATCTGTGTCACGCTGTTTTCGACGGTCTCCGCCGAAGCCCCCGGGTAGAAGGCGCTGATGGCGATGGACGGCGGGGCCATGGAGGGGTACTGGGATATGGGCAGGTTGTAGATCGCCAGCCCACCCGCCGCCATCATAATAATAGCGATGACCCACGCGAAGACCGGACGATCCAGGAAAAATTTCGATAACATAAAACGCCTCCGTTAATTCGATTTTGCAGGCAGCGGAGCCGCATCTTTACGTTCACCGCTATTTTCTTCGCTACCGGTTGCAAAAGGAACAATCTTCACGGAAGCGCCGGGTCTCACCTTTTGCAGCCCCTCGACGATCACCCGATCACCGGTGACCAGACCCGACGAAACAAGCCATGTATTGCCGATGGCACGATCGAGCGTGAGCATCCGTTGCTGTACCTTGCTCTCGGCATCCACGATCAGTGCAATGGGATTTCCTTTCGGGTTGCGTGGAACGGCCTGTTGGGGAACCAGGATAGCCTGCTCATCGACACCTTCTTCCATCACTGCCCGAACGAACATGCCCGGCAGCAGAACTCCATTCGGATTGGGAAAGACAACCCGCAGGATGATCGAGCCGGTCGTTGGCTCTACCGTGACACCGCGAAACTGCAGCGTTCCTTCCAGTGGATACGCCGTTCCGTCTTCCTGGATGAGCTTGACCTTTTTCTGACTTGCTCCGTTTTGATCCAGATGGCCACCCTCCAAGCGGCGCTTCAGGCGTAACACTTCAGTGGTGGATTGGGGCACATCCACGTAAACGGGATCCAATTGTTGAATGGTTGCCATGGGCACGGGCTGATATGCCGTAACGATAGCGCCCTCTGTCACGCTGGATCTGCCGATCCGTCCGGAGATGGGGGCTGTGACCCTGGTATATTCCAGGTTTATACGCGCTGTCTCAAGCATCGCCTTCCAATACTCAATGTCGGCTTCAGTCTGTTTTAATGCGGCAACCGCGTCGTCACAGTCCTGCCGGCTGACCGCCTTAACAGCAAGCAACTCCTGGTAGCGCTCGACACGCAAACTAACCGCAGACAGACTGGCCTCAGCTCTGCCGAGGGCCGCCTTTGTATTGTTGAGTGCCGCCTTAAAGGGAGCGGGATCGATCTGATAGAGCACCTGGCCGGTCTTGACATCTGAACCTTCCGTAAACAGGCGTTTCTGTATAAGACCGTTGACTTGGGGCCGAATCTCCGCTACACGGAAGGCAGATGTGCGTCCCGGCAATTCAGTGGTCAATATAACCTTTTGCGGTTGGACCGTTACCACGACCACTTCTGGGACAGGTGGTGGCGGCGGGGATTGCTGCTGGCCATCGCAACCTCCCAGCAAAAGGCCGGCCGACAGAGCCATCAAAACCACATTCCATTTGAGGGATTTGCAAACAATTCTATTAAGTTGCATTAAATTCTCCTTACTTCTTCTTCTGCCTTAATCCTTCCATGAATATGTCTGTAATCTGTCTTGCGTCTTTTTCAACATCACCTGAAATTCCATCATGAATACGCTGCATGATCATTCCCATATTGGCTTCTATAAACATAGCGGCAACCTTCATCGAATCCAAGGGGACGAACAGACCCTGTCTGCCCCCCTCATCCAGGACATCGGCCACTCGTTTCACAAAGGTCCGGTACCTGCTGTCGGTATAATGGTTTTTCTCGGAATGCATTCTCTCCCGATCAAAAAAGAGCACACGGATCAGATCCCCGTGCTCGTCGAAGAATCTCAAATGACAGAGAGAAAAATCCGCCAGTTTCCTGTCAGGGGCACGATCGTCATCCAGCAGGACAGACAATTCTCTGATCAGGGGATCAAAACTCGCATCAAGGGTCGCGTCCAGGATCTCTTCCTTGTTTTTGAAATAGACATAGAGCGTTCCCTTCGCGACGCCGGCTTCCATTGCCACCCTGTCCATAGTCAGACCCTGAATGCCGTCACGCGTCAACAAACCGATAGCGGCATCCAGAATGCCCTGCCTTGTAAAGGCCTCCAAAACCTTTTTACGTTCTTGTTTTTTGTCTACACCCATAACGGAAAACCACTCGGTCAGTTTTTGAACTGAGCGGTCAACCTATAGCCTTTGCTATTGGTTGTCAAGCGCAAATTTCCGGGCCCTGATTCACCATCAAAACCGGAGAACCCTTGAAAAGCATAGGTTTATAATGTTTTATTTGTAATACTCAGGTGCAAGCAAAATTGCTGCAAAACCTTATTACTAAAGGATTTCGTAAAATTAGGCGGTGGATTTGGGACGGGAATTATTGGTGCACTCGTAAAAAGTCCCAAAATCGTCATGCCGGACTTGATAAGCCTGCCCCGTACTTGATACGGGGGCATCCAGAATATAATGAAATTACTGGATTCCGGCTTCCGCCGGAATGACAAAAAATGGTGTTTTCTGACTTTTACGATTTCATCATTGATGGTTATCAAAAAATGCCTCCACATCCCTTATATTGTGGGTTATGTCCGCCGTCGGCAGTGACGAGACAATATATCTGCCATACGAGTTTTTTACAAGCCGCGTGTCCAGTATGGCGACCACCCCGTACTCGTCACGCCCCCTGATAAGCCTGCCGAACCCCTGCCGCAGGGACAGTGTCGCGTGGGGAAGCGCGAGGTCGTAAAACCACCTGTCCTTCAACCTGTCGCACCTCTCCTGATACACCGGATCACCCGGCGAACTGAATGGAAGCCTGACGATTATCACCAGACTGAGATCATCACCCTTTATGTCGATCCCCTGCCAGAAGGTAGCCGTCGCGAACAGCACGGAACCGGGTGTATCCCTGAACCATTTGATCAGTTTCGCCGGCGGCATATCTCCCTGGCTCTTGAAGGGATATGGCATTTTCACGGCTTCCGCGACAAAATCAAGGTGCCGGTACGATGTAAAAAGCACCAGCGCCCTGCCGCGCGACGCCCCGATAAGTTTCTCAATTATCTTCAGACTCTCCTCCTGGAACGGGCCGTTGTCTTCATTGTCAGGTTTCGGCAGATTTCTGTCGATATAGAGCAGAGATTGTCTTTTGTAATCAAAGGGGGAACCGACAACTTTTTCCCCGAAGTCTTCGATATTCAACCTCTTCTTCAGAAAGGCAAAGTTCCCCCCCGATGTCAGAGTTGCGGATGTCATAATCACGCTGCTGTAAACACGTGTAAGGTTTTCAAAGGCATTCCCCGATTCCACAAGGCTGCTTTTAAGCTCCCTGCCGCCGTTCGCCGCCGCGACATAATAAACCTTATCCTTGTTTTCCTGCCCTATAAAATCATCCACATCCATCGCGAACGATTCGATATAACCGATAGTCGTTCCTATTTTGTCTCTGAGCTCCTCATCCACCGTGGATTTTCTGCGTTTTCCCAGCGCGGCTGCTGTCTTGTTCAGCGCCAGATCCTTCCTCAGTTTTTTCAGCTTTTCTATAACAGAATCGGGCACGGGGCAAACAGGTCGGGGCGGAACATCACCCTTTTTGAAGAATGATTCCACCAGTGGAAAAAGATGATCGACGACCACCTTTAATCCTCTCAACCTGTAGAGAAGCCATGCCGTCCTCGAATAATTCAGTGTGCTGCCGAGAACGGTTGATATAACATCCTCGATATCGGGAGCCTCATCTATGATCAATTGTTTGTGGAACGGCAACAGGCTGAAATCCGAAAGCAGATCGTATATCAGCAGATGGTGGTTGACCACGAGGATGTCTTTGGCGTGGAGCCTGCGGTAATGCCTGTAATAAAAACACCTGCCGTAAAAGGGGCATGCACGTCCTCCGCAATCCTGAGAATCGCCGCAGACCTGGGCCCAGAACTTCGGCGTGAAAGAAATATCACTTTTTTCACCTGTTTCCGTCTCCGACAGCCATTTGCGAAACCTTAGATAAAACTTGCCGCTTCCGGCATATTCCCGTTCCCTCTTCAGGCATACATAGTTGTTCTTCCCCTTGAGTATCCCGAATGAAAACTTCCGCGGCAGCGCCTTTCGAAGAAAGACAAGATCCTTCTTTACAAGCTGGTCCTGGAGGGCAAGCGATGACGTGGATATAATGGTCTTCTCGCGTGAAAGTATCGCGGGGATAAGGTAGGCAAAAGACTTTCCGACACCCGTCCCGGCCTCGATCAGCAGGTTCTTCCCGTCCAGGAAAGAGCCCAGGATCTCACCCGCCATTTCGCGCTGCTCCGGCCGATTCTCGTAACCCGGAAACTTCTTCTTCAATATGTCGAAACTCGGCGATAAATCTTTCAAATGGTTATCCTGTCTCTTTGACAAATCATATGGCATTCTTAATTGTTGAAAATAATAACAAAACTGAGGATAATAGGGCAAGGCAAATGTGCCTGTCAATCAGTGGTTTCTTGAGACATTCGCGATAAAAAAATCCGTCTTGACATTCGGTTCATATTTGGTACTATATCTGGACCGGAGGTGGTAAAATGAATATAACGAATGATATAAAGCCAGTTACTTATTTAAAATCCAGAGCCGCAGATTTATTAAACCAAATTAACGAAACTCATCGCCCTGTAATTATAACTCAAAACGGGGAACCCAGGGCTGTTCTTCAAGATCCTGAAAGTTACGAAAATATGCGAAATGCAATTGGCTTATTGAAACTGATATCTCAAGGTGAAAGTGATGCGCGGGATGGAAGGGTAAGGCCACAAGAGGAAGTGTTTAAAGATATTGAGAATTCGCTGGAAGAGAAACTGTAATGAATCCAAAGTATAAAATTATTTGGACCAATGTTGCAGAAAATGATTTAAAAAATATCATTGAATACATTTCGGTGGATAGTCTTCAAAATGCCTTAAAAATATTGAAAAAGATTAAGCAAAAAGTTACAAATCTTTATACCCTCCCTGAAAGAGGCCGCCTCCTGCCGGAGCTTCAAGACCAGGGCGTATTACAATACAGGGAATTAGTTATCCCCCCATGGCGACTAATATACAGAATAGCTGAACGGAAAATATTTGTATTATCGGTAATAGATTCTCGGCAGAATGTTGAAGATGTCTTATTGAAAAGACTGATTTATCAAAAATAAAAACTGCGAACAGCTTCACGAGCTCCGACCGGAAATCCGGCGCGAAAATTGGGGGCAGAATCGAATTAATTGATAAGTTCACGCCCATGCCGGGCATGCACAGGGCACTCCGCCTGACCTGTGTTTCTCTACACTCAAAAACGGCAGGCGACCTTGCCGACAGGGCGGACCACCCGGGAAGGAATTGGTACTATGAGCGTTTTTGAAGCGACGATGCTGATCTGCTTTGGCGTGAGCTGGCCGATATCAATCGCAAAATCCGTGCGAACGAAGGTCGTTTCAGGGAAAAGCCCCCTCTTTATGGCGGTTCTCTGCCTCGGCTATGCCTGCGGAATCATTCACAAGCTCCTGTACTCCATGGACTGGATTATTATGCTTTATGCTCTCAACATGGTACTGGTGGCAATCGATTTAACTCTGTATTTCAGATATCTGCCGGAGGAAAACCAAAGAGTGGCAATGTCAAAAGACGGTCAAGCCGCTTAAGGCGACGGGTAAACCTGCGCCCTGGCTCAGCCGTTCGACACAGAAAGGAAAACATATGATCGGGGCAATCGCCGGCGATATTATCGGGTCGGTTTATGAGCATTCTCAGATCAAGACTAAGGACTTTCCTCTTTTCCATCCGCGGTGTGTCTTCACGGACGACACAGTGCTGACCGTCGCAGTGGCCGATGCCATCCTTACGGGCCGTCCATATCAGCTGTCGGTCAGAGAGATCGGCAGGCGTTATCCCGGAGCAGGATACGGAGGATCTTTCATCGGCTGGCTTTATTCGGACAATCCGCAGCCTTACAACAGCTGGGGAAATGGTTCTGCCATGCGTGTCAGCCCTGTCGGCTTCGCGTTCGATACAGAAAATGAAGTGCTTGAAGAGGCCAAAAAGGCCGCTGAGATTTCGCACAACCATCCCGAAGGGATCAAGGGAGCCCAGGCGACAGCTCTTTCAATATTTCTCGCTCGGACAGGCCGTGAGAAGGAGGAGATTCGAGCAGAAATCAGCCGGCGGTTCGGATATGAATTGAAACGAACCGTGGATGATATTCGGCCAATGTACTCGTTCGATATTTCCTGCCAGGGAACCGTGCCGGAGGCGATAATTGCCTTCCTTGATTCCAGGTCGTATGAGGATGCGGTCCGGAACGCCATCTCGCTGGGAGGTGACAGCGATACACTTGCCTGCATTACCGGGGGTATTGCCGAGGCTTTTTATGGTGATGTTCCGGCCACCATTCGAGCAAAAGTTCATGAGTGCCTGACTCCTGATTTGCGCGAGATTACCGGAGCCTTCTGCCGGAAGTATATATGATGTGAGAATTTTTCATGCTGTAATCTCGACGAATCGGGATAATAATACAAGATCTCTCCCCATGGTCGAAATGACAAATTGAGACCTTTGCATAACGTCCCCTTTTGCCCAATTTCTGCGTCAGACTCAAATTTTAATCCTCGAAATATCCAATATATTCCTGTGGTTAAAATTTTCGCCTTCCTTGAACTTGAACAAAATTGAACATTCTGCAAAGGTCTCAAATTAACCGATTCTGACTTTTTGCGGAACCATTAATTTTATTGCGTCACTCTTGACGCATTCGTAAAAAGTCTGTCATTCCCGCGCAGGCGGGAATCCATGGAGGGCTAAGTAACTGAAAAGACTGGATTCCCGTTTTCACGGGAATGACAAAATTGTGCATATTTCGACTTTTTACGAGACCATCACTCTTTAACAAATCAAAAACTCTGTCCTTGCTTCTAAACCAGTTGGGTGCGGAATTATCTGTCAAGTATTTTCTTTGTGGTCGAATTGTCCTTCTTTAATATCTTCGAGCCCCGGGTGATCTTGCAGAGACTTATTCCATATTTAGATGCTATGCTTCTTTGGGTGCTGCCTTCATGAAGCTCTTGCAGGAGCTTCCAGCGGAGGGCAAAATCCTCAATTTCCTTCGGGGTGAGGATCTCTTCAATAAATGCCTTCATTTCCTTAAAATCGGATATCTCTGTAAATATTTTTATAAGCTCGTCTCGAGAAACCATTTCCCTCCCCGTTTCTACTTACAGAAACATATGCAAACGAATTACAAATGACAAGACATTCAGGACATTACTCCATATCCTTTTCTATCGCCCCCCTGACCCGTTCTATAAGTTTTTCCTTTGTTTCATATGTATATTCGTCAACGGGAATGGGCTCATGTATTATTATTTTCATATTACCCGGCAGGATCCGCAGGCTTCCCTTGGGTAATATCTTTCTTCCTCCCACCACGGTTACTGGAAGTATCGGCACATTTGCCTCCAGCGCCATAACGAAACCGCCTTTTTTAAAACGCTGGAGGTTTCCATCCGGGCTTCTCGTGCCTTCGGGAAAGAAAACCACAGAGGAGCCGGCTCGTATCTTTCTACCAGCCGCCTTCAGGCTCTTTCGCGCCTTTTCAGAATTTCCCCTGTCAACATATATGTGTCCTACCTTCTCGCAGCAAATTCCGAATATGGGTATCTTCCGCAGTTCCATCTTCATAACCCATTTCAGAGGCAGGGGCAAATATCCTATCAGGGCAAACACATCATAGTAACTCTGGTGGTTCGCCATCACTATATATGGCTGATTTTCATCTATAAATTCATCTCCGATTACCGACATGGAGACCCCCGACAACATCAGGTTCAGTTTAGCCCAGGATCTGCTTACATAGTCGACTTTTTCCTGAGAACCAAAGTACGCGGCAATCATGGCCATCGTGGAGGCGACGGCGGTATCCAGCGCAAACAAGGCAACAAGCACCGGACGATAGAGATAAAAGACAGCTCTGGTCACCCTTTCTCTGATCTGTTCACCTGTGAGATCATAAGAAGGAAAATTAATATGTGGCATGCGATACATTATTTGACCTCCTCCTTAAATTCATTTGCCCTGCATCGGTCATTACATCCATTTCCTGAATGCAACAAGACAAGAACCGGCGATGAAGGCGTTTTGATTATAAGTCTAATCCCGGAATCAATCAAGACATATTGTAAACAGTTTTCCAAGGAAAAAGCAGATCCCTGATCATGTATCCTCTGACTGCAGGGACAAAAGAAGCTAAAATGCGCAGGCTGAAACCCGCATTGACATTGGGAACTTTTGATGTTACGTGCAACAAAAACCATAGCTGCTGTAACTAAGTCAGCAAGAATAAATAACTCATACACCTTGCTTGTTCTTTTGCTTGTTTTCTGTGTTGTGTCAAAGCTTACATAACTCGTTATGCCCGCTTCAACACGCCTTGAAAACAAACAACATTACGGCGCAATCTGTATAACTTATTTATTCTTGGAGAAGGTGGCGGGAGAGGAACAGGGCGGAGGGAAAACAGTCTTTTACCATCATGCTTTCGAAAGAGGCCGGGGAAATCTTGTGCGATGAAAAGAAAGCCTCAGAAACAAGTTATTCTGTAATTATTGAAAATGCCCTCTTAAACTTCAGAAAGCCCACCGGAAATCTCACTGCGGGCAACAATAAACCAGAAACCGCCAGGATATTGATAGACGATGACAGCATATTACTGGAAGACATCGAAAGAGAAGTACCCCCTGTAAAAAAAATTGCGATGGAAGATGACCATAAATTGAGCAGGGGATTTTTACCAAGACTCCTGAAAGAATCCAGGGGCAGGCTCTACAAGCTAAAGAAATGATTACCCTTCACAGACCGTCAACATTACGTCTCCCGGAATAATTGCAAGAAAAGACCTTGAAGCTCGATAAGGGATAACCGTTCCCTTTTGACCGGATAAAAAGCAGGGCGGCCCTGTCTGCAACAGCCGCCCCACTTGATTTTTATATTCCTGTTATTTCATTGCCGCCTTGACCTTCTTCGCCACATCGGCAGGCACCCAGGTTATCCACAGGTCCTCATAATTCTTCAGGAACCAGATTGCGGCATCTTCCGTGCTTGCCTTTGTTTGCTGCATGTACGAAAGGAACTTATTGTTGATGGCCGTTGTGGTTTCGTAGTTCCGGAAGAACTTGACAACGTCGGGCGCCCTCTTTACGAGGGTTGAACTGACCAAGATATTTACCTGAACGGATTTGAAGGCGCACGCCTTTGTCGTATCCCATATCTTCTGATCAAAAGCGGGTTCCTCCAGGGCTGTCATGTCAAGCTTTCCCAATATCCAGGTAGGCGCCCAGTAGTAACCGACCCAGGGCTTCCCTTTCTTGACGGCTGCGACCATTGAGCCGGCCAGCGCCGCATCGGAGCCGGGAAGAAAATCGGTGTAAGATTTATCCAATCCGTATCCCTTTAGCTTATCCGAATTGATTTTCGTGCACAACCAGCCGGGAATGGAATTATAAAAACGCCCCTTATCCGGATTTTCCGGGTCTTTGAACACCTTCCAGTATTTGGGCAAGTCGTAGACCGACTTCAGACCGGGGGCCATGGGTTTGATACCCCGTTTCTTGTCTCCCTTTATCACAAAAGTCGGCACAAGCCATCCCTGCCAGCTGTCAGAAAAGTTGGGACCGAGGTCAATTACCGTGCCGGAGTCAATTCCTTTATTGTAAATCTCCAGAATATTTTCGGTCCAAGACTCCATATCAACATCAATATCGCCTCTCATCATGCCCGTAAACAGGGGCGCCGTTTCACCGGGAATACATTCCGCATCGTAGCCGTAGCCATGTTTGATTATAAATCCGGCGATTCGGTTATGAACCTGAATGCTGTCCCAGCTGAGATCCATGAACCGGATTGTGTCCTTCGCCTTTGCGGCACAGGCGTTAAAAGGAAACACAACCATCATAATTACAGCTAATAATACAGTAATACCCATTAGTTGCCTGATACATCTTTTCATTTTACACCTCCATCTCTTTCTGGTTAAGAAATACGTTAACTGGTCTGTCAAGCTTTGTTTTGTTTAAGTCTTGTGTAAACCACGGAAATTAAGGCGAGTGTCAGACACAGGCTGAAGAACCTGTGAACAGCGGACAGTATGTTGATAAAACAGTCAGACAAAAAGAATATCGATACCGATAAGCTCCAACCCCCTTCCATCCTGTATTTTAGATGTCAATAGAGCACAATCTCCTCTACTTGTCAAATCTGCCGGCAAAATAAGAGCCGGCAAACCACTCCTCAGCAGGTTGCGGGGCAAGGTAGTCATCGGTCCTCTTCATGATTTTTCCCACCACCAGAAAGTCTTCTCCTGATATTGTGCCATTTTTCCAGCCTGTCTTTTATGATTTTCTCGTATCCTCTGTTGGTGGGAGAGTAGTAGGCCTGGCCTTTTAATTTTTCCGGCAGATATTCCTGTGGAACATGGGCATCCGGCGTAGCCTAAATCCTTCATAAGCCTTGTCGGCGCATTCCTTATGTGAAGAGGAACAGGGAGAGAACCCGTCTTCCTGATATCTCCCTTCACCCTGCCCATACCAGCATACAGGGCGTTGCTCTTCGGAGCGGTCGCGAGATAAACAGCAACCTGTGCAAGGGCAAGTTCTCCCTCCGGAAGTCCGATAAATTGAAAGGCCTGCAGGGCGGATACCGCGACACTGAGAGCGACCGGATCGGCGTTACCGACATCCTCGGAGGCAAATCTTATCATCCTGCGAAGGATAAAAAGCGGGTCTTCTCCGGCCTCAAGCATACGTCCCAGCCAGTAGAGAGCGGCATCCGGATCACTCCCCCTCAGACTCTTGTGAAGGGCCGATATCAGGTTATAGTGTTCTTCACCATTTTTATCATATTGAAGGGCCTTCCTCTGAAGCGCCTCTTCCACTGTTGCAAGAGTAATCCTGCCATCAGGCAATCCTGCGGCAAGCGCCGCCGCGGCCTCCAGGTTATTGAGAGCCGTGCGGGCATCTCCATCCGCCGCCCATATGATGTGATCAAGGGCGTCATTATCCACCGCCAGTGAAAGTGCGCCAAGCCCGCGTTTTTTATCCCTGATCGCGCGCTTCAGGATCGCGACAAGTTCATCATAGGAATAGGGTTCGAGTATCATTACCCGCGTTCTGGACAGAAGGGGCGATATGACCTCAAAAGAGGGGTTCTCTGTGGTGGCGCCGAGAAGGGTAATCAGACCACTTTCCACGTGGGGCAGAAAGGCATCCTGCTGCGCCTTGTTGAAACGGTGAATCTCATCAACAAACAGGATTGTTCTTTTCTGGTAATAACGGACCTGCGATTTCGCCTCTTCTATTACTGATTTGATCTCCTTTACCCCGGAGAGCACAGCGGAAATCGTCTCAAAATGGGATTTTGTCTCATTCGCTATTATTCGTGCCAGGGTTGTCTTACCCGAACCAGGCGGCCCCCAGAAGATCATTGAAAAAAGATTATCCTCATCGATGGCACGGCGCAGCAGGCTGTCAGGACCGATAAGGCGTGTTTGCCCCTCAAAATCTTCAAGGGTTTCAGGCCTCATCCTGTCCGCCAGCGGACGGCCCCTTCCTTCTACTTCTTTTTCCTGCTGATCAAAAAGATCCATTGTGTTACTGGCTTCAAGTTTAGAGTCCAGATATCAACCTTTCTTTCTTTTTTTTGCTGCTTCCACGATTTCAAATATGGTTGAAATTTTGTCCTTTGGCGGTTGATTAAAACAGCGATCCCACTTTTCTGGAGTAAGCTTTTCCTTCAGATAGGTTTCCACGGGAAAGTATGCCTGCCAGCAGGTAATAACGCTTTGACATGGGAGATCACCCCGTTCCTGCAGGCAATAGGCAAAGGTAACCTCCCCACCAAGTCTGGGGCACCTGATCTTTAAATCTTCATATTTTTCCATTCTTCATGATACCTGAATCGGGTCCCGAATTCAACGATTCAAGTCTATTACTCGAAACTTCAAACTCGAGACCCATGACTCTCTTTATGGTTTTGGGTATTGCCCGACTGTCTTTTTCGCCCGATCGATCTCACTTTCAGGGAGTTCATAATCCGTGAGCTTTCCTGAGAGGTAAGCATCGTACGAGGCAAGATCTACCAGCCCGTGTCCACTCCAGTTGAAAAGGATTACCTTTTCCTTCCCTTCTTCTTTGGCGCGCCTCGCCTCATCAACGACGGCCGCGATTGCGTGGTGTGTTTCCGGAGCAGGAATGAATCCTTCCGTTCTCGCCCACTTTACACCAACATCAAATGTTTCAAGCTGATGATAAGCTCTTCCTTCAATAATGTTTTCTTTAACAAGTTCGCTGATAATCGGGGCCATCCCATGGAATCTCAGACCACCGGCGTGAATTGGAGCGGGAACATAATCGTGGCCGAGGCTATACATGGGTAAAAGGGGTGTTTTCTCCGCGAGGTCAGCAAAGTCGTAGGCAAAGGGCGCCCTCGTTATGGTAGGGCACGATGCGGGCTCGGCAGCAATTATTGATATATCTTTACCGTGAATCTTATCTCTTACATAGGGTAAGCACAAGCCTGCAAAGTTGCTCCCGCCACCGGCACAGCCAATAACCACATCAGGATACTC
>JAFDAS010000228.1 GCA_019313695.1 Deltaproteobacteria bacterium
GGGATATCATGGCCTATAAGTAGGAAACTCGGGCTAGCCCTGCCCTTTACCCATAATTTTTACTGGACTCTTATTGTCCCATGCTGTATTCACTATCGGCATGAAAACTCAAAATCAAATCAAACGGACACTAACACAACCAGAGGCCATCGAGAAAATTAACAATATACTCGATATCAACGATAACATAAATCGAACTAAACTGGCGGATAAGCTATGCGATCATTTCAACTTTTTTGATCCGTGCGGGAATAGACAACGCAGTGGATGTTTAAAGGCTTTACGCAAACTTGAACAAACCGGTCATTTGGTCTTACCTTTTCCGATGTTGAATTCCGGCCCAAAGAATCCACGGCGTCTAACAGAGCCGGTACCTGAACCAAAAAATGTGCCTGCTGATGCCGGTAATATAAATGAATTGCGGCTAATTATTGTCGGAACAGAAGAAGAGATGCGAATCTGGAATGAATTAATGATCCAGGATCATCCACGAGGCGCGGGACCATTGGTTGGCCGCCAGCTTCGTTATCTCGTTCAATCAGAACATGGCTGGCTGGGAGGAATAAGCTTCAGTTCCGCTGCTCTGCACCTTGAGGCTCGTGACAAATGGATCGGCTGGAATTGGGATATGCGGCAAGAAAGTTTACACCACGTTGTGAATATGAGCCGGTTTTTAATTCGTTCATGCATATCATGTAAAAACCTTGCTTCTCGTGCCCTT
Source organism: Deltaproteobacteria bacterium (assembly GCA_019313695.1). Taxonomy (GTDB): domain Bacteria; phylum Desulfobacterota; class Syntrophia; order Syntrophales; family UBA2210; genus UBA2210. The sequence continues at coordinate 722 of JAFDAS010000228.1, forward strand.
GGTCTGGTCATCAAGCAATTTCCCGGTGATTTTGAGTTTCGTTATGGACACAGGCCTCTGCTTCTCGAAAGCTTTGTTGATACGACTCATTACAGAGGAACATGCTACAAGGCCGCAAACTGGCAATGGATTGGTCGTACCAAAGGGAGGGGCAGACAGGATTTATTGAAAAAACATGAGGAAACAGTAAAGGATATTTATGTTTATCCTCTTGATAAAGATTTTCGTATCAAGATAGGCCTTCCTGAAAATAGTGGCCTGGGCGCTCTTGATCTCCATTTTGGTATTGATGGTGGAAACTGGGCGGAAAACGAATTTGGCGGTTCTCCGCTGGGTGATCAACGATTAAGCAGTCGACTTGTCGAAATTGGACATAATCAAGCCATGAACCCCGGCTGCTCCCACAGTGGCGCGGTAGAAGGCAATTGGCCGAAAGTTAAAGCTTATTACCGCTTAATCGACAAACCTGATGATTCTGCAGTTACCATGGCTAATATTCTCTTGCCGCACCGTGAACAAACGATCCGACGAATGAAAGCGGAAGGCGCTGTGTTATGTATCCAAGACGGCAGTGATCTTGATTATAACAGCCTTGACCAGTGTGAAGGCCTTGGGGTGATTGGTTCTAATCAGACCGGGGCAAAAAGTCGTGGCTTACATATGCATTCCACGCTTGTCGTAACCACCGAAGGTCTGCCTCTGGGTGTCCTGCAATCTGAGGTGACAGCGCCAAAGCCAAAATCAAAAGACGATAATCGGCCCGCATTTGCAATTCCAATTGAAGAAAAGAAGACTTTTTCCTGGATTAAAGGAGTGCGTGACTGTCAGGAATTAAAAGCTTTGATGCCGCACACATCTATAATTAACGTCATGGATCGGGAGGGCGATTTCTTTGAAATGTTTGACGATCAGCGCCGTAACAGTCCCAGTGTTGATTTACTTGTACGTGCCAAACATGATCGTAGTACCACAGGTGAATACAAACTGTTTGAGACAGCAAGACAATCGCTGGTTCAAGCACAAATTGAAATTAAAGTCCCGAGGCAAAGCGCCAGAAGTAAAAAGAGTAAACAAAAGGCACGGGCCAAAAGACCCGCACGCACTGCGCAGGTTTCAGTTCGCTCTACACAAATAGAGCTTAATCCTCCAGTATATTATAAAAACAGGGATCCGATTAAAATAGGGATTGTCCATGTGAAAGAAGACAAGCCACCAGCGAATGCAGAGGCAATTGAATGGTTTTTGCTCACGACGATTGATCTTCAATCGGCTGACAATGTGTTAAATTGTGTGAAGTGGTATTGTCTTCGTTGGCGTATCGAAGACTGGCACCGAGTGCTGAAGTCAGGTTGCAAGGTAGAAGAACTTGCCAATAAAACCGCTGAGCGGCTGAAACGAGCGTTGGCGATAAATCAGGTGATTGCATGGCGAATTATGCTCATGACTCTTTTAGGAAGAGAGACCCCTGAGCTGCCTGCCGAAGTTTTGTTTTCAGATTTGGAAGTAAAGGTATTGAGTGCCTATGGTAAAAAAAGAAGTCTTACTCCTCCCACTTCCCTCGGCGCCGCAGTGAAGCTGATAGCAAAGCTTGGCGGATACCTGGGACGTTCTAATGACCCACCGCCTGGTCATCAGTTAATGTGGCGAGGTTACATTCACTTACAACTGATGTGTGACGGCTTCACACTCAAAGGTG
>JAFDAS010000055.1 GCA_019313695.1 Deltaproteobacteria bacterium
ATTTTACTGGGTATTAAGGAAATCAATGATTCTCCTGTTGTGCATAGATGGAAGAAATTCGACTTCGCCCATGCTTTCTAATGTAAGTGTTTTTATGAAACGTTATACTAGAAGATGATGACCAGCCCGAAAAAGGTTCCATAGAGTTTCTGGGTGAAAGGATTGACAGGAAGGATACCGAAGAGATCGTCCGTATGGGCATAAGCTATGTGCCGGAAGGAAGAGAGGTATTTCCCGAACTGACCGTGCTGGAAAACCTCCAGATGGGCGCCTATACAAGGAAAGACAGGAAAGAGATAAAGAAGGATATAGAAGATGTGTTCGGGCATTTCCCCATCCTCAGAGAGAGACAGAAACAGGAGGCGGGGTATATGAGCGGGGGCGAGCAGCAGATGCTGGCCATCGGGAGGGCTCTGATGAGTCGCCCAAAGCTTCTGATGCTGGACGAACCATCTCTGGGCCTGTCCCCTCTTCTCACGAAGCAGATATTCAATATCATACGGGATATCAACAAAGGGGGAGTGACCATCCTGCTTGTTGAACAGAATGTCAATATGGCCTTGAAATATGCGAACTTTGCCTTCCTGATGGAAAGTGGCAGGATAGTGCGTGCCGACAAACCGGAAGTGCTGCTCGAAGATGAGGATGTAAAGAGGTTTTATCTTGGGATTGACACCGAGGAGACAACTGCTGATGGATACAGAAAAGCTCAGTCATCCAAGAGATATAGAAGAAAAGTCAGATTCCGCTGAAAACACGAAATTTACCGGGAGCGAATAATACTATGCAAGCAAACACCCTGCCTAAGGCCCTTGTCAATATAGCCGGGAAACAGCCCGACAGGATCGCATTGAGGATGAAAGATTTTGGCATCTGGCGTGATATTACATGGAAACAGTACCTGGAAAATGTGAAATTCACGGCGCTGGGCTTGAACAGTATCGGGATAAAAAGGGGCGAGCATGTTGCCATTATCGGTGAAAATAAGCCGGAATGGCTTTATTCAGCGTTCGGAGTGATGTCTCTGGGCGCCACCTTTGCGGGTGTTTACACTACTAATCCCGCAAAGGAATGCGAATATGTGGTTGGACATTCGGATTCGGTCGTATTTATCTGCGAGGATGAAGAACAGATGAACAAAGCCTTTATCTTCAGGAAGAATACACCCAAGCTGAGGAAGATTATCGTGTGGGATATGGAAGGCCTCAGGGATCTTGAAGACCCGATGGTGATCAGTTTCGACAAGATTATGGAGATCGGCAGAGAAGCTGACATGGAAGACCCTGCCCTCTATGACACCCTTGTGAAGGAGGGAAAACCGGAGGATATAGCCGGGATCATTTACACCTCCGGGACAACAGGTCCTCCGAAGGGGGCGATGCTCCATCACGAGGGTTATCTGTGGGTGGGCGAGCAGGCAGCCAAGGTAACGACAGCCAGCGTAGATGATGAATCCATATCGTTCCTCCCCCTTAATCATGTGTATGAGCAGATCTTTGACATGATGATGCACATGACCGTGGGACATACGGTAAACTTTACCGAAAACACGGATACGGTGATGAACGATATGATGGTTGTTTCGCCCACAATATTTCACGCTGTACCCCGGATATGGGAGAAATACTATTCCGCCATCGTGCTGAAAATGGCTGATGCCACATGGCTCAAGAGGACCGTCTACGGACTGGCAGTGAAAATCGGTGCAAAGTACAACAACCTGAGACTCGCCGGGAAGAAGATACCATTGCCGTTGTATATCGGTTATCAGCTGGCATACTTCTGTGTCTTCTGGAAGCTCAAGGAAAGGCTGGGCTTTGACAAAACCCGTCTGGGATTTTCCGGCGCCGCTCCCATATCTCATGATATCCTCAAGTTTTTTCAGAGCATCGGCATACCGATCCGTGAGGGATATGGTATGACGGAGACATCGGGGGTTACCCATATGGGGGGTGAATTCGACTTCAAGCTTGGCGCAGTGGGGAAGGCCCTGCCCGGAACCGAAGTAAAAATAGGAGAGGGTGGAGAGATTATTGTCAGGCACAAAGGCATTTTTAAAGGATATTACTAAGGATGAAGAAAACACAAAAGAGGCCCTCGAAGATGGCTGGATGCATACAGGGGACGTAGGCGAGATCGATGAGGATGGGTATCTCAAGATAACGGACAGACTGAAAGACCTGATCATCACGGCGGGAGGCAAGAATATTGCTCCCCAGTTTATAGAAAACCAGCTGAAGTTCTCTCCCTATATCAATGACGCGATAGTAATAGGAGATAAGAGAAAGTATCTGGCGGCCATAATCGTGATAGACGAAGAAAATGTTGTAAAGTTCGCCCAGGACGCAAAGGTTCAGTACACCACATTCGCGACACTTACAAAGACGGAAGAAGTTACTGAATTGATACAGCAGGAGATTAACAAAGTGAACAAACAGATGGCCAGGGTAGAGAATATCAGAAAATTCAAGATCCTGGACAAGAAACTCTATACTGAAGATGGTGAAGTGACCCCCACCATGAAGGTCAAAAGAAAGTCGATAAACGAACAGTTTGCCGACCTTATAGAGTCAATGTATTAAAATGTAACAGGTTACAGTTCTTCTGGTGTAAACGCCACCACATCGTCAATTGACGCACTATCGGTAAAGATCATTGCCAGCCGGTCCACACCCAGGGCAATTCCCGAAGATTCAGGCATATTGATCAGTTCCGATAAAAACTTTTCAGGCATGGGGTAGACCACCCTGCCGGATGCACGGCGGTTCTTCAGTTCTTCTTCAAAGCGAGCCCGCTGTTCCGCCGGGTCGGTCAGCTCCGAGAACGCGTTGGCCAGCTCAAGTCCACCCATATACAGCTCAAATCTCTCCGCCACTTCCGGGTCCGTTTTTTTCACCCTTGCTAATGCACCCATAGCCACCGGATAATCGTACAGGAATACAAGCCTGTTTGTATCGGCGAATCGGGGTTCAATCTCACGTATCATAATCTCATCAAAGCAGTCGTCTTTCAGTGCCTTTTCCATTGTTACAGTGGAATAACGCATGAAGGCATCTTTTACAGAGATCCTCTCCCACGGCGTCCGGATGTCGATCTCTTTTCCACGGTAATGGATTTTTCCCTCATGGCCGAGGCTGAGAGCGACATGGACGATAAGCTCTTCGCACTCTTCCATCATCCGGAAGTAGTCAGCGCCGCTGGTGTACCATTCGAGGAGTGTGAATTCCGGGATATGAAGCGATCCCCGTTCTTCGCCGCGAAAGCACCTGGTAATCTGGAATATTCGCGGATATCCGGCGGCCAGCAATCTTTTCATGCACAGCTCGGGTGATGTGTGAAGATACCAGCCGTCCGAAGGGATGGCATCGATGTGGCATTCCGGGGCGGGGCCGGGAATTCTGGAGGGTGTTTCCACTTCCAGATAGTCTTTATCTATGAAGAATTCGCGAATTGCCTGGATCATCGCGGCACGAATATAAAGGGAGTTCCTCTTCCGCGCAAGGTTCCAGTTTTCTTCCATTATTTGTAACCGTTTGTCATTATTCAACCGTGAACCGTTACCATTATTCTTTGACGCGGGTGAGATATTCGCCGGTACGCGTGTCTATTCTTATTTTTTCCCCTTCTTCGACAAAGGGGGGCACCTGAAGAACATAAGCAGTTTCCACCTCAACCGGTTTAGTTCTTCCCGTGACGGAATCCCCCTTCGCCCAGGGCTCCGCTTTGGTGACGGTAAGGTCTACGAAGTTAGGGAGTGTGATTCCGAGCGGCTTCTCTCCGAAAAAAAGGATTTCCACATCCAGATTATCGGACATGTAGTTTTTCGCGTCGCCGACCTGGTCATCGGTAAGGTAAACCTGTTCATATGTCTCTGTGTCCATGAAACAGTACTGGCTGTCTTCCTCGTAGAGGTATTGCATCTTTTTTTCCTGGAGATTGGCTGGTTCAAAGGTATCCACGGAACGGAAAGTACGTTCGAACTGGTTTCCATTGATCATGTTTTTGAGCTTACATCGATAGAGGGATTGTCCCTTGCCGGGTTTTGAAAATGTGAACTCAACTATCACGATCTGTATCTTCAGATTTTTTCTCAAGTCGCTCGCGCTGTACATGTTTTGCTCCTGTGCTTTTATGAATTTCAGTAAGATTGTCTTACTAATCTATTTGCCGGGATATGTCAAAAGGTTGTTCCTGTGAGGGAGGCTTGCGGATTAGTTACGTCCTGTTTTTCTTCCGAAGATATTTTCACCAGACCAATGGGGAACATATCGCTTTCTCTTGCCATATTTACCTTGAATTTTGCGGCTGTTTAATTTAGTAATGTTCTCAATGCTAAATATCTGGAGGTCAAAATGGGTGTAGAATTCAAGATAGAAGGTCATATTGCGAAGGTGGGATTGAACATACCCGAAACGAAGAATGCTCTAAGTCCCGATGCGCTGTTAGATTTATCCAGAATATGGAGCGAATGCCAGACGAACAATGATGTCAGGGCTGTGATTCTTTATTCTGCCCTGCCCGACATTTTCTGCTCCGGTATGGACCTGAACTCTGCGATACCGATACTCACCGCCGCACGTAAACCGGAAACGGAAGCGGAAAAATGGCTGCTGGCGGAGAAAGATTCTGTAGGGAAGGCAATGCTGAAGTACAGGGAACTGGACAGACCCGTAATCGCTGCGATACACGGATACTGTCTTACCGGCGGATTTGAGATGGCAATGGGTTGCGATCTGCGCGTCGCGTCTGAGGACGCAATCTTCCAGATGCGGGAAACCACCCTTGGGATCATGCCCGTCGGCGGTTCAAATGCTTTTCTGCCGATGCAGGTGGGAAGAACTCGGGCAATGGAGATACTGTTGACAGGCAACAATTTTTCCTCCGCCACATTATACGACTGGGGATTCTTGAACAGGGTTGTCCCCAGGGAAAAGCTTATGGATGAAGCCATGGCCCTTGCCGAAAGGATAGCCGGCAATGGTCCCGATTCGGTAAGGGGAATGGTCAGGCTGGCAAACCTTATAAAAGGCGAGTCCCTTAAAAATGTGATGAAAAAGGAAATGGAAATAGGGATGCCTGTTTTTATGAGTGAACAGGCCCGCGAAGGTGTGCGTGCCCAGAGAGAGCGGAGAAAACCGGATTTTAAATAAAATCTGTACGATCGTACACACGCTTCTGCGCTGCTTCAGCTGTGACAAACTCGTAAATCCCGACGAGTCGGGATTTACGAGTGCAGCACTTCTTACTTCTGAGGCATTTTTTGATCGCTGCAAACTTTATCGGATCTTCATGAATTCTCTGCCCGGTCCAAGTGGATTGAGGGTGACATGATATTTTCCAGGGTGTTTCTCTGTATTTCAAATTCATCCTCGGTTTCCATTGTTTTCCAGGGAATGATATCACCGAATCGTATTGTCACCCTGGCAAAGGGTTTGGGGAGCATAAACCGGTCCCAGCTTCGGAAATACCATGCACGGTCGGCGCTGACATAAAAGGGCACGATAGCGGCTCCGGCAGCATTCGCCAACCGCACGGCGCCTGCCTTGACGATTCCCGCAGGTCCCCTTGGTCCGTCGACGATATGTGCGGCGAGACCCGTTTCCTTGAGCTTCATTATCATATCACCTAATGCCGCGCGGCCTCCTCTTGAAGAAGAGCCTCTCATGGTATACCATCCGGTGTGCTTTGCGACGCCGGCGATAATGTCTCCGTCAAAACTTCGACTGATCATGAGACCGGGTCGTAAGTGTGAGTATTTCTGAAAATGCCTGATTGCAGAAAAAAACTGCTGGTGCCACGTACAGAGAAGAATCTTCCCTCCTTGCCTGATATGCGTACGCCAGGCGCCTTCATTTTCTATAGTCAAGCGAAACGTTGATGAATAGGTTCGTATGAAGTGATACAGAAACCAGATAAAGGGTCTGGAAACTATAATTCGGAACTTCCATTCTTTTAACAGAATTTTAAATGGTTTGTTTAACACTGGGTCGCGCCTCGGGAGTAATCGTTAAGTTAAGGGTTGCATGCCCATATTATCATTACCGTCTAACGTCAAGGTGCCTTACTGTCTTAATAAGAGGGTGAATCCTGCCGATTATAGTTCACCGCGCAGCCCGGCAAATTCCCGGAGCAGTTTTTCCTCTTTCCTGCTCAGGCCTGTCGGTATTTCTACCGTGACTTGAACAAGTTGATCACCTCTCCCGAATCCCCTGAGATGCGGGATTCCCCTGCCTCTCAGTTTAAATATCTTGCCGTGAGGGGTGTTCCCGGGTATTTTTATCCGTTCCGTGCCTTCCAGGGTGGGAACCTCGACATTTCCGCCAAGCACGGCCTGGGTCATTGGGATTGATATGCGGCACACTATATCGTTTTCATCCCTTTCAAAAAATTTATGAGGTTCTATGTATATAAAGACGTAAAGGTCTCCCCTGGGTCCGCCGAATTCTCCCTCTTCGCCTTCACCGCGAAGCCTCAGGCGCGAACCGGTTTCCACGCCGGGCGGTATCTTGATCTGTATGGATTTTTTTACCCTTGTTTTGCCTGTCCCGCGGCAGGCCTTGCACGGGTTCTCTATTATCCTTCCTGCGCCGTGACACTGAGGGCAGGCGGAACTTATACTGAAAAAGCCGCTTGACCTGGTTACCTGTCCCACGCCGCGACAAGTCGGGCATACTGCTGGTTGTGTTCCGGGCGCAGAACCGCTGCCTTCGCATTCCACGCACTTTTCAAATCTTTCTATCTCTATTTCCGGAGATGTTCCAAATGCGGCGTCCATGAAAGAGATCTTCAGGTCATAACGGAGATCGGAACCCTGCCGGGCTGCCGTCCCTGACCTTGCCCTGCCGGAGCCGAATCCAAAGACATCTTCAAATATGTCGCCAAAACTCGAAAAAATATCCTCGAATCCTGAAAACCCCTGAAAACCGTTCCCCCTCAGCCCCTCGTGTCCGTATCTGTCGTAGATTTCCCTTTTTCTCGGATCGGACAGGACTTCATAAGACTCAGCCGCTTCCTTGAATTTTTCCTCGGCCTCCTTGTTTCCCGGATTCCTGTCCGGGTGGTACTTCAAGGCCATCTTTCTGTAAGCTGCTTTTATCTCTTCATTAGCGGCGTTTCTGTCCACGCTAAGGGTTGAATAATAATCGTTCTTCATGGTCTATTTTATGGATTCCAGTTCGATAGGCGAATTTACTGTTCGCAGGGTGTACGAACGGCGTCCCTAAGGTAATGACTGTCTGTCGGCATGTCAAGCAAAGGACCTTAAGAAAGGTCTTGTCCCGCGATGCGCCTCAAGGCCTCTTTATATTTTTCCATCGTTTCGGCTATAACATGCTTCGGCAGTTGGGGGGCTGGAGGTTTCTTATCCCATTTTATTGAGAGAAGATAGTCCCTCAGGAATTGCTTGTCAAAACTTTTCTGAGGCCTGCCTTCCTCGAAATCGTCTTCAGGCCAGAATCTTGATGAATCGGGCGTCAGGAGTTCATCTATCAGTATCAATTCACCTTCGACTGTCCCAAATTCCATCTTGGTGTCGGCAATAATGATTCCACCCTTTTCTGCAATCTTAAGAGCCCTGTTGTAAATCTTCATACTGATGTCGATAATTCTGTCCGTCATGTCATGGCCGATCAGATTCTCCATTTCCCCCTTTGTCATGGGGACATCATGCTGCCCTTCCCCGGCCTTGGTTGAAGGCGTGAAGACAGGTTCCGGGAGTTTTGCCGATTCTTTCAGACCCCCGGGAAGGCGTATCCCTGAAACGGCCCCTTCGATGCAGTAGTCTTTCCATCCCGAGCCGCTCAGATATCCCCGTACGATGCATTCCACCGGCAGGGCGGCAGCCTTTTTGACCAGCATGCTTCTTCCCTGCAGGATGTCTTTATAAGCGCCGCATTCTTCGGGGAACGTGTCCACATCCGTTGAGATCAGATGGTTTGCTATAATATCTTTCATCTCGCCGAACCAGAAGGTGGACATATGTGTTAAAATCTTTCCCTTCCCAGGGACGGGATCGGTCATGATGACATCGAATGCGGATATTCTGTCCGTTGCGACGATAAGGAGGTCGTTTCCGACTTCGTATACATCCCTTACCTTTCCTCTGCTGAAAAGTTTCAATCCTTCAAATTCTGTCTTGATCAAAGCATTATTGTCCACAGATAATACCCCTTTTTTATCTCAGAAACGGGTTGTTCTCACTTTCATTCTTTATGGTTGAGGTTGGCATCCTTCCGTAGTTGTGTCCCGGCAGTACAACGGTGTCATCAGGGAGCGTCAGCAGTTTATTCATGATTGATTCATGCATAATCTCCCATGATCCACCCGGAAGGTCTGTTCTTCCCAGGCCCTCTACGAACAGAGTGTCGCCGGTAAACACGTATCCTGGTGTGTAGAGAGACATGCCGCCTGGCGAATGGCCGGGAGTATGGATGACTTTCAGGCCGATCTTTCCGACTGTAATGAGGTCACCATCCTGCACGGTAATATCCGCGGGAGGAGAGGGCTTGGCATTGAACATGCGGAGTATCATGGAAGGAGTTGAATCAAGCATGTCGGCATCGTCCCTGTGTATAATGATGTCAGCTCCCGTCTTGTCCTTCATGTCGGCATTTCCGGAGATATGATCAACATGTCCGTGGGTGTTGACGATATATTTGATTGTTATGTCGTTGCTGTCGGCCTCTGATTTTATGCGTTCAATATCCGCGGCGGGGTCTATAACCAGACCCTCTCCGCTTTCTTTGTCACCCACTATATAGGCGAATACCGCCATATGGCCTACCTGTATCTGCTTCAGAAACATTTGCGTACACCCTCCCGAGTATCTTAATTGCTCCAGCTATATTTTTTTTGATTTAAAGTCAAACTATTTCAAGTATTCGCGGGCTGGTGGAATCTACAGCGATGCAGAGAGAAGAAGTGTTAACCAAACAGCTACAGCATTTCCAGCAGCTTGCGGCGGCGGACTTCAATCAGCAGTCTTACACTGCATCCTGCCCGGGATCTCCCTTCAGACCTATCTCATCGGCAACTTCGCGCATGCCGTTAATGGTGTCTTCAATGAGTTCACCTATTTCAATTCCGAGCATCTCGGCGCCTTTCTGGATGATTGAGCGGTCCACGCCGGCCGCGAATGAGGGATTCTTCCATTTTTTCCTGACCGATTTTACGCTCATGTCCATTACGCTTCTGGAGGGTCTTATCATGGCGTTTGCGGTGACGAGGCCTGTCAATTCGTCAATCGCGTAAAGAGTTTTTTCCAGAGTGCTCTTCGGTTCCACGTCAGAGCATATTCCCCATCCATGTGATACGACAGCGCGTATATATTCATCCGGCCAGTTGTGTTCTTCAAGGATTTTCCCTGTCATGGTGCAGTGCTGATCCGGGAAGCGTTCATAATCGAGATCATGAACGAGGCCGATAATTCCCCATTTATCTTCATTTTCACCATGTTTCCTCGCACAGTAGCGCATAACCCCTTCCACCGAATAGGCATGCTTGCGCAGGCTGTCACTTTCGTTATACTCATGCAGAAGCGCGAGGGCCTCATCGCGGGTCGGTATATTCTTCGTCATAACTATTCTCCTTTTCTTGTAACTACTCAGGTTGTTTAGGCCTATAGGCTGTAGGCTTTTAGGTTTTTGTTGGGTTTCGTTTCTCTACCCAACCTACAACTTCAGCCTAAACCCCCTTCCTTTTTAATGCGTAATACGGCTCCGAAAAAGCCATCTGTTCCGTGGCGGTGAGGAAATGTCCTGAACATTCCATGCCTGTCCAGCATGTCGGCAGGGGAGGTAGTTTGGCGGATGCATTCGAAATCAGGGTGGACGGCCAGAAAGTTCCTTACGACCGCTTCATTTTCCTCAGCCGAAATAGTGCACGTACTGTACACCATAATTCCCTCCTTCTTCAAGTAAGGGACGGATCGATTCAGTATCTCTTTCTGGAGATGAGGAATTTTTTTGAGATCTTCCGGTGTGGTATTCCATTTGATCTCCGGATTTCTCCTCAATGTTCCCATGCCGGAGCAGGGGACATCAACGAGAACCCTGTCAAACTTTCCGCGAAGATCATCCAGTGGAGCTTTTGTTGCATCGTGGACGACTGGTTCGATGATTGTCGCACCTAGCCTGAGAGACAGGGCATGTGACATTTCGACTTTTTTGCGGCTTATATCCATCGCCACTATCCTGCCCCTGTTCTGCATCAATTCAGCCATGTGCGTCGTCTTTATGCCTGCGCCGGCACACACATCCAGCGCCATCTCCCCCGGTTGCGGATCTAAAAGGAGGGATATCAACTGGGACGCCTCGTCCTGAATCTGCATATATCCCTCTTCGTGCAGCCGCATCTTGCCGACAGGTGCAGGCAGGTCGGAGAGCACGATGCCGTCGGGTGAATATCTTGAAGGCGCCGCGCCACATCCGCAATCTTCGAGCATTCCTGTCAAATCGGGCCGCGTGGTTTTCAACCTGTTCGCCCTGATGGCAAGGGGAGGTATTTCATTGTTGCTCTTGCACAGCGCAAGCGTATCTTCAATGCCAAGTTGTTCCGCCCACATTTTTACAATCCATAATGGATGCGAATGTAATACAGATATGTGGAGCAGCGGATCTTCATCGAAGAGGGGATATTTTATTGTATTCATCCTTCTCACCGCGTTCCGAAGGATTGCGTTAACCAGGTTTGAACGTCCGGGATACATCTTCTTCGTTATTTCAACCGCTTCGTCCGTTGCGGCATACGCCGGCACCCTGTCTGCAAACATCATCTGATAGAGCGCCACTCTCAGTATATTGCGTATCCCCGACTCCATGCTTTCGAAGTTACCTGTGTACAGGACGCGTATAACCCAGTCCAAGCGGTTTCTGAGACGGAGAGTTCCATAGACAATCCGGGTCAAAAGCCCCCTGTCCTGTGTATTGGCAAGGATATCCCTTGAAAGGTATGCGTCCAGAAGGGGCTGCGCAAAGGCTCTTTTCTCCTCTATTCTGTTCAGGATCTGAACAGACAGATTGCGTGGGTTATTCTTTGTCAAGTGAGCTATCTTTCAAGGCCTCCTATTCAAGCATATCATCCGGCAAGAGATGATATCCCCGCAGGAAGTCTTCAACAGGCATCCTTTTTTTACCTTCAAGCTGCACGTCTTTGAGATAGACATGCCCGTCCCCTGTGGCTACCTGCAGTCCCGCTTCCATCAGCTTCCCCGGTGTTCCCGGCGCCTTTTCACCTGAAGAGTTTTCTTTCCCCGCCACGGCATAGAATATCTTCAGTTTCTTGTCCCCGAGAAAGGAATATGCCCCCGGGCGGGCGGAAAGGCCCCTGATGAGATTTACGATCTTTTCCGATTCGTCGTTCCAGTCGATGTGTCCTGCCTCGCTGCCAAGACGTGGTGCGAGGGTGACAAGAGATGTATCCTGCGGGGCTCCGGAAATCGTGCCATCGATCACACCCTTCACGGTTCTGATCAGGAGTTCAGCGCCCATTGTGGACAATTTTTCATGGAGATCGTCGAATGTTTCATCGGCGTCTATATCCGTTTCCTCCTGCAGGAGAATATCTCCTGAATCCACCCCCTCATCCATAAGCATTATGGTCACGCCCGTTTTTCTGTCGCCATTAATAATGGGCCAGTTGATGGGCGCGGCCCCCCTGTACTTCGGGAGCAGAGAAGGATGTACATTGAGGCAACCCAGTCTGGGGAATCTGATGATTTCCTCCGGCAGTATCTGACCGAACGCGACAAGAACCACCATGTCGGGAGATATCTTTCTGAATATATCCAAGAAGTTTTGATCCCGGACGCGACCAGGTTGATAGACTGGTATTCCCAGATCCAGTGCGCAGGCCTTCACAGGTGGAGCGATATATTTCCGCCCTCTGCCCTTCGGTTTGCCAGGCTGCGTGATAACTCCCGCAACATTATAACCACTTTCCACGAGGGCCTTCAATGAAGGGATGGCAAATTCTGGTGTTCCCATAAAAAGTATGCTTGATTTCATAATAGTTACCGTAACCTTTTTTCTTAATTTTCTGTATACCCTTTTGTTTTATTTTAATCAAACAAGTCTTCCCGCACGCACACCCCTTTCCTATTTTGCATTTGACTACGGATGTAGACTCTAATAAACTACTTTAGATATCAATACTGTCAAATATGGGTTTGGTGGTTTTTGTCATGTCCTGCTTGAACTATTCAACCAGGATAAAACGACCAATAAACATACAGGAGAATTATTATGTCGTTAATGAACGCAAAGCAATACGAAGAGAGTTTGAGGAAGTTAAATTTTAAGATCTACATGTTCGGCAAGCTGGTGGAAAACCCGGTTGATGATCCCATTATCCGCCCCTCGATGAATGCCGTCGCCGCGACCTATGAATTAGCCCACTCCCCGGAGCACGAGGATCTCGTGACGGCCACCTCCCATATTACGGGCAAGAAAATCAACCGGTTCACTCACATCCATCACAGCACGGAGGATCTGGTCAAGAAATCCAAGATGGGACGTCTGTTAGGATCGCTTACCGGGTGCTGCTTCCAGCGCTGCGTGGGAATGGACGCCATGAACGCTCTTTCGATGACCACCTATGATATCGACCAGAAGTACGGAACGCAGTACAATAAGCACTTTCTAAAATTCCTCGAATATGTACAGGAGAACGACCTGGTCTGCGACGGCGCCATGACGGACCCCAAGGGTGACCGGGGCCTGGCCCCGCACCAGCAGGCCGATCCGGACATGTTCATGCACGTGGTGGAGGAACGCGAGGACGGGATCGTGGTCAGGGGTGCGAAGTGTCACCAGACCGGCGCGGTCAACTCCCATGAGATCATCACCATGCCCACGATCAGCATGCGCGAAGAAGACAAGGACTACGCCATCTCCTTTGCAGTTCCGGCGGACACCGAGGGAATTACCTACATCCTGGGTCGTCAGTCGTGCGACACCCGGAAGCGGGAGGAGGGGACCATGGACCGCGGCAACCAGATCTACGGCGGGCATGAGGCCCTGGTAGTTTTCGACGACGTCTTTGTTCCCTGGGATCGGGTATTCATGTACAAGGAGTGGGACTTCGCCGGCCAGCTGGTGGAACAGTTTGCATCATACCACCGCCAGAGCTACGCCTGCAAGGCCGGGGTCGGAGATGTCCTGATCGGCGCCACCCAGTGCATCGCGGAGTACAACGGGGCCCAGAAGGCCTCGCACGTCAAGGACAAGATCATCGAGATGAACCACCTCAACGAGACCCTCTTCTGCGGTTCCCTGGCTTGTGCGGCCGAAGGGCACAAAGAGCCGAGTGGCACCTACTATGTCAACACGCTCCTCGCCAATGTCTGCAAGCAGAATGTGACACGTTTTCCATACGAGATCGCGCGCCTGGCCCAGGATATCGCCGGCGGACTGATGGTTACCCTGCCATCGGAGGAGGACTTCCGTTCACCGGAGGTCGGCAAATGGGTTGAGAAATACTACAAGGGGAATGCGGATGTCTCCACGGAAGACCGGATGCGGATACTGCGCCTGATCGAGAACATCACACTGGGAACTGCCGCTGTTGGTTATCTGACCGAATCGATGCACGGCGCCGGTTCACCCCAGGCCCAGCGGATCATGATCTCCAGACAGGTCAACATGAACGCAAAGAAGAGGGTCGCCAAAAAGCTCAGCGGTATTGATGTGGATGAGTAAAAAACGCCGAATCGGCCTGAAGTACTGCGGGGGTTGTTCCCCCAGGTATGATCGGGTACAGGCGGTGGCGTCTATTAAGAGGCGCCTGGAAGACAGGGTCGAGTTTGTCTCGTACGAGGATCGGGATGTTGAAGGGATTCTTGTCGTGACCGGTTGTTCCACCGCCTGCGTCGATCTGACGCCCTTTGAGGGGCGTCTTGTGTGGGTTGTGACGAGCGAACAGGATGTAGAGGGTTTCTTGAAAAATATATGCAAGATTTCATGAAGATGTGTGAGGCCAACAATTATTTTCCCATTGACGGAGCCGCCGCCCACTTCTAATGTTCCTTCGGTCCGAACCGCGTTTCAAAGGCGGCTTGTATCGATTATTCCCCTTTTCTCTTGTCAATCGGAAAAATATCGTATAAAAATTTCCCGGAGAGGCCGCGGTCCCGGCGTGTGGCACTGTCTTTCGGATAATATATGAAGAGGGGTGTTTTATGAACAGGTACCTTTTCGCCTTTTTTGTTGTATTGGGGGTGAGTGATTTTATCTATGGGATTTTTTTTAAAGACAGGATAAGCGTGCTCATAGGAGGTCTTATAGTCTTTATTGCATTCTATATTGCGAATAAAAAAAAGAAGAACGAAAAAGATGAAAACGGTGAGGAACAGCCCGGCGAAAACAGCTGATACGGGGAAACATATTGGTTACGGGCGGGAGACAACGCGATGAGACGAAAGGATAAGGCGGTGCCCGGAACGAAAGCTATTGAAGAGATTATTCGCAGGGCAACCATATGCAGACTGGCCCTGTGTGAGGGAGACCGCCCCTATATCATTCCCCTTTGTTTCGGTTATGAGGATGGGAAGTTGTATTTCCATTCCGCTTCGCGGGGCAGGAAACTGAAGATCCTTGAAAACAACAGGAATGTATGTTTCGAGATGGATATAGATCAGGAGCTTGTTTTCGGGGAGGCACCGTGCAAATGGGGATTCAGATACAGGAGTGTTGTGGGATTTGGCAGGGCCTCATTTATCAGGGAACCTGAATCAAAACGCGAGGCGCTGAGAATAATCACGAGGAATTACGCTGAAGGTGTGTTTGATTTTACGGAGAGCCAAGTTGCCGAAACGACGGTAATAAGGGTCGACGTCGAGGATATGACGGGAAAAATTTCAGGGTATTGAGTGAGCGCGCAAATGATCAGTTACGAGATACCGGATTAACCCTTTTCGATATGCAGCGCGTCGGTCAGTCTTTTGACGGATTCATCCCTTCCAAGTATGTCTATGAGGGTCGGTATATCAGGACCGTGGCAGTTTCCGAAGAGCGCGAGGCGGATGGGAAAATAAAAATTCTTACCCTTTATGCCCAGATCACCGATCGACTGTTTTGTCAGTGAGGATATTTCTTCGGGTTTCCACCCGGTCTTTTTCCCCAGTGCCTCGATCCAGTATGAGAAAATACGCTGTGAGTCTTCCTGCCCGATAAGTTCCCTGTCTTCTTCCGAGAATATCAGTTCTCCATAGAACATCCTGGCATGTTCAACGATATCGGAGAGACAATAAACATAATCACGCGCCGTGTTGATTACTTTCAGATATTTATCGTTGTTACTTATGTCTGTCCCGGCCTCTTCAAAGAAGCGCCTCGACTGATCGGCGATATATTCCACATCAAGATTCCTTATGTACTGTCCTCCCATCCAGTTCAGTTTCTCCGTGTCAAATACAGCCCCGGCCTTGTTGATCCTGTCCAGAGAAAATGCCTTTTCCAGTTCCCTGAGGGAATATATCTCCCTGTCGTCTGCCGAGTGCCACCCGAGAAGGGCGATAAAATTCAGCATCGCCTCGGGGAGGTACCCCCTTTCGAGATAACTTTCAACAGAGACATCTCCCTGCCGCTTGCTCAGTTTGCTCCTGTCGGAATTCAGCAGCAGGGGGAGATGGACGAATACCGGCGTTTCCCATCCGAAGGATTTGTACAGGAAGATATGTTTGGGAACGCTGGAAAGCCACTCCTCGCCGCGTATTACATGTGTGATCTTCATGAGGTGGTCATCCACCACGCTTGCGAGATGGTAGGTTGGGAATCCATCGGATTTTATAAGAACCTGATCGTCAACCATGGAATTGTCAATTGCGACCCTGTCGCGCACAACATCGTCGAAGACTGTTTTTCCCTCTCTGGGGTATCTCAGGCGTATGACGAAAGGCATCCCCTGCGCCAGGTTGTCTTCAATCTCATCCTTTGGCAGGTCCCTGCATTTGCCGTCATACATCGGCGGCCGCTTTCTTTTCCGCTGTTCTTCCCTCAGATTGTTCAGCCGTTCCTCAGAGCAGAAACAATGGTACGCATTTCCGGAATCCAGAAGCTTTTGGGTGTATTTTTTATAGATGTCTGTTCGCTGCGATTGTATGTAAGGCCCGTAGTCCCCTCCGACATCAGGACCCTCATCATATTGAAGGCCGATTCCTTTCAGTATGGTGGTGAGT
>JAFDAS010000229.1 GCA_019313695.1 Deltaproteobacteria bacterium
AGGATCAAGATCGAAGAGGGGCCTGAGAGCGAAATAATTGACAGGGAACTGGCAAGAATTGAGCAGAGAGAGGAAGAATTTGAAGAGCAAAAGCGGATCAGAGATGCTTACCTGCAACAAACCCTTGATGGGGCAAAAAGACTGATTGAGGAAGAGAAGTTTGAAGAGGCCGTCAAAAAGCTGGATGAGATTAAAGACGCTCAGGATGTCACCGCTGAATCTGCGGCATTAAGGGAGCGCGCTGTTGAAAACCACATCAACCAGGAGAGGAATCGGGCCGCAGAGATCTTCTTGGCAGCAAAGAAGACCAAAGACCCTTCCAAAAAGGAGGAACTCCTCAAATCGTCCTATGAAATACTCAATACCCTCATCGATAAATACCCGTCATCTCCTCTAAATCAAAAGCTGAAATCTCATATAGCCATTGTAGAAAGGGAGATTAATAGGCTTCAATAGGATAGAGGGCATACTTCGTTCACAAGTTTACGCTTTTTTCCAAAATGGGGTGTATTATCGAATTGAAAACCGGATGCCGAAACTGGAAACTTGAAATTAGATAAGGCATCTACATTCTTCTGTTTCTTCCTTTTTTTAATACAATATCGCCTTCTTTCAGACCAATGTCATCGGCAATGACCCGGCATTTGGCCTTTAACAGAAAGAAAATGGATTTTTTCTGGTTTGAAAGCGCTTCATAATTTCCCTGACCTTTACTGATAATCAATTTTGCATGATTGTAGATGCGGATAAATGTGTCACTGCAGGTCTCAAGAATGGTTCCCGGGGCATCGGTACCTGAGGACAGCAGGGTGGCCACCCTGTCAATACCGGCCTGTCGGGCGTCCGCATGGGTAGCGTCGTTAATAATGGGCGCTCCCCTGACCACGTATGTCACCGGCTTGTTTAACGTCTCAATTAGAATTCTATCAAAAACACATTCTCCGGCATTGTCTCCAATGTAGAGAATTTCATTGGATTCATTCAGGGCATTCTCGAATAGATCATAATCACATATGCCGAAATCCTTTGTGAGCGTCATCTCAATCTCTGTTTCCATATCAAAGGCCCGGTTTGGGCCAAAGTCAATGACATTTCCGGCAATGGCAATTCGAATGGCCGTGAGCAGCCTGTTTTCGGAATTTTCCACCAGACTTTTTAAATAGGGATATAAAGAGAGGGCTTTTTTGGTGCTTTGGCTTTTGATTTCCCTATAGGGATCGGGGTTTCCCGTAATTTCGTGAACCTTTTGATAGATCAGTCTGCCGCTTTCAGGGGGCGTGCTTTCAAGGGAGATGTTTTGCAGCATCATTCCCACTTCATCGACGACCTTTTTGATCTTCCTTTCATCGGTGGTTGCCATTCTCGCCGCTCGAAGCGCCTGGTTCAGAAAACAGGGAAAGCAATCCAGATAAGTTTTCATTAATTAACTCCTCACCACGCCTACCACTTTTTCTCAATTTCTGGTTTTACAATTAGTACGTCGTCGAGGATTCTGACCGATAACGCAGTCCAAAATCTTTATCTGGAAGGCTATACACATAATTCCCTGCTATGACAAGACCTATCTCCCTTCGAATGAGGCTGAGAAAGGAGGTAGTCATAGCATTAGAACTGGTGTTTGGGCAATTAAATTGGGATCACAGCTTGATTAGGGAATTAATTTTACAAAAGAGCGATTTCCCTTGACTTCCCTATAAATGTCACTATCATCCCAGTACGTAGTTAGACCTACAAATGCAACTCGCAACCCGAATCCCCAGAGGTTCCTTATGGAGTACCATATCAAAAGCTGCCTACCCAACTCCTGACAGGAGCTATTTTTCCTGTTGGGAGCGAAAACCTTTATCACAAATCCGGAATTTTAAGTCGTAAAAACCGTGTAAATTGCGTCTCTTGAAGAGGATTCGCAAAGGAGGTACAAGCACATTGTTCTCAATGGTCATGCCTATATTTGAGAGTTGGCAATTACCCAAAAAATAACAACATAAGAAAAAGGAGGTTAGTCATGCACAGGAAAATACCAATTTTTGTTTTATCATTATTGTTGATAATCGGATTTTCAACATTCGGTTTTACGGCCAAGGTACCCGCTCCTGACAAAGGGGGAGACGGCTTCAAAATGGTAAGCCTGGAAGAAGCAAAAAAACTTCACGCAGATGGTGCGACAGTGGTCGCATGCCACAGTCACACCACCGATTTCATGATGGGTCATCCTTCCGGCACAATCCACATAACGTGTTTGGTTCCGAAGGATCACAAACACATTGCTATGCCACTGAGCGAAGTCGACTTTGACATAGCTCAGCTTCCAAAAGACAAGAACACTCCCATTATAACCTATTGCGCATCAAGCACGTGATGGAAATCCTATCACGCCGCCAG
>JAFDAS010000230.1 GCA_019313695.1 Deltaproteobacteria bacterium
TAATTGCGCCTTCCCCTATAACTCCGATTATTGCGTGGTATGTTCCCATCATAACAAGTCCTGGTACGAGTGGGAATGTTCCTGCAAGTGTCATCTCAAGTGAACATGCGATTGAAGATATGAACAAGCCAAGCCATGCCCCGCCAAATGCGGCAATCGGCATGCTAAGTTTGATCTTTTTGAGTCCCACAAAGGTGTAATAACCAACAAAACCGCTGATAACTCCCATGTTTAGTATATTTACTCCGAGGGTTGTTACGCCACCGTCGGCAAATCCGAGTGCCTGGACGAACAAAACAAGTGTGAGCAGCAATACACCAGCCCAGGGGCTTCCAAGTATGATCGCTGCCAACACAGCACCGACCATGTGACCGCTCGTTCCCATACCTATGGGGATGTTCATTGCCTGTATAGCAAATATGCCGGCAGCAAGTGCTGCAAGCAGTGGTATTTTCATATCGTCCATCTCACGCCGTGCCCATCTAATGGACAATGCGATGAATGGAATAACTATTATCCAGTATATAATTGCTTGATCCAATGGTATGAATGCATCAGGTATGTGCATTTTTATCCTCCTATTTTCTACTTATATAACACATAAACATTTTTTTTCATTAATAAATATTACGATTGTTAACACACGTAACACGCAATTTGAGGAATGTACTTTCATTATAAATAGGTGTTGGTAACCAATCTTGAGTGGTGAAACTGACAGAGAATGATTGTGGAGCAACGGGGTGCAAGTTGAATATAATGTAAAAAATTTCGAGATTATAAATAAGTCCTTTCAAACTAGAAAGATTTATATATTTATTTGTTTGCAAATAGTATAGTTTTATTCATATTTTTTCAGTTAGGAGGACTGTAAATAATGAAGATCGTTAAAGGAAATATATTGATAATATTACTGATACTTGCAGGAATTATTACTGCAGGTTGCACTGCTTCCTCTGAAGAGTTTTCTGGTGAGGTAACAGTACCGGATTCCATAAAGATCGGATTAGTGGCACCGTTATCAGGTGGTGCTTCTGATGTAGGCAATGACATGAAACAGGCTGCCATACTTGCAGTTGAAGAGATTAACGCAGATGGCGGTGTGTTTGTCGAAGAATATGGGGCAAAAATACTACTGGAACTGGTGGAAGGAGATACCCAGACCTCACCAACCGAAGGTGTAACTGCGGTAGAGAGATTGATCACCAATGAGAATGTTGTAGTGCTGGTAGGAGGTTTCTCCAGCGGCGTCACACTGGCTAACCAGGTGCCTGCTGCCGGAAAGGTGCCATACGTCATTACAGGTGCATCCAGTTCACAGGTGACCAGAAGGACAGAGATCGACACCAGTTATTTCTACCACTACTGCTCAACCACTGATGACTATTCACAGCCTATCTTGCAGTTCTTTGTGGATAAACTCAAACCATTGGTTGCCGAAGACAGGGATTTGAAACTTGCATTGATATACCGGGACGATGCTTATGGAAAAGGTGTAATTGAATCCAGTATAGCATATATTGAAGACAATGATCTGCCAATAGAATTAGTGGCACAGGAGAAATATCCCACAGATGAAACGGATTTCCATGCATATCTTACCAAAATAGCAGATGCTAAACCTGATGCTGTGTACACAGTTGGTTTTGTGAAAGACACATCCAGCATCTATATCCAGGGACAAAGGGATGTAGGTCTCAACACAATTTACATGGCTGTGGAATGTAACGAGGATCCGGCATTCTACGAACTTCTTGGTGAATGGGGCGACGGCCAGCTGCTTGAGAGCAAATTCGCACCATATGCTGATGATTACACTCCATTGATGGCGCCATATAAGGAAGCATATCTTGCCAAGTGGGGCGTAATGCCTGGTATGATGGGTGCTGATACCTATGACGGTATCTATCTGGTAACTTCAGCAATCGAACGTGCAGGCACTCTGGACAGAAGTGATGTCAACGATGCCATTAAACAGACCAACGAACCGGAAATGCTCATTTTGATGGAAGGCGGAAATATCGCTTTTGATGAATACAATGAGATATCACCTAAGATATTCATTGAACAGATGTTCTGGAACGAGGAGACAGAAGAACTCAGACCTGTCATCGTCATGCCTGTGAATCTCAAGAGTCAGGACTTCGTACTTCCTGACAACTATGAAATTGGTGGATGAATAATCCACCCGTTTTTCTTTTATATTTATGAGCATTTATTAGCACACATGGCTGAAATAACTACATTAATACAGATATTTATCTGGGGTTTGACTGCAGGGTGTATCTATGTACTGATGGCAGTGGGTCTGAACATGATATTCGGTGTTATGAAAGTGGTAAACTTTGCCCACGGTGA
>JAFDAS010000231.1 GCA_019313695.1 Deltaproteobacteria bacterium
CTTGGAAAGCGAATATCTGCCATAAGTTCAGAAAGTAACAACGTTCCCCCATTATAACTTTTTACCGAAAATACAAAAAATCTCTCTCAATATCAATACATGAGAATCGGGTGATAAAGAAATATGAACAGGAGTAATAAAGTTACAAAGTGCCAACCCCTTAATTCCAGGTAAGATTTTAGTTGACCCTGAGCAGGAAATGTATCAAAAACTAATAAACTAACAACGCCCTTGTCGCTGGACGTGTGCAAAATACCTTAGTGCTTATGAAACCCAACCCATCATTGAATGAGATAATTGTATATGACAAAACAATCACATGACCACAATTTCAAAAACCTGTTTTTAGATTTTCCAAAGGAAACGTTGGAGTGGTTTTTCCCTCAAGCACAGCAAAATTGGGGGCAGGTGCGTAAAGTTGAATTTGTTCGCCAGGAACCTAAAAAACGTAAACTCTCTGAACCGAGCCTCGCATTAGATATGCCGATTCTGTTCTTTTTCGAGAATCAGCAACTGCTTTTATGGCTGGTCGAGTTTCAGGAAGACAAGGCAAAATTTTCAATCTATAAATTGCTGCGTTATACAACAGACCTGATGGAGGCCCACCCGCATGCGCTGGTAATACCGATAGTTTTATTCACTGATAGAACAAAATGGCGTAAAGATGTTGTCCGAAAGCTGCAAACAAAAATAAACGACCGATTGTTTCTTTATTTCGAATATATGTTTTTCAAACTGTTTGACTTCAATGCACGAGATTATTATAATATAAAAAATCCTGTGGTGAAAATATTACTGCCGAAAATGAATTACAAGAAGGATGAACGAATAGAGGTGATAAGGCAGGCATACTCAGGATTATTTCAGCTCGCTTCCCGTATGCTTTTTGATAAATATGTTGATTTTATAGATGTGTATGCGGAAGTAAGCGAAGAAGAACAAGAAAGCCTGTATCATGAGATAATTCAGCATAAGGAGACAGCTATGTTAGCACAATATATTAGAGATAAAGGAATGCAGCAGGGAATGCAACAGGGAATGCTGTTGGAAGCTCGGGATATGCTTATAGAGGTTTTGACGGAGCGTTTTGGCAGTGGCGGGTTAACTATTGAATTATCGGAACAAATTCAGCGCATAGATTCACGTGAAATGTTAAAAGACATGCTTCGGCAGGCGCTTCGAGCGAAAAGTCTTAATGAATTTGGGAAAAAATTGTAACTAATGGATACAGCGAAATAACTATTCATTATGGAGATGTGCTTTTGAATCCGGATGCTTGAATTTCAGCTTCTGGCCCATACTATGGCCATTTTTTCCTATCCTGCGTCAAAATCCTGACTCTTTCTTCCCGCCTTTGCATGTTAATAACCGTTCACGGTTGTTGGTTCTCAGTTCATAGTTTCTTCAATGAACTTAGAATAAGCTAACAGGCAACCACCGTCCACAAACAATTATCAAAAAATACAAACCGGCAAGTTTTTTAACTTAAAGTGTCATGATAGTGACATATTTGCCTGTCTCTTACCCTTCACCAAGTCTATCCTCTTTAAATATTTGACAAAAATTATTTAAAACAATCTGGCATATATTTTGCGAGTTACAAGTAAAAGTTAAAGTTGATTTTTAACTTTGTTGATAATAATAACGATCTCTTTGACAGAATTAACGGGATTTGCCCGCCCGCCTCGTCTGAGTCCAAGCGCTTGAATTTCGCATATCCGGTTACGGCGAGTGCGATGGCGGGCAGGCATGTTTTGTTTTCTTTCTTTTCTTACATCCTGATCATCGTGTAAATCCTGTCAAAAAAACTTAATATTCAATAGGTTGCGAAGCAAAATGGGATGTAACCCAAGGGGCGGAGCTGCCTGCCTCCATCATTATCGTAAATAATACCTATGAATCAACAGGAACAACTTTTCACAATTCAGCAGATCAGCAGATCAGCACAAAGCTTAGGGTTCGCTCAACAATAAGTTGGCAATTTTAAGTGTTGAGGCGCCCGTCTGGCAAGGCGCGAAAGCGCAGGAATATCAGGATATTCCGAGCTTTCGCAACGCAGTCAGGCGGGATGCATCGGCGCTTAAAATGTCAAGTTATTTTTGTGCGAGCCCTTAATATTCCTAAACCAACGCTGCGCTTCTGGGAAAAGGAACTTGATGGAATTATAGTTCCGACTAGAACCAAGGGAGGCCAGAGACGTTACGCCCTCGAACACCTCGCCACCATCGGAAAAGTTAAAGAGTTGAGAGAAAAAGGCATTAGCCTGGTCGAAATTAAAAGGCAAATCAATAACACCAACAAAGGAGACAATTCAAATTCAAACAGAATTGATCTTCTGGCAGCCAGGGTGGCA
>JAFDAS010000232.1 GCA_019313695.1 Deltaproteobacteria bacterium
CGGAATTTCCGGTGACCTGGCTTGCTCTGGCGAAATTAGGCGCTGTGATGGTTCCCATCAATATTCGATACCAGGCTGTTGACCTGGAATATGTGTTAAACGATTCCGATGCCATCGCATTGGTAATTCACACAGAATTCGCTTCGACGTTTCGGGAAGCCCAGCCAAAGACGCCTGGAATAAAAAAGGTCTATAGAGTCGGTGCGGGGCAAGAAGATCTGGGTAGTTTATTATCAGAACTGGCGGATGCGGCATCCAACGAATTTACAACAATCGATCTTTCGTTAGGTGATCTTATCAATATTCAATACACCTCTGGAACCACCGGGTTTCCCAAAGGTTGTATGCTCACTCATGAGTACTGGCTTACCATCGGGATGAGTGCTTCCGAAAATATGGACCAGGATGATGTGTTTCTGAGTGTAACCCCCTTTTATTATATGGACCCGCAGTGGGAATTGATCATGTGCATGACGGTGGGCGCCACCATGGTGTTGACCCGAAAATATAGTGCTTCCAGCTATATGAAGCTCATAAACAATTACAAGGTGACGGTCTCCTGGGCTACAATGGCGACCTGGACCCTTAAACAACCCGAATCACCTTATGATAAAAATCATCATTTAAGATATGTAATCGTTGGTGGATTTCCAGCGCATCTTCACAAACAATTCGAGGAGCGTTTCAATGTTCGCGCCCGTGAGGCGTACGGAATGACAGAAATAGGCACCGGCATGATGGTTCCATTGGAAGATGATCACATGACCGGCTCGGGCTCTGTGGGAAAGCCGCCGGAGTATAGAAAAACCAAAATAATTGACAAACATGGAAACCTGGTAAAGGAGGGTGAAATTGGAGAACTGTTGATCAAAGGCCCGGGAATATTTAAAGGCTATTATAATAAACCTGAGGCAACGGCTAAGGCCTTCGAGGGAGATTGGTTTCATACAGGTGACCTGGTTCGACAGGATGAAAACGGATATTTCTACATTATTGGACGCATAAAAGACATGATTCGACGCACCGGCGACAATATTTCGGCCAGTGAAGTGGAAAATGTTCTGGCCAGCCATTCTAAAATATTAAGCGCAGCGGTTGTTCCTGTCCCAGACGAAAATCGCGGTGAAGAAGTTAAGGCCTACATTTGTCCAGCGCAGGGAGAGACTCCCGAAAGTATTCCTCCGGCGGACATCATCGCATACTGTTTAGATCGCATCGCTGAATTTAAAGTGCCACGCTATATTGAATATGTTGATGAGTTTTCGAGGACATCTTCCGGGAAAATTCAAAAACATGTTCTTATTGGGGCAAAAGAAGACTTAGCCTACGATTGCTATGATCGAATGGCCGAAAAATAGTGGGAAAAACTGGTATAATAAATTTAAGTGAAAACAATGCCGCCAAATAAATAACAGAGCATCTGGCTCATAACTTCTTTTTCTAATCCGTTGAATTCTGGGTTTTCATACTCTTCTCACTAAAAACCTGACTATAGACACATGCAATTTCCATATGCAATCTTGATTATTCATTTTGGAGGGCTGAAATATTTAAATCAAATCTGGAAAGACAATGAAGTGCACATCTCTGCAATAAAACCAACCATTTCAAGCCGTCATTTTATACATACCTCCTACGCATCACCACTTCTGGGGGTGTTTGAAAAGTTGTGATACCATAACTGCTCAATGGAGCCTGATACTGATCACCAAACAATACTTCGCCGGTGACCAATATCAAAGATCCCATCTCATAACGCATTTTTATGTGACCAATATATCTTCTGTGAATAGTAGATCTTCCAGCACCTCAACTGTGTGCCAGCAATGACCGCACCCACCGTCTTCCACCAGATGACCAATTTTACGTCTTTTTACCATAATGCCTCGATACTCGACCTGTGGATAATTTGCGAATGCCTTTGTCACAACCACTTTCTGGCACTTTGGACAGTATTTCGTTCCCATAATATTTTTCCTCCTTATATGAGTGCACCCGTTACTTGAGGCACTCTCTTTTTATTGTATTGAACCAACATTTTCCGTTGACAATATGTCGTTGAAATTATCGACCAACTCCATCGCTATCGGACCGTCAGTGTCATGCTTATAATTGATACCACCCTCAAATCGATTTTCTAATGCCTCTGTTATACCCAAAAACCCTTCTAAAATGAAAAAACAGTGCCGCCAGGAAGCGTGGACCTGAAGTAGAAATCGGGAAGTTCTGTGGATATTATTTCGGGTTCTGCAACAACGTGCGGGATCGTTTACTCAGCAGCCTCTCTTGTCTATCAATCGATTGTAAGAACGCCTTTTGGAACTGGTGAATATTTATGTA
>JAFDAS010000056.1 GCA_019313695.1 Deltaproteobacteria bacterium
TGCTGATTTCCTATATCACCCAATCTGCTCTCCATGGACGTATATGTCGAGTCAGTGCGAATTAATTAGCACAAAATATGTGTTATATACGATTATAATCGAGATATAGTGTCCATTATTTTGTGTAATATAGGATTATTATGTAAACATGCGGTGTTATTGCGACGGACAGCGTAATCTCTTGCCCGGCTGACGGCTCAGAACTAGCCCCACTATTTCTGAGAAAATCTTGCCGCTTTTCCAACGTCGCTCCAAAAAGGGAAGCAGGTTTTCCCTTTTCCATCTGCTGGGGCTGGTCCAGCAGCGTAGATCGCCGGGTAGGTGTCCGTTCTCCAATTGTGCGCACACCGCGCAATTCGTCGAAGTGGCACGACTTCCGCCCGCAGCAAAGGCGCGTCTCGCAATACCACCGCAACAGGATATGCCACCCACCCAGGATGCTGCACGAGCAGCAACTGAAGCGGCAACGCTGGCACGTTAACACAGACCAATCGGTCCACCGTATCTCTCCCGATGCATCCATAACGGCAAATGATGCTTGTCTTTTAGTACATGCACCGCGCACTCATACAGGCCGTCTCTGATCGATTTTTGGCACGATTCGCCACGTAGGGACACAGGCGACTCCAGCGACGGCTTCTGCGCCAACCGGGTTAATCTGGACTGGAACGGCAGTGGTATATCTGCATTCATCCCGAAGTCGCCCGACACATCAGGAGGATCAAACGCGCTATCCTCTGAGTTCTCCACACCACAGGCTCGCCTCTGCGCTGTGCTTCCATCACGAGACTCAGAGCGACCGTCAGTGAAGCTGCCGTATGCCCACTCGATAGCTCGATAAACCATCCGATGATACCTATATAACCACACTTGTTTTCTATTACTTATCCCCATGGTTCAGACATAGGAAATACGTCCCGAAGCTTGGGGAAAACGGTAGCTTTCATTTTTTGCATCTCTATAGCGATCTCACGATAACCATGGCGGTGTCTCCGCACTTCTATCACCTTACCGATGGACGTACTGGAGCGCAATTCAGCGCAACAGCATATCCTGTGTTGCGTCTGGTCATATTGGTTCAAATGCAGCGTTTTCTGGCACTAACATAGGTTGTCCATCTTCAATTTTCAGCCGCTTCACAGTCGCATCATCTCCCACCAATGTCACAACGATGTCCCCGGATTTAGCCATCGGCATCTCCCATGTAGATACCTGCACCCGTCATGTTTTCACTGCGCACTCGCAACGCGAACAATTCACTCCGTGGCACGCTCGACTGAACCGCGACATACCCGTCTGGATACTCTATCGCCGTCGTTAGCGCCCCTGCCTGCACTCAGTCGAGCACGAGAACCACCACAGAAGCTCCTCCCGTCGGTATGGGAGGTCAGTCATGGGCAGACGGACATTTACGACGGCGTTCAAGGTACAGGTGATCAGGGAGCTTCTGGCCGAGGGTGTGACTCAGGTGTAGATCGCCCGGTGGCGAGAGCACTACGAACAGGGAACGCTGATCGCCGAGCTCTAGCGGCTAGTGGGTCGGCTGACGCTGGAGAACGAGTTCCTAAAAAAAGCCGAGGAGTATGCACGTCGGCAGCGAAACGGTCATTCCTCGCGTCCTACCCGCGGGAACGGTTCGTCTCGTGGCGATAACGTTCGCCGGATACGGCTACCGGCGGATGACCGCGCAGCTGCAGGCGAAAGGCCTGCGAATTATGCTCGAGGCCGGACTTCTGTGTCGACAGAAGCGCCGCACGGTGCGGACAATCGACAGCGCCCACGCTCTGCCAGTTTATCCGAACTTGTATCGGGGGATCGCGCCAATGGGGCCGAACCGGGCATGGATGGCGGATCTGACGTACGTCGGGCTGGCCGGTGGGCATATCTTGCGGTCGTGCTCGACGCGCGACAACCGGATGTCGGCTGCATCCATCACTCCGACCGCGGTGTGCAGTACGCCGTACGTGCCTATACGGAGCGATTGGTACGGCGAGGCTTCCGCATCAGCATGTCACGCATCGGCAACCCGTACGACAACGCACGGGCCTTGAGCTTCTTCAAAACGCTCAAGGTCGAGGAGGTCTATCTGAAAGAGTATCGCTCAGTCGGAGAGATGAGACGGGAGATCGGAAGGTTTATCGACCAGGTCTACAACGTCGAACGGCTCCACTCTGCGCTCGGATACACGAGCCCCGAGCAGTTCGAACAGGCAATTCACACACGCACACCAAGCCGAGCTATCACCATCAACCTGTCCACCGTAGGGGGTGCACTCCATGGTTTATATTGCTGTTTAACTCATTTCGTCATCCACATTGGATCGCCTAACAGCGTTTGAGGCGACTAATCGCGCAACATCTCCAGCTATATCATGCCGATTATCGTCGTAGATCATCAGCGTCTCTATTTTTCTGTGTCCCGAGAACCGAGCTACCGCGCGAATGTCGCCCCCTGTGAGATCCAGCGCCTCTGTTATTGCTGCATGACGCAATCCATGCGGTCTCGCCGCCAATCCGGCCTTGTCACCTAACCCTCTGACAATACGGTATATACTCGTCCCAGAAAGTCGACCATCGCCCTTCTTTGCGCGGTCAAAATTAACGAATAAGGGCCCCGGATTGCTTCCTCTAGCGTCGATCCAGCGCTCAATCACCATGCATGTCTCATCCGGCAGCGTGCGTATCTCCTGTTCTCCCAGCCCTTTGACACTCACAGCGATAACGCCACCCTCGACATCAACATCGTCCATATTCAGCAATGACACGGACTCCCTACGAAGCGCTAAGTCGTACAATAGGTGCAAAATAGCAATATCTCGGCTGCGCATCGGTTCGCGTTCTGTATCAGCTCCCGCCAGCAATTCACGATAACCCTCTCGACCGGGTCCGCGGGTGTCACGGTACTGCCACACTTTGACATTCTCGACATCAAGTGACCACGCGATAAGTCCAAATGTCCGAGCGAGCTTAACAAGAGAGCGAAGCGACGACAAACGCCGATTGACCGTCGCCGACTGTAGCCCCCGATCGATCAGGTGACTGCGATAACTGTAGGCCAAAGCATTCGCTTGTCCATGCGAAGCCGTAAGAAACTGCAGAACTGCTTCCTGAATAGCACCCACCTGTATGAACTTCATAAAATCCACTAAATCTGCGCTATATGCTCGCACCGTCCTCTCTTTTCGCCCCGACAGAAACAGATCCATGAGAGCCGACATATCCTCAGTTGTCAAATGCCCGCTGAATTCCTGCACCTCGGCCCGCATTGAGATATTATGCTTGGTATCCACATGATTATCCTTCTGCAGAATTCGCTCGTCAGAAATGGCTACTCATTTCCATATATCACTGTGTGCCAATTCGATAAAACAATTAGTTCCTATTTTGAGATAAATAGATAATATATATGTTTTATATCTATATTATATCAATACCTTCCATATCACACATACTCCTGCATACTAAACTCGCTCACCCCGTAGTTCGAAGATTTTTTCGATGTGCTGCGCCTTCTCATCTCGCAAGGTTGTCTCACAACTCAATAAACTCATCCACAACACGTTTTTCTTCTACATGTCCACCTTATCTATGCTTTGACTCATAATCCATCACCATATCTGCGAGATACCCTTTCTACCGTCCCGCCATTGGATACTTCAACTAACTTTAATGCCTTTATCGCACTCTTGTCCATCATTTCACTCCTCCACACACATCCCCCAACATCAAGCCCACATCTATCGTGTACGATAATGGATATTTGCGTACACATTACCGCATAGCCACCCCTTTCTACACTCCACTACCTCTGCATACAACCATGCTGCTCCAGTTCCCCCCACACCCTATTCACGTCTCTCGCATCACCCCAGCAGTCAACACCGCATTGACCACCCTCACAATTCGGACCACATTGCGTCGAACTGCAATATCCGACGGAAGCAACCATTACTGCAAAATAATAAGACACTTATGCACCTTGCGCCGACCTCTATCTCAACTCTGTCGATCTAAGCCCAGTCATCCCCTATACTTGTATGTGATCGTAAATACTTTCGTCAGCACGAGTGTTGGTGAAAATCGAGAATTAATAAACGAAAAATAAGAATATTACAGGGGGGTAACAGAAAGGACAACGTCCATATATAAGCACTGAATAGAGGAGATAATGATTATACAATCAGCGAAAGGAGGCGTTTTTTGAAGAAATGGCTTCTACGATGTGTGGTGAGACGGGAGAATGGAAGAACGCACGTGTCCAGTAGGGGGAGCGAGGATGCACACATTAGACGGATATTCTCGGGTTGACCTCAAAGCGCTTAGTGGGGCGTCCCTTGGTTTGGAAGTTTGTCGATAACCGTATCCACGATGTTTGACAGAGGGTCGTCAGAGCCCGAGAGACGACGGCGTCATCTGTGAGGTCAACCCCATCGTTTGCGGAGCACATCGCGCGCAGTGAGAGGCGCGGTATCGTAGTCTACACCCAATGAGTAGACGTGGCGTGTGTGAGATTCGAGATAGTTACACCAGCGCACAGATGCCTGTACAGCATGATGGGATACTTTCTCGCCATCACCACTACCAATCTGGTAAAGCAGGGCAAGCGACGGGAGTAGATATCTATACTTAGACAGGTGGGCAACCAGCGCCTCGTGTTTGGCGTGGTCGGAGCGTAGGCGACGTTCATGGTGAACGAGCCAGTTGTCGAAAATTGACTGCGCGTCGTCCGTAAATGTCAAAGATGGGGCATCGCAGAGGCGTGCCACAGCCTGTAAAAACGCAGACAAGGCCATATTGTTTGCCTCTGTATCAGGCCATGTGTCGACGTAGTGGTATTCTGAAGGAATGTCGGGGCACACAAGAAGCTAAAATCGCTGAAGAAGTCCATCGCCCCCCATACTAGAGTGGAACGCGTCTCGAACATAGGAGGTGAGCGGACCGGGCTGAATACTTCCAAGAACTGACACACACATATGCTCGATACGCGTTGTGCTTATGCCTATGCGGTCGGATGTAAAATCCCCCATCGCCAAGCCAAGCTTCAAGGAAAACGCACGATCTGTTTCGTGTCCCTGCTTGTCGAATGAGCACAGGAATCCCAATAGTTCGTCCCTGTAGAGTAACACGCCTTCAGGATTTTGTTTGAGTATTTCGCCTAATTTCTCTATTGTGGCGTCATTTACAACATGTCTGGCATAGGGTGGCTCTGCGTCCAACTGCGGCAGCGAAACTCACCATTGCACCGACGGCTATAAAATCAGGTGGCACCTGCATTCTTTCCGTGATATCCATGACCCACGGGCGAAAGGCATCTGGCAGAAGCGGCGGCGGGGAGGTTGCATACCAACTCCTCTGGATCAGCCCAGTTATCCCCATCTGTTGAGATGAGTTATATAAGGGCTGAATTGCGCTCCAGTACGTCCAAGAGAGCAGTGTCCCCTCAGATCATCTACCGAGTAAATCTGAGCCCTTCTTAAGGTGCTTTAAAATGGGATATGGCGAGGTATTATTGTTTGAAAATTCAGCAGAGTCCGAGTTTAGGCCATTTAAAAGACTTAGATTACCACACAAATGACAAATAAGCCCAATAGCTTGCTCGATTATCTGGAAACACATGGTAGCCAATTTATAGGAGATTGGGTAATTTGTGTCAAGAGTGTTCCACATCCCGTTTTACTTAGAAATAAATAGACTTATACCTTATTACTCAACGCCGTTTATCAATACAGCAATATATCTGCGACGAGTGGCATCGCGCCTTCAAAATGTCCTATGCTCTCGTGTTTGGCTTGTCTCCTGTGTTGAGGCGACAACTGTAGCCAAAGCATCCCATGTTTGCGGATATAAATGGCTGCGAAACTGTTTAGATAGAAGCATTACCCCTGTCACCGAAAATCTCTGCTGCCAGCAGTCTGGACTGCACCCTTCAGGCTGGGCAGAATTGGGATGATCTCTCCAGACTGCCCTGCATGGGTGTAAATGCCATCTCGAATTGCTCGGGACTCTGGTAGCCGAGCGCCGAGTGCAGGCGTTTCCGGTTGTACACTTCCTTGATGAATCGTTCGATTCGCTCGTTGACCTCATCGAAGCTTCGATACTCCCAGAGATACGCTTCCTCGGTTTTGAGCGTCTTCAGGAAGCTCTCCGCCTGGGCGTTGTCATACGGGTTGCCCTTCCTACTCATGCTGATTTGGAAGCCGTGCTCGGTCAGCAGCTTCACGTACTCGTGCGAGGCATACTGCACGCCCCGGTCGGAATGGTGAATACAGTCCACCGGTGGCCTACGGGAGGCGATGGCTGCCTTCAGCGCCGCGCAGGTCAGCGTGGCGTCCAGCCGTCGTGACAGACCCCAGCCCACCACTTTCCGAGAATAGGCGTCCAGCAACACCGCCAGATACACGAACTGTGCCATCAGTCGAATATACGTCACATCAGCCACCCAGACTCGATCAGGTTCTGAGGGAACTGCGTTACGATACAGGTTCGGATACACCGGCAAGCCGTGCTCGCTGTCGGTCGTCCTGCCTCGTCGTCGCCTGACCCTGCAGAGCAGGTCCGACTCGCGCATGATCCGCAAGATGCGCTTGTGGTTCACCCGGAAGTCTTCTTGCTTGAGTTGCGCGGTCATCCGGCGATATCCATACCGAGGAAACTCCAACGCCAGCACCTCGATCCGGTCCCGGATGTCCGCATCCTCGACCGCTCGCTTCTTCGACTCTACCGGTCGATAGTAGTAGCTGCTCCGGGAAAGTTCGATCACTGCGCACCCCCATCCGACCGGGACGGGATCGGCCCGCAGACGATCTCGGAAGAACGCCCGTTTGGCTGCCGGGCTGCCCAGGCTGTGGGTTTTTTAACAGGTCGTTCTCGAGAGCCAACCAACCCACCATCCGTTCCAACTCCGCGATCCGCTGGTGCAACGCACCGGTGTCGGTCACTTCATCAGTCAACGTACCCTGCTCATGCCGCTTCTGCCAGGCTTTGATCTGCTCAGGAGCGATCTCATACCGCCGTGCCACCGCCGCACGACTCATCCTACTAGCCAAATACTCCCTGACCACCTGCGCCTTGAACTCGTTCGTGAATGTCCTGTGCCTTGCCATGAAGGATCCCCCTCCCCCCTCAGGCCAATCTACCACAATCAACCCCATTCTGCCCAGACGATGGGGTGCAGTCCAGCCTCCGGCTCTTTCTCAACGCAAGGGATCCAAAGTTTCTGTGCGACAAGATGCACAATTCCTTTCTCCGATTGCACCGTGCCTGTAATACCCAAGAAGGACGAAGTCTTCGTGATAACATGATATTTTTTCACACATGTTTCCATATGATGATGTTCACAAATCCCGTCTCATCTTCAAGCGTGGCAAATATGACCCCGTTTGCAGTGCTCGGATGCTGGCGACAGATCATCACGCCGACATAGCGCCACCCATTCATCATCCTTGGTAGCACGGACTATTTCTACATCCGGTAAAACTCATGTTTTGCAGTGTGTTACGCATAAGATCGAGCGAGTGCAGTCGTGTTGTGTGCTTCATCGTTTCGTAATACCATGCGTATAACCATTCTTCTATCAAGGATTTAAGGTACGGATTGTGGCCCATTATCATCAATGTCAAGCAGCGCTGTATTGATGTGGGTTAGGCCCTTTACCTGCCAGGTCGCTTCCCGGCGATTCTCTGTGACGCTCTCTAGTACGCTAGATTGTCGCAATCTTTTCCGAATCCTTCACGTACCGGAGGCCTATGCGAACGGAGAAGCGGTTATCTGAGAGCGGCTCCATACGTTGTAATTGATATCAGCCGGGCGTATGGTGACACCGTGTCGAATTGCGACCTGAATGATCGTAGCTGAGGTGTAGAATCCCATTGGTTGGGTATTGAGCAGCCCGCATATGAATTCATTCATGTGATGCTGACGCAGCCATGCGGAGGCATAGGCAATCAGTGCGAAGCTCTCGGCGTAGGATTCGGGGAATCCGCGTATCTGCTCAAAAACCCGTCCTGCAAACTCTTTACGAATGCCCTTCTCTACCATGCGGGATATAAGCCGCATTCTGTGACGTTCCAGTCCGCCATATCGCGCCGGAGTTGGTCCGCTTCGTCTGGTGTGTAATCTGCTGCACCCATAGCTAAGCGTATCACTTGCTCTTGAAAAAAGAGTATCCCCAGCATCTTCTTGAGGACCGGTTCAAGGCTTGGATGCAGGTACGTGGCGTTCTCTTCGCCGTTCTTGCATCTCAGATATGGGTGGACCATGCCACCTGTGATCGGACACGGTCGCACGATGCTCACTTCTACAACGAAATCGTAAAACGACCGAGGACGCAGTCGAGGCAGCATAGCCATCTGAGCACGGTTCTCGATTTAGAAAACGCTGATTGTTTCCGCACATCCGATCAGGTCGAATGTATCTTCGTCCTGTGGCAGGATTGTCGCCATAGAGAGATGTACACCCCTGTGAGCTTTGAGAAACTGGAAACACCTATCCCAGAGGCCCCTTGACCGAGCAGATCAATCCCCCGTCGTTCGTGCATTATGTCCAAATCGATATCGGGCGGCTCCGCACGCATGCCAGGTGTCGCAGCCACTCTGATCCGGTCATCCCATCGGGCAAGCGTCCGGGAGGATAGCGGTAACGAAGTTCATCCATGGAGAACGTGAAGCTATTGCCGACTCCTGAGATTCTTAAAACGCTTTCAAGGTCATATGCGAAGAGTAATTCTATCACTTCCGACGATTTTAGCACATATTCAGCGTTTGATTTAAGCATTCGTCTAACATCTAGCAGCGGAACTCCGTTATTGATGCATATCAGCACATCGTGGAGTGGCTGTCGCTCTGGAAATGTGATAGAGCACCTCGATGGAAGTGATCAGGGGTATACCATGCGACTCTGCTCTTGAGCGCAATAGCGATTATTATTTGCGTTCATCGTCTCGGCGAGGTCTTGTAACTATGCAGTACAACCTATCACCGGAAGCGTCGTACAAGCTCCACACACACCCCTGAGAGCTCTTCGCGCCCTCGATGGCACTATCACCCCCACCCCGTAGTGCGAAGGCGTCCTGAGCACCTTCGCACACGTTTTGCCACGTGATAGCAGATTTCCCCTTCTTAAATCGGCGACGTCCTATTGTGATCAAACGGCAGAGATTAGCGTACCTTTTTCGACTCTGCGCTAGCAGCACGATGTGATATCCGTCATTAATCGTCACCTGAGAGCCGATTATCAGTCGGATCCCGTGTTCGCAAGCTGCTACATGCGCCTGAACCGCACCGTACACGCCATCTCGATCAGTTAGTGCAAGTGCCGGTAATCTCAACTCACGAGTATATGACATCAACAGGGATGGACTACTTACTCCCTCAAGGAATGAATAGTAACTCTTGCACCACAAAGTGACATACATGGCTCATTTGCCACCTTTGTACCATGATTTTGCCTGTATTGTTGCGTAGCACTTCTGCACCATCTCCCACAATGCTCTCCTCTGGGATTTCTTGAATGTCTGCAGGGATGCTCTGAGCTGCTTGACGATTTCGTCGTACGCAGCGCCTCGCGTTGTCGCGTAGGATACGCGGTCTCGCAAGTTGTCGTTTTCTCGATCGTTCAACCTCGGTAGGCCGACACTTTCTCTGATAGCTGGATTGTATGGTTGCTGAAATAGCAATTCGATGGAGTTTTGCAGAGAGGTAATTTCTAACTCGTCTTCCAGTTCAGGTGAATGTGTTGGTATTTGTGCCTGTTTCTTCCACGGCTTTTTCAGAGTTTTTCTGGGCAGTATCCCGCTTTCGATCAACAAGATGTTCTTGTTTAGTGCGCTTATCGCGTATATCGGCGCATAGAGTTCATCAACGGCCATTGTGATAATCGACCATGTGTCGCCGTTGTATTTGTTCTGAAGATTAGTCAGGTAGTTGATGTCAAGGTCTACCCGATTCTGGTCTGGTTCCGAAAAAAGCAGTTGGCGTTGTCGGAGGAGTTCGTAAAAATCTGCGAGCATTTTGGGACAATTCGCGGGTAGCGCTAGTGACGTTCCGCTTGGTGTCGTTTTGTTTGGGGAAGTCTCGTGCGCGCATCTCTCTCTCTCTTTCTCTATATCTCTCTTATATTTCTTAAAAACGCGCGCGGAGGCGCACGTAAGCGCGCGCGAAGCGGTAAATGCATCTGCATTAGCCTCAAACGCTGATTTAATGGGTGTTTCAGGCCATTCAGACGGAGTTTTGATCGAATCGTCGAAATCGGCAATATCGTTCCGCTTTTCGAGGTCCTCGTCGAAATCGGCAATCTGTTGCCGATTTCGACCCATTACCTCCTCAAGAAATTCGGCAATATCGTGCCGCTTTTTTGCTGTCTCGATTAATTCGGCAACGGATTGCCAATTTACTCCTATGGCCTCTTCGCTTAATTTGGCAACGGCTTGCCGATTCCCATCAGCAGCAGCTTCGAATAATTCGGCAATCTCGTTTCGACTTCTCTCTGGCGTTGAATATTCGGCAGTGTCGTGCCTGTTTTCTTCCAGAGCGTATTCAATTATTCTGGCAATTTTCTGCCGTTTATCCTCACTCAAAACCAGCAAGGCACCGTGGTCTATGTCATCCAGCAACACAGCGTGACACACAAGTCTGAGCGCCTCATCATTCCCATTTACACCGTTCTCAAACGCCGTCACAAGTGTCTTCAGCGTCTTCTCTCTCGGGTTCTTGAACGCTTCGGCACGATCACGCCACTCTACGCCAGCGTGTTCCTCGATCAGTCGGAAATACTTCCGCCGCTTTTTTTCTGGCTCGAGCAATTCGGCAATGGCTTGCCGATTCCCATTCCGAGCTTGTTCGCATAATTCGGCAAGCGCTTGCTCATCTTCTTCAAGCGCCGCTCTGAATAACTCGGCAATCTCGTTCCAACTCTTCTCGTCAACGTCGATCACAGGAGTTTCGGCAACCTCTTGCCGAAGCTTTTCCTGCGCCTCTACAACGGGTTCGGCTACATCTTGCCAATTCTCACCGGCGACCGTTTTTGATAGCAATCTGAGCCGGGGTCGCGTTTGCTCCACCATCGCAAAAAAGTTCTTGTGAATGCGGGCACCACCCCAAAAACGCTCGATCAGGTTCCGTTTTGCCAAAGCGGCAAAAGCGTACCGGCGCATTCGCGGTTGGATGCGTTTCGGGAGGTCTCTGGTCTTCGCCGCGCCATCTGAATCGCTGAACATCAAGAGTTCAAACAGACTGGCGACTTCTTCTGCGGACAATTCCTGCCATGTATCAGGCAGCTTTAAATCAGCGGCTACGTCGAGGAAAGACATAACGGCCCCCTTTGTGTTGTCCAGGGGCCATCTTCTGGTTAAATTAGGTGTATTAGAGCTCCAGAAGATGGCTCTGGACTAGTTTTGCCTCAGAGGTGGCTCAACACCTCTGAGGCTTCATTTTTAGTGTACTGCAAAGCACTCCCACTAAGCAACGACCCCCGATCAACTCGTCAAATCCCCAAAACCCCCATTCAGAACCCATTCGGCAACGCATTCCCGCTTTTGGGAGTCGTTCTGAAAGCGGAAATATTTTACCGTTTTTCTTCTGCTGGTGAAATCGACCCACAGTGGCACACATGCTAAAAATATGGCCGAGTAATTATGTGTAATATTTGATTATTTTTGCTAATTAGCCACGTCTTTCTTACATTGGTACCATCAGATGTATATCCAGAAGATGACTCTGAACTAGTTTTGCCTCAGATGTGCACTCAACACCTCTGAGGCCCTTTTTGTTATCGCTGGATGAATATTCCGGCAATCGGTTGCCGTTTTCTCCATTATGAGCAATTTAGCAACGCATTGCCACTTTTTCTCAAGCCAGTTCTCCGCCAGAACCACTCTGCTGATTTCCTATATCACCCAATCTGCTCTCCATGGACGTATATGTCGAGTCAGTGCGAATTAATTAGCACAAAATATGTGTTATATACGATTATAATCGAGATATAGTGTCC
>JAFDAS010000233.1 GCA_019313695.1 Deltaproteobacteria bacterium
TGCTGCATCAAGTGGGTTGCAAAGTGAATTCCTGTTTGTAAACAAACAGATTTGATAAGGCCGCAAAAAGGCGCAAAATGCACAAAAATGAAACTTCAAATGTAGTAATATCAGCAAGTTATACACGACAAAAATGTGAAATTGGACTTTTTACGAGTTTGTCAGATTTAAACTCTGAAAAGAACCTTTAGAGAAAGGGGGGAGATATGTTTGATATCCATGATTTGCGCTCAATTATTATGCTGAACTACCTTACGGACGAGATGCTTGAGAGAATGCTTAAAGTGACGAGCCTTCAGGAGTTCAGCGCGAGAGAATACATCTATCGGGAAAGGGACTATGCGGAATTCCTCTACTCCATAGTGGAAGGAAAGGTAAGCCTTGAAACCGAAAAAACTTCTTCCACCAGTTTCATGGTGACCCAGCTCAACAGAGGCCGAACATTCGGATTTTCCGCCCTGTTAGATGCGGAGCACCGGAAGTACCTCGGGCACGCCAAGGCCATGACCGATGTAAAGGTCTTCTGCTGGCGGGCCGTCGATATCGAGAAACTCCTGATCGAAGATTATGAAATGGGTTTTCTGCTCATGCGGCGAATCGCAAACATTATCGATAGCCGCCTCCAGGTGGTCAAAGCGCAACTGGTGGAACTGCACCAGTAAAAGAAAAGGTGAACGGTTCCCCCCTCAAAATGCTTTGAAGCAAAGGACTTACATGAACCAGATAGCCACCAACTTGACCGACCATGATCTGATCGCCGAGTTTAAGTCCGGCTCCGTGGATGCCATGGAAAAGATTGTAGGGCGGTA
The DNA here is from genome assembly GCA_019313695.1 of Deltaproteobacteria bacterium. Lineage (GTDB taxonomy): Bacteria > Desulfobacterota > Syntrophia > Syntrophales > UBA2210 > UBA2210. The sequence continues at coordinate 810 of JAFDAS010000233.1, forward strand.
TGAGGACCGGATATTTACCTTTGGCCTGAAGATGTGCGGTCATCTCCAGGATGCAGAGGATATCGCACAGGAGACCTTCTTAAATGCCTTCCGATATCTTAAAGACTTTCGTGGAGAGACCAAATTGAAGAACTGGCTTTTTATGATCGCGGCCAGGGCATGTATTAGGAAGCGGCGAAAGAAGAAATGCGAACCCGATTATGAGATATCCCTTGATTCCTTTATTCATGAGGATGGATCTGATGGCAAATATGAAATTCCGGACTGGTCTGATGATCCATCTGATAATGTCATGCGGGCTGAATTGAAAAAAATCATTGATGCGGCTATTCATACACTCCCCCACAAGTACAGGCTGGTATTTAACCTCAGGGAGATCGAGGGATTCAACACAAAAGAAACCGCCGAAATTCTCGAGATATCAACGCAATCGGTTAAAACAAGGCTGCACAGGGCTCGCCTCTTCATGAGGGAAGAAATATCAAAACAATATATGGAAGGAAGAGCCCAATGAAGGAGGAGTGTAAAAAAGATTTTGAAAGGATATCGGAATATTTGGACGGTGAATTGGATGATGATATTTGCCGGGAGATCGAAAACCACCTCCGCCACTGCCCTGAGTGCAGAAAATGTGTTGATTCGTTACGAAAATCGATCGAGCTGTCTAAAAAAGCGGCAGAGGAAGAGATAACGCCAGATATGAGGAAGCATTTGAGGGCAGCGCTTCGTGACTGTTTTCCTTCTGAACAGTCATAATCATCCACTTTTCCCCCTCCAGGCCTGAGACCTTTGCAAAACGCTCCCTTTCGAAGTCTGAGCTTATCTGCCCAATCTAAGCGTCAGGCTCATCCCGCCGCGGGACTCGAAATATTCAACATATTCCTGTGGTTAATCCCGCTGATAGCGGGACGCCTTTCTTGACCTTGACTCCCGCTAAAGCGGGAAGCATTTTTCAAAGGTCTCCTTCGGTTAATGTGAATCCTACGGAAAAGATACCGGGGGTTCTAAAGAATGGTGGCCGTGTAAAAAGGCCGACTTTAAATTTTTCTTGCATTATTGGCAACATGGCCTTATAATAAGCATAACGTGCATAAAAGAGACCCCTGTTTCCAGCATCTTCAAGATAAAAATGGACCGTATTGCAGAAAAGAGACTGGCTGATTGGCTGGATTCAAACTATCGCAAACCCTTGATCATTCGCGGCGCCCGTCAGGTAGGAAAATCAACTCTGGTCAGGCAGTTTGCTGACCATAAGAAATTGACCCTCCATGAAGTCAATCTTGAACGGCATCCAACGTTGGTCGAGGTTTTTGAGACACAGGATACCGGAAAGATCCTTCGGGAACTTGAATTTATCTGTGGGAAGGGACCGATTTCAGGGAAGGATGGGTTGCTTTTCTTAGATGAAATACAGGCGGCGCCGATCGCCATTCAGACCCTTCGATATTTCTATGAAGATCATCCTGAGCTACCCGTAATTTCAGCCGGCTCCCTCCTTGAATTTACAATGTCCAAACATTCCTTTTC
>JAFDAS010000057.1 GCA_019313695.1 Deltaproteobacteria bacterium
TGCTTACCGGACTTTTTGATTCTTGCAAACATGGGAGTCTCCTTTCATGGACACCTCGAATATATGAAGCATGCTCCCATATGTCAACAACAATCAGCAGAATCTGTGGCACCATGTTTTGAAAATTTCCAAAGAGCGGTTCAATGTTTACAACGATTTGCGAAGGGGAACACCACTGCAACTGTTAAAGAAAAGCATGAGTGAATTTGATTTTTCGTCTGGATTGTCACCTTCTCTGGGGTTAAACTTGGGTTAAAATCTGACCTGTTATTCCCCTGTTCTCGGGATAAGTTTCGGATTTTTTCCCGTAATATTTGACTTTGTTTTTATCATGTTGACAGGCAACATTCAGGGCATTACGTCTCGCCCCGGTGGTGCTCCTCCGCCAGATCTATGAGTCTCATGAAATATTCAAAATCCTTTTTTGCCACTTCATATTGCTGTGGTGCTAGATAATATTTATTGTCCTCGTAAAATCGGCCTACCAAGTTCAGATATTCTCCCATAGCCGCTTTGACTTCTTCCGGATCAGAGCTTTGCAGTCTATTATAAATGCCGATGGCTTCCTGCTTCATTTGAGTTGTTTAGTAGACATAAAAAAACCTCTTGAAAAGATTCTGTAAAAAAAAAGTAAAAAAGTTCTTGACAACACCTGTAACGTTTAGTAGATGGTTAACCATGTTGAATGAACACTCAGTCAGTTGATGTCGGGGGGCCTTATCGGGAACACAAAACATTTCTACGATCCATATTGATAGAATTCACGTTCTATATCCTTTGTGTGTGGCCTAATGATTGATCGACATCTTGTGCCGATGGTTGTCTTTATACAATAAAGGAAGCTACATGGACACCAGGAAAAAGGTCGGAACAAATATAAAGAACAAAGATCTGGTCAACCGGAAAAGAAAGCAGATCATTGATGGCGCGATCAAGGCATTCATTGCCAAGGGGTTCCACAAATCAACCGTCAAAGACATCGCGAACATCGCCGGTCTCAGCATGGGAACGCTATACAACTATATCAATACAAAAGAGGACATCCTCTATCTTGTCTATGATTACATGACCAACATCCTCACGGAGGAGATGGAAAGGGCAATGTCCGGGATCGAAGATCCCAAAGAGCGACTGAGGGCGGCGCTCAAACAGAACGCAAACACCATTTACAAATATCAAGATATCGTCAGATTACTTTACAGGGAATCCGCTTCTCATGACAGATCAACCCTTCATACCGTCCTGTCCCGCGAAACAGAATATATCGAACTGTTTGAGTGCCTCTTAAGAAACTGCATTGATGCGCAGCATATAGACGAGGATCACCTGAAGCTTGCCGCAGATATCCTGGCTTATATGCCCGTTATCCTCCCCTTGAGGAGCTGGAGCCTGAAAAGACGGTTTGCATCCATGGAAAATGCGAAGGATCTCTTCATCGAACACCTGAATAAGGAAATAGAATTCATACTGAAAAAGATTTAGAATAATCCACAGCCTGTTTTTTTTTTGCTTTAAAAGATGAGTGAATACTCATTCAGAATATATCTTCAGTGTTTTTTTAAACAAATATTGAAAGGTGAAGATAATGAGTAAACCCGGCAGGAAAAAGTTGATCGAATTTTACACCCGGATGGTAAGGATTCGAAAAACGGAAGAAAAATTGATGGAGGTCTTCTCCAACGGTGAGATCCTCGGCTTTCTCCACGTAAGCATCGGTCAGGAGGCGGCGCCCGTAGGGATCTGCGCGCATCTAAGCGACCTGGACTATATAGCCACCACGCACAGGGGACATGGTCATGCAATAGCCAAGGGAATCGACCTGAAGTACGCCATGGCAGAGCTGTTCGGCAAGAAGGAAGGCTTCTGCATGGGACGTTCCGGATCCATGCATCTGGCCGATAAAAAGCATGGCATCATGGGGGCTAACGGCATAGTCGGTGGAGGCATTCCCATCGCCACCGGGGCCGCTTTTGCGGCACGCTATAAAAAAACAGACCAGGTAGCCGTTGCCACCTTCGGCGAAGGCGCCACCGGTGAAGGCGCGTTTCACGAAGCTCTTAATTTCGCCGCCATAAAAAAACTCCCCATCGTATATGTCTGTGAAAACAACGGATGGGCAGAGTTTTCACCCCAGTCTATCCATATGCCAATCAAGGATGTGATATCACGCGCCACAGCATACAACATGCCCGCTGTCCAGGTTTCCAATGATGTCCTGGAAATCTATGAAGCGGCGGGAAAGGCCATCGATCATGCAAGAGCCGGAAAGGGCCCTACCCTGCTGGAGGTCAAGTGTGATCGCTGGCACGGTCACTATGTGGGAGATGCCCAGAAATACAGGGGTAAAGATGCCGTTGAAAAAGCCATGGGAAAGGACTGCCTCCTCAATTTTGAAGTCACCCTCCTGACCGACAAGGTGTTGCAGAAAAAGGATATCGAAAAAATAGGCGCGCAGGTACAGGCTGAGATCGATGAGGCGGTTGATTTTGCACGGGAATGCTCATTTCCCGATCCTTCGGAAATGATGGATGGTTTGTATATCTAATTTTTTGCCACAAGGCGAATACGCGTTCACTCAATATCTAACGAGGAGTGGGAAATGAAAGACATCAGATATATTTTTGCCATAAAAGAGGCAATGGAAGAAGAAATGGAGAGGGACGAGAACGTCTTTCTTGTCGGAGAGGATGTTGGTCTGGCCGAAGGTTCATTCGGGGCGAGCCGTGGTCTGTACGATAAATTCGGCCCTGACCGTGTCATTGATACTCCAATCAGTGAACTCGGATTTACCTCAATGGCAGCCGGGGCCGCAAGCTGCGGGCTGAGACCGATCGTGGAAATCATGTTCATGGATTTTGTCACCTGTTGTATGGACAGTATCGTGAATCAGATAGCCAAGATGCGCTACATGTTCGGAAATCAATACTCCGTACCCATAGTGGTAAGAATGCCGGAAGGTGGCGGCCTTAATGCCGGCCCCCAGCACTCACAGTGCCTGGAGGCATGGTTCGCGCATGTGCCGGGCCTGAAAGTGGTTATGGCATCCACACCTTATGATGTTAAAGGTCTTCTAAAATCGTCCATCAGAGATGATAATCCTGTAATCTTCATCGAAAACAAGACTCTCCATGCCATGAAAGGCTCCATCCCGGAAGAAGATTTCACAATTCCCCTTGGAAAGGCCGACATAAAACGTGAGGGGTCGGATGTAACAATCGTAACCGCGTCAAGGATGGTCCACGAATCGCTGAAGGCGGCGGATGCACTGGCCGAGGAAGGAATCAGCCTCGAAGTCATCGACCTCATGACCATCCAGCCCTGGGACAGGGAAACAGTATTCAATTCCATCGGCAAAACGCACAGACTTGTTACGGCACACGAAGCTGTCAAACAATTCGGATTTGGAGCTGAAATTTCAGCCGCAGTCACAGAGGAAATACTGGACGAACTGGATGCACCCATTATGAGAGTTGGAGCGCCGTTTGTGCCCGCCTCCTACAGCCTGGAAAAATTTTATGTTCCCGGTGCGGATGATGTAAAAAATGCCGTCAGAAAAACAATGGAACGCAGTTTCTAATAAAAACGGAGGAAAAACCATGAAGGCAGCCGTCTGGTATGAAAAAGGAGACATAAGGATAGAAGATGTTCCTCAACCAAAGGCAGGAGCAGGCCAGGTAAAAGTCAGAATCGAGGTGTGCGGCATTTGTGGTTCCGATCTTCACGAATATAACAACGGTCCCTTTATCATCCCCTCAAAGCCACATCCCCTGACAGGAAGAAAAGGTGGTCCCATAATCCTCGGACATGAGTTCTCCGGCGAAGTAACCGAAGTCGGCGAAGGGGTTACCAGAGTACAGCCGGGTGACCGTGTTACTGTCAACCCCTTAATTTACTGCGGTGAGTGCCATTATTGCAGGAAAGGTGTTCATCTCATGTGCAGCAAACTCGCAACTGTCGGTTTTGCGTGGGACGGTGCATTCGCAGAGTATGGTGTTTTTCCCGAATACAGCATTTTAAAGCTTCCTGATAATGTGACTTACGAAATGGGTGCATGCGTGGAGCCTCTTGCCGTTGCGGTTCATGCCGTCAACAGAAGCGGTTTGAAAATAGGTGATAACGTTGCCGTTATCGGTGCCGGACCGATAGGACTTCTGGTGCTGCAGGCATGCAAGGCGGCAGGCGCCGGTCAGGTCTTTGTAAGCGAACCGATTAAGACCAGAATTGAGGCGGCAGAAAAGATGGGGGCCAATGCCGTTCTGAATCCCACAGAGGTAGACATAGGCAAAGAAATTGCCGGTTTGACCGACGGGCTTCGTGCTGATATCGCCTTCGACTGCGTTGGTATAAAGCAAACCTTTGAAAGTTGTATTAAAGTTACTGGACGCAGAGCAAGAATCTGCATCGTTGGCCTTGCCCTGAAACCAATTGAAGTAGCCTTCATGAGGCTCTGGGGTCATGAAAAGGAGCTGACCTTTAGCCAGGGGTATGACGGAGAATTTCCCGCGGCTGTCAATTATCTGGCTGACGGCCGCGTAAGGGTCGATGATTACATAACAAAAACCATCTCTCTGGATGACTTGGTCGAGGGCGGAATCAAAGAGTTGATAAACAATCCTGATAAGAATGTAAAAATCCTTGTAAAACCATAATGCTAAACGAAGGAGACAGTTACTATGAATCTACCATACTTTGACTTAACGCGTAAGGTGGCAATCGTTACCGGTGGGGCCACAGGAATAGGACGAGGTATTTCCGACGGATTGGCGGATGCCGGGGCAACCATTGTCCTTGCGTCAAGACGGGTCAATGTCCTGGAAGAAGCCTGCAAGGAGATTTCAGACCGAACCGGTGTAGCGACCTATCCCCATCGATTGGATATTACCTCCACTGAAGAAATCAACACTCTTGTGGATGATGTGGTCAGGAAATTCGGCCATATTGACATCCTTGTAAACAATGCCGGTGTCGGCGGCAGCGAAAAACCCATACTGGAAATGACGGAAGAAGACTGGGATTTTACCGTTGCCACAGATCTGAGAGGCATCTTTATGCTTTCCAAAGCTGTGGCACAGCACATGGTTGAGCGGGACGAAGGCGGAAAGGTCTTAAATGTGGCGTCTATCGGGGCCCAGATCATATTTCCGAACATGTCCGCCTACTGTGCCAGCAAGGGTGGCGTGATTCAGCTGACCAAAGTCATGGCACTGGAGTGGATTCGACACAATATTCAGGTTAACGCTATCCTCCCGGGGTATTTCGAAACTCCCATGAATACCCATTTTTTTGCAACCGACATCGGCAAAAAAATCATAAAGAAGAATATTCCCGCGGGAAGATTGGGACAGATGGATGACATTAAAGGCCTTGCTGTCTATCTGGCCTCCCCGGCATCAGATTTTATGACCGGATCACAGGTAGTCATCGATGGCGGTCAGATTTGCTGGTAAGGTGATTGTGGGCATATGGCTCACACTTTTGTGAGAGGGATGAAATTTTAATCACTGGAGGTGTGAATATGAAGATCAAAGAATACAACACTATTATTTTAGAAAAGAAAGATGGCATCGGTTACCTTACCCTGAATCGTCCCGAGGTGTTCAATGCCATAAGCAACGAAGTTATCGCCGAAGTGAATGACGCAATAAATATTGTGGACAAAGACGAGGAAATCAAGGTTCTCATTATTACAGGTGCGGGTAAAGGTTTCCAGGCCGGTGCCGACATCAATGAACTGAACAAGATGAGCGTAATGGAAATACTGCGATGGAATGAGGGTGTATTACGAAACAACGCAAGTCTTGAAAAATTACGACAGCCTGTCATTGCGGCTATGAACGGCCTTGCAATGGGTGGTGGTCTTGAACTGGCAATTTCGTGTCAGATCAGGATTGCGGCGGAAGGTGCGAAACTTGCGTTGCCCGAAGTCAAGCTGGGGATCATTCCGGGAACAGGCGGAACACAGCGCCTGCCCCGACTTATCGGCAAGGGCAGGGCGTATGAAATGCTACTGACCGGAAAAACGATCACTGCCGAAGAAGCCCTTGAGTGGGGTCTCGTCAATAAGGTTGTGCCAAAGGGCGAGGCGGTGAAAGCGGCTGAAGAAATGGCGAAAGAAATCATAGCCAATGGCCCCATTGCCGTAGAATTGTGCAAGGATGCTGTTGAAATCGGTATGGATCTGCCTCTGGAACAGGCAATTCAATATTCCCAGAAAAATTGCATTACCTGTTTCAGCACTGAAGACATGAAGGAAGGTACGGCTGCATTCCTGGAAAAAAGGAAAGCTGATTTCAAAGGAAAATAACCGATAGGAGACAGAAAATGCCGGTAGATATAGTTATGCCGAAACTCGGGCTGACCATGACCGAGGGACTGATCGTTGAATGGAAAAAGAAGGAAGGTGACGAGGTCAGGAAGGGAGATATCCTCTTTATACTGGAAACCGAGAAAGTCACCTATGAGGTCGAAGCCCCGGAAGACGGGGTACTCGGCAAGATAATTGTGCAGGAGCAGGAAACGGTTCCCGTTGGTGCTCTCGTGGCATATCTTCTGAAACCTGGGGAGAGTGCAGCAGATCTGACAGACGCCCCGGCTGTCGCTCCGGCTCCGGAAAAAACCGCCATAGAGATAAAGGCAGAGACACCGGCAGTACCGGCGGCAGATGCGCCGGTCGATAAAAGGATCAGGGCGACACCCCTGGCCAGAAAAATCGCCGGGGAATACGGCATAGATATTTCCACCATAGCCGGCACGGGTCCCTCCGGAAGAGTCGTACGAGAAGATATTGAAAAGTCAAAGGAAGTGATCACCCAGGAACCCTCCGAAACATCTTCTGGAGAAAAACTTGTCAAGTTTACCGGGATGAGGCGCGCCATCGCAAAAAACATGCTGACCAGCAAAACGGCAGCGGCGCTGGCCTACATGGGCAACTCCGTGGACGCCACGAAGATCCAGGAGCTGCGTGAAACGCTGCTCCCCTACGTTGAAAAGAAGCACGGTGTGCGGGTAACGATCACAGACATCATGATGAAGATAACCGGCGCCGCCATTTGCGAGCATCCGGTTATCAACACCCGATGGACCGATGAAGGGATCCTGTTCCTCGAGGACGTGCACATGGGGATGGCCATGGCGCTGGATAACGGACTGATTGTCCCTGTTATCCGGAATATCAACAAGAAAGGCATCGGCCGGATCGCAATGGACAGGGTTGAACTGATCGCGAAGGGCAGAGAAAGCAGATACACACCTGACGATATCAAGGGCGGCACATTCACCCTGTCGGCCATGGGGATGTTTGGTCTGGAAAACTTCTCGGCAATCGTCAACCAGCCGGAAAGCGCTATCCTCGCTGTGGCTGCTATCATGGACAAACCTGTTGCACTGAACGGAGAGGTGGTCATCAGGCCCATGATGAATTTCACTCTGACATACGATCACAGAACAATCGACGGAGCCGAAGCGGGCAAGTTCTGCAGAACTCTGAAGGAAATGATAGAAAATCCCATGCTGGCCCTGGCTCAGTAACACGGAGCGGGTTGTGCAAAGTTTAAGTACAAAAGATTTTTTTGAAAGGTAAGAAAAAATGCCAATAAATATCGTTATGCCGAAACTCGGTCTGACCATGACCGAGGGACTGATTGTTGAATGGAAGAAAAAGGAGGGTGACAAGGTTCAAAAAGGTGAAATCCTTTTTGTGCTGGAAACCGAAAAAGTCACCTATGAGGTAGAAGCCCCTGAAGACGGGGTGCTCGGCAGGATAGTCGTACAGGAACAGGAAACGGTGCCGGTAGGGGCGATTGTCGCCTATATCCTGAAACCGGGTGAGAGCGCCTCGGATCTGACAGACGTCCCGGCCACGCCGGCTTCTCCGGCTGCGCCGATACCCGCAAAGACACCGGCAGACGGAAAAACGAGGATTACCATCATCGGAGGCGGCACAGGAGGATATCCCGCCGCCATAAGGGCTGCCCGCATGGGTGCGGAGGTAACCCTGATAGAGAAGGATCTTCTCGGGGGTGTCTGCTTGAACAGAGGCTGTATCCCCACAAAAGCGCTCCTCCAGACTGCAAATGTCATCAACACCATGAAGGAGTCGGAAGTATTTGGTGTGAAATGTAACGGGTACAATGTCGATTTCGATGTTGTTATGAACCGCAAGAGAATGGTGAGTGATCAGTTGTCAGGCGGCGTTGAAAAGTTGCTGACCTTGAAGAAGGTCAGAGTGATAGATGGAACAGCGTCACTTGTCGATGACAAAACGGTTGAGATCAAAGAAACAGGAGAAAAGGTAAAGTCGGACTCGATCCTGATTGCGACGGGGTCAACACCCGCAAAGATTCCCATAGAAGGCATGGACGGACCTGACGTTTTGAACAGCAATGACGTTCTCGAAATGAAATCTCTTCCAAAGAGCGTCGTAATCATCGGCGGAGGAGTTATCAGCTGTGAATTCGCCAGGTTCCTGAACACCGTCGGAACGGATGTTACCATTCTGGAACTTATGCCGAATATTATTCCGGAAATGGATAACGAGATCACCTCAATATTGCATGCCATACTGGAGGCCTCCGGCGTTAAGATATTTACAAACGCCAATGTTAAAAAAGTTACCCGCAAGAAGGGGGTAAACACCGTCGCGTATGGACTCGAAGGAAAAGACTGTACAGTGAAGGCGGAAAAGATCATCTCCACTGTCGGCAGAAAACCTGACCTTGCCGCTTTGAACGTAGATAAGCTCGGTATTGCCACCGAAAAAGGGGCCATCGTCGTAAATGAATACATGGAAACAAATGTTCCCGGTATTTACGCGGCAGGTGACATAACCGGCGGCATTATGCTTGCCCATGTTGCAATGGCGGAGGGTGAATGTGCGGTACGAAACGCCATGGGAAAGACAACTAAAATGAGTCACCGGGTTGTGCCTTCATGTATCTACACCGATCCTGAGATTGCCTCGGTGGGTCTTACAGAAAAACAGGCGGCGGAAATCGCGGACATTAAAGTTGGGAAGTTCCCCTTCAGCGGTAATGGAAAGGCGATGGTTATCAATAAGACGGAAGGCATGGTCAAGGTTATTTCAGAAAAGAAGTACGGTGAAATTCTTGGCGTACATATCATCGGTCCTCATGCCACCGACATGATCTCCGAAGCGGTTCTGGGAATGTCGATGGAGATGACGGAGGAGGAACTGGCCCATGCAATCCACCCGCATCCCACATTATCGGAGGCGGTCATGGAGGCCGGTCAGATACTCTCAGGTGGATGTATCCATATGCCGTAAGGGAATAAACCGAGCCGGGATAATACTGCCCCGGCCGGCAAGACAATAGTCAGGAGGTTAAACAATGGCTTGGGATTTTGGACTTTCAAAAGAGGAAGAAGCGTACAGACAGCAGGTTGCCGAGTTTCTCGACAGAGAATTGACAGAGGAGATCGCCCGACAGAGCTGGGAAGACCTGGGACTCGGGAAAGAAGGAAGAGCGTTCGCCAGGAAACTGTGGGAATCCGGACTGCTGGGATGGAGCTGGCCGGAAGAGTACGGCGGAAGGGGGATGCCCCCCATCTATGATTTTATCCTGCTTGACGAACTGGGGAAACGCTGGAGCGCTCATGTGCCTAATGATGTCGGTTATACGATGACCGGGCATACGATACTGCGGCGCGGAAGTGAGGAAATGAAAAAAGAGTTTCTGCCAAGAATCATCAGAGGGGAAATCGAATTCGGCCTCGGCTACACCGAACCTGAAGCGGGTTCCGACCTGGCAAGGCTGAAGATGTATGCCGAGGAAGACGGAGATTACTACGTCATCAACGGACAGAAAACTTTCAACACGGAATGCCACTACTCGGAATATCACTGGCTCTGCTGCCTGACCGACAAAACGGTGTCCCCCTATAAGGGGATGACTCTCTTTATAGTTGACATGAATGCCCCGGGAATCACGATTCGGCCAATGACCACTATGTCGGGCGAACAGACCAATGAGATATTCTATGACGATGTAAGGGTTCACAAGAGCAGAATAGTCGGCGAAAAGAACAAGGGATTCTACCATATGATGGAAGCCCTCGGATCGGAAAGGAACTACGTGTTTGTCCCGAGCAGATACCGTCCATATCTTGAAATGCTTATCGATTACGCAAAGAACACCATGTACGAAGATAAACCGCTGGCCGAAAATCCAATGGTTCGAGACAAGATCGCCCAGATTGCCGTCGAGGTCGAAACGGCTCAACTACTGGCCGATCATGCCAGGTGGATGGAATGGAATCAAATGACGATGACCTGTGAGCCGGAAATTACAAAAGTTGTTGTTTCCGAACTTGAGCAAAAAATGGTTGATAGTGCCATGCAGATCCTGGACCTCTACTGCCAGTTGGAAGAAGGCTCGAAGTACGCACCGTGTGGTGGCAGGATAGAATGGGAATTTCTGCACTCTTTCATGACAACAATCGGCGCGGGGACCAGCGAAGTCGGCAGGAATGTTATCGCACAGCGCGGCTTAGGTTTGCCACGAGGTTGATGAACGGAATTTTGGTGTAGTACCAACAGGTTGATATTATTCGGAGGACTTGATTATGGATTTCACATATACGGAAGAACAAAGAATGATGAAAGATGCGGCTCATGGTTTTCTGGGAAAAGTATGCCCCAACGTCGAGTGGTATCTTGAAATGGATAAAGATGAGAAAGGCTATACCGATGAGCTGTGGCAGGGAATGGCCGAACTCGGATGGATGGGGATAGCGTTCCCCGAGGAATATGGCGGAATAGGTGGAGATTTTCTTGACCTCATCGTATTGTTGGAAGAGATGGGCTATAAGGCAGTGCCCGGTCCATTTCTTTCCAGCGTTATCCTCGGAGGATACACAATCCTTGAAGCAGGCAGTGAAGATCAGAAACAGGAATTTTTGGCAAAGATCTCAACCGGTGAACTGGTCATGACCATGGCGCTAACCGAACCCGGAACAACCAGGTTTGACCCTTTCCTTATTGAAACCGAAGCAAAGGAAAATGGTGACGGATACATCATTAACGGAACAAAGCTTTTCGTTTCCGATGCCAATGTTTCCGACTATATGATTGTTGCCGCAAGAACAGTAGGCAACAAATTGTCAAGAGATGGAATCACCCTTTTTATCGTCGATTCAAAAAGCGCCGGAATCGAAATGTCATTGCTGAAAACAGTGGCTGGAGATAAACAGTGCGAAGTAGTTTTTAATGATGTCAAAATTCCAAAAGCAAATGTTCTCGGAAAGATCAATGAGGGCGCGGCTGTTATTGAAAAAACCCTTCAGAAAGCTGCTGTTGGAAAGTCTGCCGAAATGCTGGGTGGCTGTCACAGGGTCATGGAGATATCCGTGGCTTATGCCAAAGAGAGAGTACAGTTCGGCAAACCCATCGGCATGTTCCAGGCGATTCAGCATCACTGTGCCAATATGAAAATGGCGACAGAGCAGAGCATTTTTATAACGTATAAAGCCGCATGGATGATCGCAAATGATATGGAAGAAGCACCCAAGTTTGCAGCTGTCGCAAAGACCTGGGTCAGCGATGCGTACAAGAAGGTTGCTTTAATCGGTCATCAGATTTTCGGCGGCACCGGTTATATTATCGAGCATGAAATGCCCATTTATTCGCGCCGTGCCAAGGCCGGTGAATACGCATTCGGCAATCCGAATTATCAACGCGATCTGATTGCAACGCGAATCGGGTTATAATCAATACTGAGCAGACATCTGGTAAATATTTGTATGTTTCACATTATACCATATCATGGGAGGACATATCGTGAATCTGGAAAAGTTAAATAAATACAAGGGGAAATCTGAGTTTGTCGAGGATGTCAAGAAAAGGGCGTTTGAAATGGAGATGAATTCTCATGGTTGCTCGCAGGTTGTTGTTCAGACATTTCTGGATGTGTTTGAAGAAGAAAACCTGCCGTTGTTTATGGCGGCAAGTCCCTTCGCGGCA
>JAFDAS010000058.1 GCA_019313695.1 Deltaproteobacteria bacterium
ATAAAATCAGATTCAGAAGCGGAGAGATGGCTGAGCGGCTGAAAGCGATCGCCTGCTAAGCGATTGTACGCCTCAAAAGGTGTACCGGGGGTTCGAATCCCCCTCTCTCCGCCATATTTGTTTTGTGCGCCCATGGCTCAGCTGGATAGAGCGTCGGACTACGAATCCGAAGGTCGAAGGTTCGAATCCTTCTGGGCGTACCATAAAAGTCAAGGGGCTAACCTGGCTTAACCCCTTGACTTTTTATTCGGAAGGATTTTAAAGCGGGATTTTCAGATAATACAGGATAGAGATTAAAACAGGGAGGAAATAAATGGCTTCTAAGGATAAGAGTGCAAGGGATTCCCAGAAGACTTACTGGGAGGGTGTATTGAGCCGCCGTCTGGAGGTTCTAAGTGAAAGCGGACTCGAACGGAGAGAAATAGCGAAGGATACCTCTGTCAGAATGATAAGAGCCGAGATAAGGAAGATTGGTGTCAGGCTTGCCGTTATAGACAAGAAACAGAAGAAAACGGAAGAGATGGCAAAGACCAAGGCAGAGAAGGTACTCGCTGCCACCAAGGCAAAAGTCAAGAAAACAAAAGAGGAAGAAGAAACTCCTGAGGAGAGCAAACGCCAGCAGAAACTGAAAAAGAAAATGGAAAAAAAGGAAGAAAAGAAGAAGGTAAAGGAGTAAAGGGGAGGGGTCAGGTCTTGCGTTTTGCCTTTCCTGGAACTGAAGGAGTAGCGTGCCCACTCTGTGGGGCACAGAGGCCCCATGCTACGGTGTTGCCAGGGGCGCGACTGAAATTGCCCCTGGTCTGATTCAATTCAAAGGCCCATATCTTCATTTATTATGACGACCTTTATTCTTCCCTTGGGAAATGATTTCTCTGTGATAGTCCATGTATTGCATATCCGGCTGGCGCTTTTACATTCTTCACAGAATGAGGTTTTCGCGCAGGGAGTTTTCATGCCAAGTCTTATGGCATTGGCCGGAGACGCATAGTCTTTGATGCGGATCATGGCTTCTTCCAGGTCGCTGACAAGTTTATTCCGTCCGACTACGATGACCACATGTTTCGGACCGAAGGCAATTGCCCCCACCCGGTTGCCGATCATGTCAAGATTAACAAGCTGCCCCGCCTCCGTTACCGCGTTGGTCCCGGTAAAAAACAGATCAGTCAGAAGCGCTTTGCGGCGACGCTCCAGAAACTCTTCCGGCGGTACGCTTTTGTCATAGGTATCAAGTACTTCCATGCCGGCATAGTTTTTGAGTGCATCATAAAGACCGGTATCTATAAAGGTCATTGACCCTCCCCATGAAATGCTCCGCGCGCCAGTCGCCGGGATAATTTCTTCCATTACCAGCTTCTTTGCCTCTTCGGCGTTGTTGACCAGAAAGACCTCAAAGTTGTTTGCCTCTAACGCAACCTTGAGCTCGGACATTCTCATCAACCAGAATTTTTCAGTCGCGTTGCCCATATCACACCTCGTCCTCTTTTTTGTCCTTACCCTTATGTTTTGCCTTGAACTATTGTGTCAAAAGGTATATCACCCGCCTGGTATCATGTCAACGATGCTTTGCCATTTCGAAGGAATCTTCACGACTGGAAAATCCTGGATTTCTCCTTGGCCCAGACCTGGCTTGCATGGACAGCGGGATCATCCAAAGGTGTCGCGCCAGGGCAGGCCCTGCGGTTGGAATGACATTTCTTGACTGACACGACACTCGTCAGTTCTGGCGCACAATACAGTGATATAGAAAAGGAGAAACAACATGTCGTCGAGTCCGTTGCATGCCATAATGAATCCGTCTTCCATTGCCTTTGTAGGGGCGAGCAACAATTTTGCCAAGATGGGAACGATGCAGTGTCTCAGCCTGATTCACAACGGTTTTCCGGGTGATGTGCTGCCCGTTCACCCAAAGGAGGAGATCGTTCTCGGTAAAAAGGCGTACCCTCTCATAAGCGATCTGCCCTATGCCCCGGATCTGGCTGTTCTGGTTGTTCCCACCGGGCTCGTGCCGGATATGCTGGAGGATTTCGGCAAGCTGGGAACAAAATATGCCGTGATTATAAGCGGCGGATTCAGGGAGACCGGCGAAGGTGGACGGTACCTGGAGGGCCGTATCTCTGATATCGCCCAGCGGTACGGGATGCGTTTCATAGGCCCCAACTGTGTGGGCATAATAAACACGCAGCTTCCACTGAATCTAACGGTGGCTTCCTTTCAGGACTACAATGGCAAACTTGGTATCGCATCGCAGAGCGGGACGTATGTTACCCAGACCCTGCCGTATCTTCATAAACATGGAATAACCATAAGCAAGGCAATCAGCGTAGGTAACGGGACGAGTATAGATATTGTGGAATGTCTGAAATATCTTGGGGATGATGAACAAACAACCGCCATTGCCCTGTATATTGAAGGCATAAGCAGGGCAGGGGATTTTCTGGAGGTCGCGAGGGAGATAAGCGCGAGAAAGCCCATCGTGGCCCAGTATGTGGGGGGGACGAAAGCGGGTGCGCGGGCCGGGCTCAGCCACACCGGCGCAATGTCCGGCCCCGATTATGTGTATGACGGGCTTTTCGAACAGGCCGGCATAATCAGGGTTGATACTATTGAGGATGTGTACAAGATAGGATGGACACTTGCATCTCAGCCTCCTCTCGAGGGGCCGAACATAGGTATTCTTACAAATTCCGGCGGGCCCGGTACAGGCATAGCCACCACGTGTAACAGACACGGCCTTGAGATCCCCGAATTCTCGGATAAAGTTCAGAAGAAGGTAAAACAGTTCATACCCGGTCACGCGAGCGCCATGAATCCTGTGGACCTTACCTTCCATCTGGATATGTCGATTATGGCAGACAAAATTCCTCGTATCCTTTTCGACGCTGAGGAGATAAATGGTGTCATAATACATGGTATCATGGGTACCGCGTGGATGGACATGATGTTTTCCGCGGTTAAGACAATGATAAATGTTTCAAGAGAGAAG
The DNA here is from genome assembly GCA_019313695.1 of Deltaproteobacteria bacterium. Classification (GTDB taxonomy): domain Bacteria; phylum Desulfobacterota; class Syntrophia; order Syntrophales; family UBA2210; genus UBA2210. The sequence goes on from JAFDAS010000058.1 coordinate 2,984, forward strand.
TTTCTAAAACTGGGGGAAGTAGACCTGGATAACCTGATAAAGATGCCACTCGAGTATAAAAAACCTCTTGTCATATCTTCCTTTTTCGGGGAAGAGGATCATTCCGTGCGCGTCTTTAATGAAAACGGTATCCCCACTTTTGAATCGCCGGAAAAGGCGGGCAGGGCTATGGCCGCTTTGTACGAGCACTTTCGCATAAAGAATCGTCCGCATGACGAGCCGAATGATGTGGCGATGCCGGAGAATGTTAAAACCATCGTTGATGGCGTGGACACAGAAGCCTTCGATGAATACACTGCGAAAAAAATATTGAGGGCGTACGGTATTCCGACTACCGATGAGGCCCTTGCCGATACACTGGATGATGCCCTGAATTGTGCCCACTCCATAGGATATCCGGTTGTCCTGAAGATATGCTCTCCGCATATCATGCATAAGACAGAACTGGGAATGGTGCACCTTGGCATAAAGGATGATGAATCGCTTGAGAAGGCATTCAACTCGATAAGGGATAATGATGGAGATTCCGCCATATTAGTATCGGAAATGCTCACAGGAGACAGGGAATTCATGGCGGGGATGAGCTACGCCCCGGGATTTCCCCCATGTATCATGTTCGGACTTGGCGGAATATTTACCGAGGCCCTCAGGGATAACGCGATACGCCTCGCGCCCCTCAGTCACAATGATGCTATCTCCATGATGGAATCCCTCTCTTCGCGCGCCCTGCTTGGCCCTTACAGGGGCATGAAACCTGTGGACATGGACGCGGTTGCCTCCATGCTTGAGGCCCTTGGCCGTCTGGCGCTGGATTTCCCGCAGATAAGGGAAATAGACCTGAATCCCATAATAATAACGGATGGCATGCCCAAAGTGGCGGATGCCCTGTTTGTTAAGTAAGGAGGGGGTCAGGTCTTGCGTTTTGCCTTTTCTGAAACTTCCTGATTCAACGGGCGACTGAAGTCATCCCTGCCCAAAATTAAATATGAACCCGTCCCCGATTTTCGGGCACGGGTCACAGCAGGGGCGGAATGATGGCCTTTGTGCCTTTCGCGTGTGCCGTAATGAGGGCGGCAAGTGAGCTAACGGGGTTCAGGCCGGCTAATTTCAGTGGTTTTATCCCCATATGCTTGCCAAGGGCGTACACTGTTTCGGCAAGACTGTTGCACCCATGACTCATCGTGACATTCTTTTTGCCGAGGCGTCGGACCAGTTCCATGCCATAGTCCTGAATAGCGCAGCTTCCCGCTATATGGACCGGGCCGCCTATTTTTTTCACCTCTTCGGGGTCGATATCCTTGCCCATGAGGATGGTGAAATCACCTCTGCCGTTGTGATCACAGTAAAAAACCTCCACCACTGTTTCTGTGTTTCGCCTGCAACCCTCCTTGCAGCAGCGTTCTCTCCCGCGCAGGATCTTCAGACCGGGCGGGAAGATGTCCAGCAGCTCGCAGGTGAGGTCCTTTTTACGTTCATCAAAGAGATGCCTGTTAACGATGGAAATATTATCCAGATTTCCTTCTCCTATACCGGTCTGCGCCGCCAGGGACAGGTGCTTTACATCTTCCAGCTTGAAGCCTAAAAAGGCCGCGGCGACCACATCGACGGAGAGTGGATCATCTCCCCCGATGAGACAGTTCATCGGCACAATACATTCATCGACGTTGCTCTTTGCGATATAATGTCCGTGGTTGGTTGCTATGATTCCGTCTATGATGACGAAGTCGGGCCGTATCACGCGGTAGATATCCGCGAATTTCTGATGCAGCCTGAAGTTGTGATCGGCAATCCTGCTTGCCTGGTGCACAAGACCGAACTGATTTTTGATTGAAAATGTTACCTGTGACATGGAATGGGTCTTAAGCTTCGGTATGGATATATACAGATTCCTTTCACGATCTTCCACGAGGCGTTCATAGACAAAAGAGGAGATGTCGATGAAAGACTGAAGGCCTTCCAGGTAGATGGGGGAGGCGCCGGTTTCATCCAGATATACGGGGATGGCACCTGTTTCCCTGCACACCTTTTCTATGCCGGTTGCCTTGAATACCAGTCTTGTAAAATTGCTCTGGGTGCAATTTTCTATGACATATATGTTTCCGGCTCCGCTGTTTTTGAGGTATCGTATTGTTTCCCGGATTACCTCGGGGTCTGTGAATGAATAATTCTTGAGGTCTACCGCGTTTACCTTGAGATAGACATCCCCGCTCGACTTCAGTCCCGACTGAAGTCGGGACGACTCCGCGAAGTGCTCGAAAACCTCTCTCACCGCGGAGGCAATGCCCCTGTTTGTGTCGGAAAATATTACCTCTTGTTTTTTATCCATGACATCCCCTTATGTATCATTTGGGATAGCCTGTAATCTCCCTGATACGTTCGTAGAGTGGTTTCAGCTGTTTGTACATCTTTTGATAGACATCGTTGTAAAGCTGCTCATAGAGCTTCTGATTTTCCCGGTTTGGTTCGAATACCTCACCGATATGTGTCATGGTCTTCACCGCCGATTCGAAATCACTGTGCAGGCCGAGTCCCACAGCGGCATCTATCGCCGCGCCGAGACCCGATGTTTCGTAGATATGCGGCCGGGCTGTCGGTAATCCGAAGATGTCAGCTGTCAGTTGCATGGCGTTTTTGCTCTGTGAACCACCTCCGGATACCCGGAGACTCGTTATGGGGATATGGGTCCGTTTTTCTATCCGTTCCTTTCCCTCTCTGAGAGCGTAACCAAGTCCTTCCAGGATAGCCCTGTAGACATGTCCCCTCGTATGCACGTCGCCAAAGCCGATTATCGCGCCCTTGGCCTCCGGTCCGGGGAGTTTTATGCCGGGGGTCCAGTAAGGTTGCAGCACCAGCCCCATGGAGCCGGGAGGAATATCGTCAACAAGTTTGTCAAACAGTGTCTCCGGGGTTACTCCCTGCAGGGACGCTGCCTGCTCCTCCAGATGGCCGAATTCCTTTTTGAACCAGCTTACCATCCAGAATCCGCGGTAGATCTGAACCTCTAAGGCGTAGTAATCCGGTACCGCGGAAGGGTAGGCGGGCAGCAGCGGTACTGCTTCCACATACTTCCTGCTTGTGACATTGATGGTGGCGGTTGTGCCGTAACTCAGGCAACCTGTGGAGGGTTCGAGGCTTCCCGATCCTATAACCTCGCACGCCTTGTCAGCTGCGGCCGCTATCAGTGGAAGACCTTCCGGGATTCCCGTTTCCCCGGCGGCTTTCCGGCTGATGCTTCCCAGCGGTTGTCCCGGGGGAATGAGTTCGGGAAGTAATTCACGCTCCACGGGGAGGACCTTCCACTTCCAGTCCCAGTCGGGAGCCCAGCGCAGGCCCTTGTAATCAAAGGGTATCATGGCCACCTGGCAGCCTATGGAATCCACGAATTCCCCAGTCAGCATGTATGTGAGATAACCGGACAGGAGGAGATACTTGTGTGTCTTTTCCCAGATTTCGGGCTGATATGTGCGGATCCAGTTTGCCTCCGCCTCGGTTTGAAGATAGGATATCGTATCGCTGACGCGCGCAAGCTTGAACAGCAGGCCCCATATTCCCCCAAGGGGGGGCTGTCCGTATGTCTTGCGCTGATCCAGCCATATCATGGCAGGACGAAGGGGCTTGCCGTTTCTGTCGATATTTATTACTGTGCTTCTCTGTGTGGTGATGGATACGCCGGCAATACGCTCTTTGTAGTTCCCCTGTTTCCACACCCCCTGGCAGGCCTGGCAAAGTGCCTGCCAGAAGACATCGGGGTCCTGCTCCGCCCATCCCGGGTTTTCCGAATAATAGGGCTCAAATACAATCTGTTCTTTTGCGATGAGTTCGCCCTTCAGGTCAAATATCAGGGCTTTCAGACTCTGAGTGCCGTTATCAATGGAGAGAAGCAGATCCTTGTTTTCCATGGTACATCCCCCAGTTCTGGTTTTTCGTCAGCTAATCCATGATCCCTATTTTTCCCTGCCCGGAATTGAATAGGACTGTCTCCACAGATCAAGATAATCCCTTATCTCCTGTTTCCAGCGTTTTCTGTCCCACGGCAGCGACGATTCACACAGTTTCTGTATGCGTTTAATATACTCTTTACCTCCCATAGGTGTCAATAGTCCTATACGCACTCTCCTCAGGAGAAGATCGGAAAGGTGTTTTACCTGTTCATGCTTTGCCGTGAAAGGCAGCTCCGCCCACAGTGTAAAGGTGCCGGGGATGGTTGTGAGGTCGGCGGTTGCAGCCGTTTTCACGAGTTCATCCGCGGCCTTTCCATACCGGCCGTAGAGTCGCCGCCAGATTTCTGCGGACAGCCCGAAATCTTCTTTCGGGATTGTGTCAGGCACGGGGAAGAAGACCGGATCGCGTCTCCCGGTAAATCGAACCGGTGGCAGAAAAGGTTTGGCCGCCTTAAGAGTGTCCCATGCCATCTTTCGAAATGTTGTCAGCTTTCCACCAGTCACGGTAACAAGCCCCTTATCTTTCCAGACGACATAATCGCGTGATTCTTCCGAAGGGGAAAGCTTGCCTTCGCTGAGCACCGGTCTGATGCCGGCAAATGTTGATATGCAATTATCAGCGGAGACATCAAGGGAGGGGAAGAACGTATTAATAGCCTCCAGCAGGTATGATGTTTCTTCTTTTGTGATCGAAGGCTCTTTTTGTATGTCTTCCCTGTAGTCTACATCGGTGGTTCCAACAAGCACGGCCCCTTCCCACGGGATCGCGAATACAGGTCTGTTATCGGCGGGATGAACCATAGTCACTGCCCTGTCGATGGGAATGACTGAAGAGGAAAAGACGATATGGCTTCCCCGCAGGGGGCGCAGGTGTCGCTTCTTGTCAGGTGATGGGTGCAGTTCTTCTCCCCAGGCCCCGGTTGCGTTGATGACAGCGCATGTTGAGATAGTTTTCTTCTCAAGAGTTTCTGTATCTTCTATCAATATTCCCGTGACCTTGCCATCACCATTGCGAAGTATTTCTCTTGCCGCCGTGTAATTGAGGGCGCAGCCACCGGATGCGACAGCTTCATTGATCAGGCGCAGCACAAGCCTCGCGTCGTCAGTCTGGGCGTCAAAAAAACGAAAACCTCCCGCAAGCCCCTTTCTCTTAAGATGGGGTGTAAGGGCGGAAAAATCCCTGGTGTCGTAAAACTGATGTTGTTTTTCACGCGCCATGAGATCATAGAGGAGAAGACCGATATCGAGCGACCATTTACCGGGCGATGTGCCTCTATAGACGGGCATGAGAAACCCTACCTGCTCGACCAGCCCGGGCGCCTCTCTTAGCATGCGTTCACGTTCTTCAACGGACGCCTTCGTCAGGAGAAGGTGGCCGTCCTTGAGGTAGCGCAGACCGCCATGAACCAGCTTTGTGGAACGGCTCGATGTCCCCCACGCGAAATCCATCCGATCCACAAGGAGTACGTTAAGGCCCATGCGTGTGGCCTCTCTGAAGATGCCTGCCCCCGTTATGCCGCCTCCTATTACAACCAGATCCCAGTTTTCCTGTAGATTTTTTATTTCCATTTTCTTAATCCTTCTTTTATTTTTATCTGGGGACACGATCCCGATTTGATGAAAACAAGACCAAATCGGGTCATGTCCCCCCACGATCCCGATTCGATGAAACTAAATCGGGTCATGTCCCCGCGTCCCTGGACATTACATTTTTATCTTTTTCCAGATGCCGATGCTTTTTTCCAGTACCGAGCGGACAATTTGCTCGGTGTCTCCTTTTTCCTGCTCGATCGAACGCAAGAGTTGAAGATAGTAATCGCGGGATGAATCTTTTCCCTCTTCCAGACTGAAATAATGAAGAGCCATAACCTTAAAAATGGAGGAGAAATCGTTGAGAATCAGGGGGTATATCGGGTTTCCGGAATGCCTGACAAATAACACCTGTAGTTTCCAGTCGTAGTCCGCGAAGGCCGGCGCTTCGTTCCCGAGATTTTCGAAGAGATTTAGATGCGCCAGGAAGACCTCGGGTGAATTGGCGATGGCAAGACGGGCGACAGGAGGAATCAGAGCAACCCTGACTTCAAGAAGGTGTGTGATAAATCCACTGGGAAGAGATTCTCCATACTTTGTAAGGGAACTGAGCAGGCCCAGGCCACCTTCCTTCCAGTAATCGTTAATCATGGTGGACTTTCCGTGCCGGATAGTAACCCATCCCTCGGCCGCGAGACGCTGGAGAGTTTCCCTGAGAGTCTGCCTCGTTACCCCGATCTGCTCCGCGAACGACCTTTCGTTAGGAAGGCTCGACCCCGGCGGATAAGTGCCGTCAAGTATGGATGTGACCAGTTTGTGTTCAGTGTGCCGGGCAGGGTGAAAAGGTTTTCCCGCTTTCATTACGCATGCCTCCTCTGGTAAGAGGTCATACCAGTTAAGTATCCTGATGTCAAGTATTGATGAACTCGTAAAAAGTCGAAATATACACAATTTTGTCATTCCCGTGAAAACGGGAATCCAGTGTTTTTAAGTAGTTATGCGCTTCTGGATTCCCGCCTACGCGGGAATGACAGACTTGTCAAGTATTATGGATTCAGCATGAAAAGAGCTTTGAATTGAGTTTTGTCATTTCGAGGAGCGTCGGCGACGAGCCATAGTCCCCGTCAGAGGGAAATCTTAATGATACAGGCCCGTTAAGACTTCTCTCGCAGTCGAAATGACGAATAATGATAGTTGTTTGAATCTCTCAGAAAAAAGATAAGATGGGTGTTCCCTTATTCCCCCGAGTCTTCATTTATGAAATCAAGGACTTGCCTGTATATTTCTTTTTTAGGCATGTCCATTTTTTCCGAGAGGGCATCTACGATGTCTCTGGTGGAGGATTCGGGGTCTTTTCGTGCTTCCTGAAATTTTGCTCGTATTTCTTCGGCGGAGAGACCGGTGCGATCCATTGCGGCTCCCGAAATTACCAGCGTGATTTCCCCCTTTATCTTCCTTCTCCGGAGAGATTCAGAGACCTCACTTACTGTGCCGCGCAGTGTTTCTTCGTATATCTTTGTCAGTTCCCTGGACACGGCAATCTGTCTGTCGCCGAGGATTTCACCGATATCCTTAAGAGCAGCGACAAGCCGGTTGGGTGATTCGTAGAACACCATAGTCTTTGTTTCTTCTTTGATGGATTCAAGCAACTGCCTTCTCTTTCCGCGGCGGGAGGGCAGGAACGCGAAGAAAACGAAACTGTCCATGGGAATGCCGGAGACGTTGAGCGCGGCGACCGCGGCGACCGGTCCGGGAACAGGGACAACTTTGATGGACTGTGCGATGGCCTGTTTGACGAAGATGTATCCCGGATCGGATATCCCGGGTGTGCCGGCGTCGGAGACATAAGCCATGTCGATCCCCTCATTCAGCCTGGCTATCAGATGGACGCCCTTTTTCAGCTCATTCCGGTCGTGGAGACTTGTAAGGGGTGTGTCAATCTGGTAGGCGTTGAGCAGAATTCTTGTCCTGCGCGTATCTTCCGCCGCGATCAGCCCCACTTCCCTAAGGATGCGTATGGCGCGCAGGGTTATATCCTCCAGATTACCTATGGGAGTGGAGACGATGTATAGTGTTCCTTTTTGCATAACTGTTTACGACTAATAACTCAGGTCAAAGGCGTTCCTTATAAGTTTTATCCGGTTGCCCTGCGGCATGAACCTTATTGCCACAATGTCGAATCTCGCGTTATGGTCGGCAAGTCCCTTTTCCCGCAGATAGTTGAGCGCTACTCTTGAAATCTTTTTCTGTTTGGTTATTCCGACTGCCTCTTCAGGTGAACCGAAGTTATCCGATTTTCTGCTCTTCACCTCGATAAAGACTATATCTCCGGCATCCATGGCGATAATGTCGACTTCTCCATAAAGGCACCTGTAATTTCTCTCGACGATCCTGTACCCTTCTTTTCTCAGACAGGCGGCCGCCATATCTTCCCCCTTCCTGCCCTTTTCTATGTTATTTGATCTTGAAAGACCTTCTGTGGATCTTGCACCAGCCATGTTTTTTCACTGCCTCGCGATGTTCTCTTGTGCCGTATCCCTTGTTTTTCAGGAAGTTATACTGGGGATACAGGACATGATACCTGTCCATGATCTGATCTCTTGATACCTTGGCTATTATGGAAGCGGCTGCCACTGAAACACTCAGAGAATCTCCCCTGATAATTGTTTCCTGCGGGATGGGGGTGTCGATATTATTTATTCCGTCTATGAGGATGTAATCCGGTTGAGGGGAGAGATTTGAAACGGCTATTTTCATTGCCGCCAGTGTTGCCTGGAGGATGTTGATTCTGTCTATGACCGAAGCTTCTATTACGCCCAGGCCAATGGAGATGGCGTCATCTCCGATTATCTTGTACAGGGCCTCTCTTTTCCGGGGAGTCAGCTTCTTCGAATCTCTGATCTCCCCGTTCGCGTAATCTGAAGGAAGGATTACCGCAGCCGCTACAACGGGGCCTGAGAGAGGTCCCCTTCCGGCCTCGTCGACACCGGCGATCGTGTCAAAACCAAGCCGGCGGGCACGCAGTTCAAACTCACGCATTTCACCTTCTGCCAAGTTCCTTTATCCTTGCCTTCTTGCCCTTTAGTCCCCTCAGATAATACAACCTTGAACGCCTTACCCTGCCCTTCATCACTATCTCTATCTTGTCTATAATGGGGGAGTGAAGGGGAAATGTCCTTTCGACCCCTATGCCGGAAGATACCTTCCTGACGGTAAAAGTGGCGCGGTTCTGTCCCGCCCTTTTGCGTATGACGGATCCCTGAAAAACCTGAACCCTTTCCTTCTGGCCCTCTATAATCTTCACATGCACCTTTACGGTATCACCCGGCTTGAAACCGGGAATATCTGCTCTCATCTGTTCTTTCTCAAGCATGTCGAGAACATTCATAGTTCAAAATCCTCCTCTGAAAAATCATATTTGTATTTATTGTCCACATAACCTGTCCAGCGTGACGGCTGCCGCCGACCGGACGGACAGGTGATTGTAATCGGAGTTTCCTCTTATCGGCTCCACGAAGAAGTCAGCCTTTTCAATAACCTCTTCCGCTATTCCCCAGCCCGTTCCAAAGACTATAAGGAAGGCCTCTCTGCTTCCCGATATCTTTTCTCTCAGACCTTCACAGGTCAGGCAATTCTTCCGGGGTGAGGCGCTTGTAACCACCACATTGACCTTTTCCCCGGTATCCCGCGATATAGCCATTATTGTATCGTCAAGGGTGCCTTCCAGTTTTACGATGTCGAAGGCCTTTTTCCTTGAAGGGTTGTACGTAGTGCCGTATCCCTTCTGCCAGTGATGCAGAATACGTTCAACGAACACCTGTTGTTGTTCTATCGGTGTTATGATGTAAAAGCGTTTTACACCATAAGTTCTGGCGGATCTCGATATATCATGTATATCCATATTGGTTACCGCCGTCGTAACGATATCGCCCCTTTTGTTGTAAACGGGGTAATGTAAAAGAGCAATATAAAGGTTTTTATACAAGTTCAGGGTCTCCCGCCTTAAGCTCTTCAAGCACCCTTTTGTCCTCTTCCGTAAGATCAGCCTGCCTGAGCATATCAGGTCTTCTCTGCAGAGTTCTTCTGAGGGACTCCCTGCGCCTCCATTCGTCTATCTTCTTCTGATGTCCCGAAAGCAGCACTTCCGGAACCTCCCAGCTTCCATATTCCCTGGGCCTCGTGTAGTGAGGACCTTCCAGAAGTCCGGTTGAGAAAGAATCGTACAGTACCGACTCGCTGTTCCCCACAAAACCTGGAACAAGACGCGAAACGGCGTCCACCACGATCATTGCGGGTAACTCTCCACCGCTCAGGACATAATCGCCTATCGATATCTCTCTGTCGACCAGGTGCTTCCTGATTCGTTCGTCTACTCCCTCGTAGTGCCCGCATATCATGACAATTCTGGAATAGTGAGACAGTTCTTCCGCGGTTTTCTGTTTGAATGTTTCCCCCTGGGGCGAGAGAAGGATGACAAGCGCCTCATCCCCGGCGGGGACAATAGCCTTCAGGGCGCCTGCGACGGGCTCTATTTTCATTACCATTCCGCCACCCCCTCCGTAAGGGGTGTCGTCGGTGGTTCTATGCCTGTCCCGGGTATAATCGCGGATATCGTGGAGATTTACTTCGATCAGGCCCTTGTCTATGGATTTTTTTATAAGGCTGCTGCCGAGAGGGGATTGAAACATCTCCGGAAAGACGGACAAAATATCAAAAATAATCATTTTAGAGTCCTTCGGGAAGCTTCACAACCATAACGCCTTTTTCAATATCGATCTTTTTTACCACGTCGTCGAACGCCGGAATGAAGATTTCCCCTTCGCCACTGCTGCAGACATAGACATCGTTACTTCCTGTCGGCAGAATAGCTGTTATCCGTCCCAGTTTCCGGCCATCTTCTGTAACAATGTCAAGACCTATTATATCTTTCCAGTAGTACTCGCCATCCGGAAGGGTTTCCGAAGGTACAAAGACATGGCGCCCTGTCAGCTCACCGGCTGCCTCCAGGGTTTCCACACCTTCAAGCTCAAGGAGAAAGGAGCCCCTCTTGATGTTGATCATTCTCACGTTAAAGGAAGATACGTGTTCTATATCCTCACCTATGAAAACACCCTTCAGTGTTTCAAGCACCTCTGCCGATTCACAATATGAAAGAACCTTAAGCCGGCCTTTAAGGCCGCTGGTTTTGACGATTTTCCCTATCTCAAGCAGGTTGTTCACTTATTCTATGATTTCGAGAACCGCCCTTTTGTGAATCTTGGCTGACGCAGCGCTCAAGATGGTTCTCATTGCCTTTGCGGTTTTTCCCTGTTTCCCTATAACCTTTCCCAAGTCATCTTTCGCGACCCTCAATTCGATGACAGAGGTCTGCTCGCCGACCACTTCCGTGCAATCAACATCGTCAGGATGATCTACCAAAGCCTGAGCCATATACTTGACCAAATCTTTCATCGCAACAACCTCCACTGATTCCTGGAATAAGTAAGATACAGATCGTCTATGCCCTAACCCTCTACCTGCGCCTTTTCCACCTTCGGTGCAATAAGCCCCTTCTTTTTAAGCAGACTCAATACCGTCTGAGTCGGTTTGGCTCCCTTTGACAGCCACTCCGTCACTCGATCTTCCTTGAGGTTTATCTCAGCCGGGTCCTTCATCGGATCATAATTTCCAACGATTTCGATGAACCTTCCATCCCGCGGCGCCTCGTTTTCCGCCACCACAATCCTGTAGAAAGGCTTCTTTTTTGTGCCCATTCGCGTCAATCTTATTTTAACTGCCATTCCCCGGGTTCCTACCTCCTGATTATTATTTTTGACTTAACGCGTCCTACTAACACATCTTTTGTTTTATTTAAAGGGTAAATTACCTCTCATCATTGATTTCATTCCACCCTTTGTCAATTTTTTCATCATTTTCCTCATCTCTATGTAATTTTTGAGAACCTTGTTGACATCCTGCACTGTAGTGCCGCTCCCTTTTGCGATTCTTTTTCTCCTTTGCCCGTTTATGATCTTGTAATTTATACGTTCCTTCTTTGTCATGGAATCAATGATGGCGGTTGTTTTCACCAGCTCACGTTCATCCGGCGTCGCGTTCTTCAGGGCTTTTATCTTTCCTAATCCCGGCACCATCCCTAAAATATCCTGAAGCGGCCCCATCTTTTTTATCTGTGTCAGCTGTTTCTTCAAATCGTCCAGTGTAAATGCGTCTTTTCTTATCTTCTTTTCAAGCTCTTTCGCGGCCTTTTCGTCTACTGTCGTCTGGGCCTTCTCGACGAGGGTCAATATGTCGCCCATGCCGAGAATCCTGGACGCCATGCGTTCCGGATGAAATACTTCCAGTGCGTCGGTCTTTTCACCCATGCCGATGAATTTGACAGGTTTTCCTGTTACCTTCTTCAGAGACAGTGCCGCTCCTCCGCGCGCGTCGCCGTCCATTTTTGTCAACACAACGCCGTCTATGCCCAACAAGTCGTCAAACTTTTCGGCCACGGATACAGCGTCCTGGCCTGTCATGGCATCGGCGACAAAGAGTATCTCAGACGGATTTATGGTGTCCTTCATTCTTTTCAGCTCATCCATCAATTCGTCGTCGATATGCAGCCTGCCCGCGGTGTCTATGATCAGGGTGTCAAAGCCGTTCGTTTTCGCGTCTTCAACGGCTTCAACGCAGATCTTTACCGGATCCTTTTGACCCTTTGAATCGTATACGTTCGTATTGGTCTCTTCTCCGAGGATCTTCAGCTGTTCAATGGCTGCGGGTCTGTAGATGTCGGCAGAAACCATGGAAACCCTGTGGTTCTGGCCTGTCAGATGGAGGGCAAGTTTTGCGGCGGTTGTTGTCTTGCCGCACCCCTGAAGGCCTACAAGCATGACAGGGGCAGGAAATCGATTGGAAAGGTTCAGATGGCTGCTCTCTTTCCCCATCAGTTCAATGAGTCTGTCATGGACAATCTTGACTATCTGCTGACCGGGACTTATGCTGTCCAGGACCTCCTGACCTATAGCTCTCTCGCTGACATCTTCGATAAATTCTCTGGTTACTTTGAAATTGACATCCGCTTCAAGAAGAGCCATCCTGATATCTTTCATGGCTGTTTTGACGTTCTCTTCGTTGAGGATACCTTTCCCCCTGAGTTTTTTGAAGACGTTGTCCAGTTTCTCGGTCAAACTTTCAAACATGGTGTTTATCCTGACTCCCTGTTCTTTATAACGAGGCATTTGATGCCTCGTACCTTCTTTTCCAGCAGAGATGCAACTCTTCTGGCATCATCATATGTCGCAAATCCCTGCAGTTTTACGCGGAACCATCTCCCGCTTGAGCGCAGGATAACCTCATCCACTTTTGGAGAATAACCCATATCAGATAATTTTGCCTTCAGATCTTCTGTCCTGCTTTTATCCCTGAAAGAAGCTATCTGGATTGTGTACAGGTTGCCTGTCTGTTTCTCTCCTGGTGGATTGTACTTCTCAGAGGGTTCCCCCCCACTTCTGCCCGCAAAAGTCCCCTTTATATCTTCACGTTTTCCCTTAAGCGTGTCATAAAAAGTGAATTCGAAATCATCTTCATTTTCGCCTGTATCTTCCGGAATATCCCTGTTTTTTACAATTTTTTCCTTTATGGCGCCGGGTATGCCCCTGGCTATCTTTTCCGGATAACTTTCAATGTTTTTCCCGACGATTACCCCGCATATAAAGGAGAACAATAGAAACAGGGCGATTACAATGGTGAAGAAAAACAGACCGAATCTGCTCAGCTTGAATTCGAAATCTTCGGCTTTCCGTGGCATTAGCGTACCCTTTTTTAAGCCCGATTTTTACATACGTTCGGGGGCGGAAACTCCTAATAACCTGAGGGCATTTCGGATTACTATGGCAGTAGTCTTGATCAGGAACAACCTTGCTTTTGTCAATTCGGCGTTGTCGGAAACAACTTTGTGCTTGTTATAAAAGCTGTGAAATATGGAGGCAAGATCGTTAATGTAATAAGGTATGCGGTGTGGCTCAAGCGTCTTTGCGCTTCCTTCAACCATCTCCGGGAACGCGTCAATTAATTTGGCAAGTTCGTGTTCTTCCGGAGTGGCAAGAAGGTCGGGCTTGATATCATCGTAGTCTGGAATCCGGTAACCCTGTTCCGCGGCGAGCCTCATAATGCTGGATATCCTGGCGTGGGCATACTGCACGTAATAGACTGGGTTTTCGCTTGATTGGGCCTTCGCAAGCTCCAAGTCAAAGTCAAGATGGCTGTTCGATCTTCTCATGAGGAAGTTATATCTGACCCCATCCTTCCCCACCTCATCGGTCACCTCTCTTGTTGTTACAAATTCACCAGTCCTGGTGGACATGGGAACAGGAACGCCACCCCTGAGGAGGTTCACCAGCTGAACAAGAACTACTTCAAGGTCTTCCTTTTTTCTGCCGAGGGCCTGAATACCCGCTTGCATTCTGGGTATATATCCGTGGTGGTCCGCTCCCCATACATTTATGACTTTGTCAAAACCCCTTGAGTATTTGTCCCGATGATACGCGATATCAGCGGCAAAATAGGTAGGCTCGCCATTTTCTCTGACAACGACCCTGTCTTTTTCATCGCCGGAATCCATCGTCTTGAACCACAGTGTGCCCCCTTCTTCGTATATGAAACCTTCTTTTTTGAGTTTTTGAAGGATATTTGCCACGCTGTCATTGGTATAAAGTTCTTTTTCGCTGAAATAGCGGTCGAAGGTTACGCCAAGGGTTTCAAGGTCTTTTTTTATCCCATCCAGGATGGAGTCGGCTGCGTATTCTGTCAGAAAGGCTATCGAACTTTCCTTGTCTGAGCGGAACCTGTCGCCGAATTTGGCGTATATTTCCCGGGCAAGTTCTGTGATGTACTCTCCTTGATAGCAATTATCGGGGAATCCCGACTTGTCGGGACCCATCAGTTCCAGATATCGGTAGTAAACGGATTCTCCCAGCATGTTCATCTGGTTCCCGGCATCATTTATGTAGTATTCTCTGGACACCGAGAATCCCGATGCCTGCAGGATATTGGCAATGGTATCGCCAATAACGGCGCCCCTGGCATGTCCTATATGAAGTGGGCCCGTGGGATTGGCGCTTACAAATTCCACCTGGACCTTGGAGCCCTTTCCGATGTTGGATTCGCCATACCGGTCCTCGAGCGTGTCCACATCCTCCAGAAGGGTAGGCCATACACTGCTTCTGATGAAAAAGTTTATGAAGCCGGGCCCGGCTATTTCTATCTTGTCCAATATCCGGTCGCTGTCGTTGATGTTTTCGACGATACGTTCTGCTATCCTGCGGGGAGCTTCTTTCTGGCTCGATGCAAGCACCATGGCTATGTTTGACGCATAATCGCCATGAGAGCCCTCTCTTGGAAGCTCCACTTCTATGAAGGGAATGTCCGTTTTTTTTAATACTTCCTTTTCAATGCAGGAATCAATTGATTCTTCGAGTAGCCTGGCAAGTCTCTTTTTCATGGTTTTTTGTGATTTCTTTCTCACGCAGAAAACGAAAAAGTTGGCCCGAAGGCCAACCTTTCTCAAATAACTTCAAAACGGCGCACTTCTACAAGTTTTTCATCCGTTTTGTCAATTCACTTTTTGTCCATGTTCTCTATTTCGTCAATATCGTTATCCTTGATGGCAAGATCTCTTGTAAAGTCGGGACAATGAACTTTTCCGCTGGAATCTTTGGAAACTGAAAACCGCTTCGCACAGGTGCCTCTCCACGCACATATAGAGCAGTATCTCTTTTCTGTACCCATAAGCGCTACCTCCGATCGTTCATTTTTTAATCCGCATTAATGATATATACAGGGCCTTTTCAAGTCAAGTTGTTTTGGTTGTTTTTTGTAATTTGGAGTGATTGATGACCTTGGCTTCTCTTCGTGAAAGTGGTTGTCATAAGGACTCATTTTTTCTACCATCCCCGCATATCTATTTACCGGTGATATCTATATATCAAGAAACTAAACAATAAGTAGTCCCTATTTACTACCCTACAGACTTTCATCCCTCCAGGATGTGATATCAATCTGCCTGAGTTTACTGATATTGACCAGATTTGAAAGGGCGGAGCTGCTGTACATTATATTGGCGCTTCCCGTCAAGTCCGTCGTTTTTGACGTATAGTCGGCCATAACAACGGCACCATATAAATAGGCACTTCCGGAAAAATCCACGGTGGCCCCGCCGAGAAGGATGATAAGCCCCTCCCAATGAAAAGTACCCGTAAAATGTGCAGCTCCGGGGTCTTTAATGATCAAAATCCCGGCACCATCCACACTTCCCGCGTAGGTCTTGACCTCATCTATCACAGTAATCTCGGGTGCCGTTCTCATCCCCACGGTTCCTGAACCTGTCGTCGCGGGATTTGTGTTGTCGGCAAGAGGAATACACAAGTTGGCAAAATCTATCCAGACCTGCTCCGTGTTACTGCCTCCTCCTGATTGAACATCAGGGGAACCATCGATATATTCCGGGTCACCGGTCACAGTAGGTGTCTCATCCTCCGTATAGAGTCCGGGAACAGGGGCGTTGGTGGTGACAGACCCCTGGCACCCGCTCCCGGTACAGTCGAAGTTGGTGGGCAGATCGTAGTCCTTGCCGTCAATCGCCTTGGGACTACTGTTCTTCCCGCCTCCATTCTGCAGTTGCACTGTCGAGTCATCTCCATACATACCCAGTGCGCCGTCGGGATCATCCGGCGCGAGTGAGGTCAGCAAAAAGGTCGCCTCTATCGTCTTTTTCGTATTGTTCCCGGCGTTTCCCGTAACCTGAAACCGGTATTTGTTGCTCCCCAGATTTGTAATGCTGGTGGGAAGGGTATAGTCAAATCCAGTCTCCTGGATATAGCTCTCAGGCACAGGCACAGGACTGGCCGTCATATCGATGGAAGAATCATTTTTTATCATGGCCAGCATGTACTGCACGCCGGCATCGGCATCATAAAAGGCCTGCGTGCTCGTCTTGTAATTGGTGCTGATTTTGAGATCCGTTGATGTCTGCATGATGGCCGTGGTTCCCAGAATAATCAAAGCGGAAAGCAGCAAAAGGACTACGACGAGAACCATTCCCCTGTCATTGTTCACATGCCTGAATGTCCGCCTTAAACGCATTTCATACACCTGTCTTTCATGGTTGTCTTCACCCCGCTCAGGAAGGTGAAAGATTTCTGGGAACCACCGTTGTTTGAAGCGTATATCTCCTGTAATGGTCGCTGTAAGTCGGGTCCGTATAATCGGGATCGATATCGGCTGTTCGCCCGCGCAATGTTATGGTTACCGTATTGTTGGCAGTGCTGTGGACAAAGGCAAGGGCCACGATGTTTTCCGCCACCGGTTGGTGATATGGGGCAACACCGGTATCGTTGACATTTGACGAGGTTCCCGAGGTCCGACCAAGCTTGTTGTCATAGATATCATAGACCAGATGTTCACCGCTGTCATCCAGGGCCCCGTCACCGTTCAAATCCATTGTGATATAGATTTTGTCGGAAGAGACACTTACGATGCCTGCACTGGCAGTCCCCTCAGGATCGTACCCGGCCATCCTGATATCCCTGATCATCATATCCATGCCGGCGCGCACATTCTGCTGCATCTCTGCGATCTGTTCCTGCGTACCAAGAGTTTTGCTATGCATGGTGAAGACGCCATACATGGCACCAAGAAGAACGAGTCCAACGGCCATGGCGATCAGCAATTCGATCAGCGTGAACCCGCGGTCGCTTTCCTGGGATGTATGGAGCGCTTTTTTGCTTTTTCTCTTGAGATGTTCCATTATTCCGCCATTATTGTATTGAGTGTAACGTTATGTGTGGTGCCTTTCCATGGAAATTCTACCTTAACCTCGACGGTTTTCATGCCGTCGGCAGGTGGATCTACGGTCCATGTCCTTGTATAGATGGACTCTTGCGTGTCGGAACCGGGTGCAATGTTTGAATACCCCGTGCCCTTCAGTTCCTCCATCTTGTCCTGGGCCAGTGTTGTGGCGGTGGTGATTCTATTGCCGAATGCGTTTCCGTTGATAACGGTTGTCGCCACGCCCGCCACGCCCAGGAGCCCGATCATAAGGACAATCATGGCTATCATGATTTCTATCAGCGTAAAACCTCTATTCCCTCTCAAATGGCGCATTATACCCCCGTTAATTAATCTTCACCCTTCCTGCCGTGGAGACGCTGACCTCTCGCGTGCCGCTGGAATTTGTAAGGGTTATCGTGCTGCCCATTGCAGTCCCCCTTGCCTGGAAAACCGGATCAGCCGATGCGCTGAAGGTAACATCATGATAGTCGGGGTGGATGTCCAGCTCAATATCATCTCCTTCATTGTCTGCAACTGTCCCGTTACCATCTGCATCGTTCCATATCTCGTATTCATGAACCTTTTCTTGATCACTTTTGAAAAAAACCTTTACTTTCTGGTTGAAACTGACCGCTTTGCTTCTCGCTTCCATCAAATTCGTCATAACCTGCCTTGCGGCCCCGTTTAATCTCCTCTGGGCCATATAGGTCTGAAAATTCGGCGCCGCTATGCTGGCGAGGATCCCCAGAATGGCAATCACAATCATCAGCTCTATGAGGGTAAACCCCTTGCTGTTGGTATTTTTTTTCATCTTAAAATCAGAAACCTCATAAAAGCGTTACCCCAGAAGATATAGGTGACGGAACCGATAGCCAGAAACGGTCCGAAGGGGATGGCGTATTTTGTGTCTTTTCCCTTGGAGATCATGACGGATATGCCCGCGATCGCGCCGATAAGGGAGGCCGCCATGACGACAAACCACAGAGATTGCCATCCCAGAAATCCCCCCAGCATGGCCAGCAGTTTTATA
>JAFDAS010000234.1 GCA_019313695.1 Deltaproteobacteria bacterium
ATCAATCAGTCCGGAAGAGGGGACAAGGACATATTTACGGTTGCGGATGCCTTTGATGACCCGAGATGGAAGGAGTTTATCAAGAAAAAAGCGGAGGAGTATAATGCTTGAGTCGTACCTTAAAAGCAGGCTTGTAGAAAAGAAAATACTGCTGATGACCCACATTGTTCTCGGATACCCCTCATTTGAGGAGTGTTTTAAAATAATAGAGGCAATGGTTAATGCCGGTGTTGATTTGATGGAGCTGCAGATACCTTTTTCCGAACCCATTGCAGACGGCCCGGTAATACTGCATGCAAATCAGAAATCACTGGCAGGGGGCAGTACAGTAAAGAAATGTCTGGATTTTGCCGGAAATATAACACGGTCATTTGATATCCCATTTCTTTTTATGAGCTATTATAATATACTTTTTAAATACGGTATTGATAGATTTGCCGCTGCAATGGCCGAAAGAAATATGAAAGGCGCCATTGTGCCGGATCTTCCACCGGAAGAAGGGCAGGATTATCTTGATGCAATGGAAAAATATAATCTTGATCCGATTTTTATTTTTTCTCCTACAACTCCGGATGAACGCATGAATTACCTTGCATCTTTTGGACGGGGCTTTATTTACTGTGTGGCAAGAAAAGGAGTAACAGGCCTGGAGACGGACTTTTCCGGGCATTTGGATAAATATCTTGAAAGATGCCGCAAGGCAACTAATCTTCCGCTAGCTCTTGGTTTTGGAGTAAAAGATAAAAATGACATAGACTTTTTAAAAGGAAAAACAGATATTGCTGTAATTGGCACCCAGACCATAAGGCTGGTTGAAAAAGATGGGGTCGGAGCTGTTGGTGAATTTATAGGGAGCCTCAGATAGGGTATAACTAAGTACATGGATTCTTAAATACGGTAACGTGTTAAAATTGGACAGTTTATAATCACCGCAGAGCCGCAAAGGTCGCAAAAACATAAATCCCTGTGGGAGATGAAATAAATATATGTATTTCAATATAATTGTATTTTTAAAAGCTTAAGCTATTTTCTTTTGCCGTTCTCTCAACGGCAAAAGAAAAAATATTTAACTCTGCGTTCTTTGCGTCTTGAGCGAAGCGAGCGGTGACAATATAAAAAATACGTCATCGAATCAACGAATTAGAGCACTAAGGATTGGAAATGGTCAACAAATGGAAAAGATTGGTATAGCTTTAGGCGCCGGCGGCGCCAGAGGATTGGCCCATATTTTGATGCTGGAAACCTTGGACGAGCTGGGAGTTAAGCCGACTTACGTTAGTGGTAGCAGCATTGGTGCGGTTGCGGGTGTACTTTACTGTTCGGGTATGACAGGCAAAGAATTGCGGGAATCATTAAGAGAATTGACAGTTTCGGAGCACAATAGTGTAAAAAATGTCTTTAACTTTAAGTGGCTCGATTTCATTACGCCGCAGTTTGAGCGGGCTGGTTTACTAAAGACTGAAAATTTTATCAAATTTTTGTTTAAATCAATTACTGCACGAACCTTTGAGGAGCTTGATATTCCCTTATTCGTTGTAGCGTCAAATTTTTGGGCACGTGAAGAGGTGGTCTTTAAAAACGGTGAGCTGTTTTCCGCTATACAGGCCAGTATATCTATGCCAGGAATCTTTGCACCGGTATTGATAGATGACAAGGTTTTAATAGATGGCGGGGCTGTAAATCCTGTACCTTTCGATATATTGCCGAATGATTGTGATTTAACTATTGCAATCGATGTTATTGGACACAGGACGGCAGGCCCGGACCTCATGCCCTCACTGACGGAGGCTGTTTTTAACACTTTCCAGATAATGGAGAAAAGTATAACCAGGGAAAAGCTGCGTGTTGCCGGCCCTGATATATATATAAAGCCTGATATTTCGGATGTCCGTGTTCTGGAATTTCACAAGGCAGAGCATGTATTCAGGCAGGCGCAACCTGCCAAAGATCAGCTAAAGCGGGAGCTTGAGAAGAGGCTGAATAGACTCGACGCAGCAACCCAAGGGAGAATGTGAAATCACCTACCACTCGTAGAACGGGTGGTTTGATGAAGACCCCTCGAAGGGGTCTAAAAGCATCGCAATCCCTGCATATTACAATCCAATATCAAGGACGTAGCCATCAAAAAGACTATGAACATCGAACATCGAACGTCCAACGTCGAATTTTGAATAAGGTATTCTACCAATTTATAAACTCGGCGGAGCGAAGCGATTTCATCATTCGATGTTCAACGTTCGATGTTCGATGTTCAAAAAACGTTTTACTCTGCCGTTCAATATTCTCTTATCAGAAACATTTTATTTCTTAATC
>JAFDAS010000235.1 GCA_019313695.1 Deltaproteobacteria bacterium
GATAGCCAGCATAAACGCTTCAGCTACCAATAGAAACATGATTCAAGCATTGAACAATCTCAACCTGTTTTCAGATAAACTTTCAATACCCTATTCCGTGAGGGAACGAGCCGCTGTAATATACAGAAAGAGCTTGAATAGAGGCTTGGTTCGTGGAAGATCAATTTCAGCCTTTATCGCTGCTTCCCTATACGCCGTCCTCCGCCTCTCCAACCTCCCCAGAACACTAGAGGAGATTTCTGAAGCCGCCCAGGTTAGAAAGAAGGACGTGGCGAGATGTTACAGGCTGATCGTTAGGGAATTTAACATTAAAATGCCCGTGCCTAACGCCCTAACATACATTTCAAAAATAGCTGAGAAGACTCAGGTTTCCAACAAGACTGTGAAGGTTGCGGTTGAGATTCTCCGTAAAGCCGAAGAGAATCACGTCTCATCCGGTCAAGGCCCGAGAGGCTTAGCCGCCGCGGCTCTCTACATTGCCTCCAAACTCGTCGGAGAAGAAGTCACCCAGAGCGAACTGGCTACGGCGGCTGGAGTGACCGAAGTTACCGTGAGAAGCCGAAAGAACAGCCTGTGCCATGGTCTCGGCATAGATCTTGAGGATAGAACGTTTTTACAGGTTGAGATCGCAGAGTTAAAGTGCAAGGAAGAAAAAAGGGCAATTCGGCATTAAAATTTCCATAAAATTCCTTTTTAAATCATTGAAACGTTTCCTTCTCGGTGCGGATCATATGCCCAAGTTTAGAAAGGAAAAGTCAGAATTAAAAAAGATAACGGCCAGAGTGGACAGGAAACTCTTAGATCAAGTTGACGAGGCGATGGATCAGCTGGGGATGGAGTCGAGGGCCGAATTCGTCAGGATGGCTTTGGCTGAAAAGGCTAGACGAGTTCTAGGTGAAGCTGAGAAGATCATGAATAAACTTAGGAACAACAAGAAGCTGGCTGCGGCTTTAGCGTTACCGTTGTTCCCCCTCGAAGCACTGCCGATAATTCTTGTGTTGCTATGGATCGCCATGATATGCTACTTTGGACTGAGGCTTGTAAGGGCTGAAAGCCCTGAGGAACAGGCGAGGGCGCAGAGGGTTCTAGCCGGCTGCATCGTAGCCGGAGTATTAATGGCAATAGCCAAACCGATGGCTTTCTGGGCGACCGGATGGAGCCAAGATATGAAGTATGACTCCGAATATGACATTTACTATTCCGATGTTGGCGTTGATAAAGAGCATGACACAGAAAATAAATTCGACTTCATCGATCAAAACGAAAATGGCAGATGGGATCTCGGGGAGCCGGCGGAGCCCAACGTCCCCGCAGCGCTATTCGGTGCGGCTAACAGGCTGCTCGACCTGTTGATGTATATTGGCGTCGTTGTGGTTATTGGAGGCTTAATCTATGGCGGAATACAGCTTTCATGCAAAGCGAAGACTCCTCGAGAATCCATCGTCATAATTCCCCGGTAAGACTAGGGTGATTCAATGTCCACCGACTTTGTGCGGCTGCTGGCTTTGGTCTCAATGCTTGCCGCGTCAATCCCCGTTTTTCTTTTTCTGTCAGTCTTTCAGCCTCCAGTTAAGTTTTTGCTTGTAGCATTCTGGTTTTTCACGGTTGCTTCTGACTTGTATTCCACTTACGGGTTTTACAGGGAGGATCCTTCCAGGTTCGGAGAGGTTGAAAGGAACAAGATTTTCGCTTTCTTCGTTGAGAATCTGGGCTTCAAGAAGGCGTCCGTCGCATTTGTGTTGGCCGTGGAAGTTCCAAAGATATTCCTATTTGCATTTCTCCTTTTACAAGTAGTTTACGCGTATATGTTCGGCGAATTGATGGCTGATCCTTTAGCTTGCCTTGCCGCGAGCTTCGGAATGGCGGCTGTGGGACATTTACAGGCAACGTTGCAAAATCTAAGGGGATTGAAAATTCGGGCTAATCTTAAAAATCGTTAGGATTTCTTTTTCTAGGGTGTTCGCTACGGTTAAGATGGCGACGCACATTTTGTTCTCTGCTTCTATGGCTTTATTGACAGCGAAGATCCTGCATATATTGACCGGGATCTTCACGATTGGACCGTTTCTTCTCATAACTGTTTCAGCCTGTTCCTTTCTCGTCAATACCCTCATAGATGGTTTGGGGCATACGAGGAGAGGCGGATACATTGTTAGAACAGGTTTTTCACATTCATTAACCGGCGCAACCTTCTTCGGTTTGCTGGCTGCGGCCGTCATGTTGATCCCGAAATTTCTGCTTGAGGGTTTCTTTCATCTTCCCATTGAGGCGCCCGTCTTCTTCAGAATAACCGCGTTGGAAA
>JAFDAS010000236.1 GCA_019313695.1 Deltaproteobacteria bacterium
GCGGAAATTGTTTCGTGGGGGGGGAATAGGAAGCCATTTCCGCAGCAAAACGTATATATAACGCACGTATTTTTATTATATAGTATATATATATACTATATAGTATATCTATATACAATAAGGAATCAAAAAGAATTCAAATTTGCAATCTTTGGGTACACTTTTCAATTTGCAGCGGAAATAGATTCCTTCTCATTTTAAGCAAAAATCAATATCTTTAATGGTTGCAGCGGAAATGCTTTCCTACGCTCTGCGTTTACCTATTAGCGGAAATTAAAGGTGTTAAGGAAGGAAAGGTATATATAGGTTGATTTCTAAATAGTTTGAAGGTGTTCTCATGGGGGTTCAAGCGAATTTAGACCAAATATTCGAGAAAGCGCTTACACAGGGAAAGACAATCTATAAGAATAAAGAGGCGCTGGAACTGAAATGGACACCGCCAAGACTAATCGGCAGGGACAGGGAGCTTGAGGCGCTAGGACAGCACGTATCAAGGATGATAGACACCCAGCGGAACATAAGCATTTTAGGAACCATAGGGTGCGGAAAGACGGTCTGCGTCAAGTACGTCCTGCCACGGTTCGAGAAGAAGGCGCAGGCGTTTGGAAAGAAAGTCAAGACTATATACATCTCCTGCCACGATGTACCATCTACATCCGACATCCTTGCGTACATCCTGAACAGGTTGAAAAAGCCAGACGAGAGGAAGATTCCCAACAGGGGCTGGTACCAGGCGATGTACGTCGAGAAGCTGGAGTCCTATGCTGAACGCTTTGATGCGGTCATCATATGCTTGGACGAAGTCGACATCCCAGTCGAGCGCGGCTACGATGGGGTTATCAGAACGATAGTGGAAACACCGAACACATCGCTTGTGACCATCAGCAACAAGCCCAACTGGTACGAGAAGCTGGATCCCAGAATAGAGTCAAGACTCCAGTTACGCGAACTGCACTTTGATAGCTATGACGTTCCGGCGCTGTACTCCATTCTTGAGGACCGCGCCCGCATCGCCTTCAAGGATGGCATCATAAAGTTCCCTCCAGGTGGCGGTCAGCACGAAGGACTATTCAACATAGCGAAAATATGCTATGATGTGGCTGGGGATGCTAGGAGCGCGATAGAACTGCTCCGCGCGTCTGGTGAGCTACTTGAGCAGGGGTACGACACAGACATAACGCCCAAACTCATCGAGAAGGCGCGGAAAGAAGTCGAGGTGGCTGGCTTCGTCAAGCAGATAGGCGGTCTGGCACTTCACCAGAAATTCCTCCTTTACGCCATATGCGAACTTGCCAAGCTTGCCAAGCCAACGTCTGGTAAGATGTACGTCCCCCTGTCGAAAGCGCTCCAGCTTTACAAGAGCATAGCGGCCAAAAAAGGGAAGGAAATACTCACGGACCGCAGGCTCAGGACGTATCTGGACCAGTTTGAGATGTATGGGTTCATAGAGCGAAAAACCATCAGCGAGGGGGGCAGGAAAGGTAGGCCCACCTATATCAAACCACTCTTCGACGTTAAGAAGTGCTTGGAGGCACTGGAGGAATCTTAATGCGAACGAAGCCAAAGAGGGAGATTTGGTATGCAGCAAGAAAATATGAGGGGAACTATTACCCTCTCGTGATTAGGTACTCTAAGGAACAAAGTGCCACTTATGCTTTAAAAGAGCAGCTATATAAAATTAAGCAGTGCGAGGATGGTTTTGGTCGTAGGGTTTTACTTGAGGAGGATTGCTATGATCAAAAGGAGAAGCTAATACTCACGTGTGCTAACTGTTGGTATTATATGCACGATGTGGACTGCTCTGGTGTTAGGTTCACTGGGAAAGAAGTTATTATGTATCCAAAAAGCACCTCCCACAAACACACCCACAAACGTCAACTCCCTCCATCCATCAGATTTGAAACGCTTCTACGAGATGGGTTCACATGCCAATATTGTGGTAGGCGTGCCCCAGACGTAGAGTTGCATGTAGACCATATAATTCCATTATCTCGTGGTGGAACGGACGATTTGGACAACTTGGTAACAGCATGTAGTGAATGTAATATCGGAAAATCTACTAGGTTGATCGAAATGGAGGCGATTCCGAGTGGACGACGTTGAAACTTTATTAAACAGCATAGGAACGTCCGTTGACATCGTTCGAGAGAAAGCAGAAACGCACCTTAATGGAGACGATGCAGATATAGTATCAAGCAACCTGTTTTGCATCGCTGAAGACATACGGATGATAGCACAATATCTAGGCAAACCAGAACTTGAAGCAAAATTTGAAGAGAGGGTAGATAACTGGTAGATTAGACGTGGGCGAATAAAAGGAGGCGTAAATAATGGGATTCAAGGAGATGATGTGAATGCCACCACGCATAACGCCTGACCTCAAAGAGTTCCTATTAAAGTGCTGGAACGTTGCTGGCACAGAGCCGTTCACCTACAGCGACGTGTGCCCCGACCGCAGGCACTGGCGTGTTTTTCAAAAAGCTCATACTGATAAGTGGATAGAGTGCGTC
>JAFDAS010000237.1 GCA_019313695.1 Deltaproteobacteria bacterium
GTCTCCGATGACGTTGTAGTTATCAACATCTGGTGGAATCCCGTCCCCGGCGCATCCTGGTATGAGATATGGCACGCCAACACTAAACTGGCAACAGTCAGGACAACATCGTTCGAGCATAGAGTTTACAGCCCGTATTGGAAAACTGGTGCCGTATACACCCTAGGAGTCAAAGCATGCAACAACAACGGCTGTTCTGCATTGTCAACGTTCAGGGTTCAGGCAACGTGCAAAACGCCAGCCCTCACTGTAGCGGGAACTGTAGCAGCAATAATGGGTTCAGTTGCTCTCGTTGGAACGGGAGCAGGTTTGCTGCTCTATGCCTATAAGGGAAATATCAGAAACTGGCTTCAAAGGCACCGTATAATAAAGTTGAGGTGATCAGTATGGCCACAACAAATTTACTACAGAAAGCAACCCTTCCAGAATGGTCATTGATGCCGCTTCTGCAGGCAAATGAAACCGATGCTTACAGAAAGGCACTCATAGCTGGCGGAATAATCCTCGTAGGTGCAGGAACGGGGATCGCCATCTACCTACTTACTAGAAAACCTAAGTCCCTGATCGTATCAGCAAATGCCTACCGTCAAAATGGTGGTGTCTTCATCACCGCTGATGTCAAAAACGTTGGTAGCGGTAGAGGTTGTTTCAAATTGGAAGGGATACTTGTCAAAGCGGATGTTGGATGTCCCGCGGGGATAACCGGCTACAACCAGAGCGAAGCTTTTACACAGATCCTGTCCTGCGTAAACCGACTCGCTGGTCCAACATTCTTTGCCGGTAGCTGGTGTGGTCTTCCCTCTGGAGAGGGGACAGCAGCAGGCTGGATAGAAGTGGCTCCAGGAGCAACAGTTACTTTATCCGCGGAATCGTGGCAGACCCAACATGGATACGAATTCCCCAGCGGAACATATCACCTATTTGCACACGCCGCGGTATCCCCTACCTGTAGCAGTTCAGATAGGCTTATGAAAAACGAGCACTACCTGTGGGTGCCGAACATTAGTTTGTAAGGAGTGAATATCGTGACAAGAGGTCAGGCTGTTGCGTTATCAGCTATAATTCTGCTTGCTGGTGGTGGAGGATATTTATACTTTGCCAAAAAGAATGGATGGTGGCCGTTTAAAGAGGAAGTTCCAGGAGGGCCAGGAGCACCCAACCCGCCAGGACAGCCTACTGTTGAAGTGACCGTAACTGGTCCAAACACTGCAGAGGCGGTTGTGTCCTGGAATCCTGTGCCTGGAGCAACTTACTACAAAGTGTATCGTGATGGTCAAGAAGTTCTAAGCAATGTTCGGGGGACTACTGCCACACTCACTGGTCTTGTGCCAGGACAAACTTACCAGATCGCGATTGCAGCTTGCAACTAGGAGGTGAATTTAAATGCTTTGCTCTCAACGCGGACCGGCCATAACGGTGACTGTGCCACCGTATACACCTCCCGTG
Organism: Deltaproteobacteria bacterium; assembly: GCA_019313695.1. Taxonomy (GTDB): domain Bacteria; phylum Desulfobacterota; class Syntrophia; order Syntrophales; family UBA2210; genus UBA2210. Next base: position 1,447 of record JAFDAS010000237.1, read on the forward strand.
CCACCCACGCCGAGACCCCCGTTCTGGGTATTTAGGGAAGCGATAAATGAAGTAGAAGCATACGTCAGGATTGACTGGTGTAAAGTTCCCGGGGCTACCCGATACGAAGTAGAAGTTAAAGGTTTAGGACTAGTCTACAACGGTCCGGGTGTTAGCGGTAAAGGGATTGGAAGCACTACGGTGTATGGATTACGCCCAGGAACAGAATACCTTGTTCGAGTGCGAGCCTGTAATGAGTCTGGATGTTCGCCATGGAGTTCATGGGCATCTATACACACTCCATACAGTGGGTGGGCAGGATACCCAGTGTATCCTCACCCAGAATGTATACCAGAGCCTACATAGTATTATAGATATGTGACTAATCAGATTACTGTTGTGGCTTGTGTATAAACTTGTGCATAAGGGGGTAATCACATGCCTTGCTCACAACCAGGACCCGCGAAGTCAGTGACCGTTCCTGCATTCACCCCACAACCGCCAGGAATGCCTACGGTGAACGTCCCTACACCTACCAATCCCAACAGTGTTACCGCAACTGTATCCTGGAATTCCGTTCCTGGCGCAACATCTTACAAAGTTTATGTGAATGGTCGGGAAGTATGGTCTGGTAGCTCTACAAGCTGTCAAATTACTCTTGTTCCCGGTAATACTTATCAGATTGCGGTTGCAGCCTGCGCGTAAATCGTTATTGCCTTGCGTAAAGGAGTGATAACATGCCTTGTTCACAACCAGGACCCGCAAGGACAGTATTCGTCAAACCATACCAACCGCCACCACCAGCACCTACTGGCCTGCGTGTAACTTCATGCACTAAAGTTGGGACACATCAAACACGATGCACCGTTGCATGG
>JAFDAS010000059.1 GCA_019313695.1 Deltaproteobacteria bacterium
CTATGGTCTTCAGTTCCATCACTACCTCCTTTCCTATTAATCAATAGGAAATACAGATAGATGATGAACCCAATAAACTAAAACTTCAATCATCTTTTTGTTACGTATAGCACCCATAAATCTTCAGCGCGGCTGAGCGGCACACTGTGGACGAGGTGAAAGTCCTCGCGCCGGGTATTCGCGGAACCAAAGGCTATGGGTTTGCCGGAGGCGAGTAAAAGGGCAAGTCGAAGATCCCGCTGAACCCGACATGATATCTTGAAAAAGGAGGAAATATTATGAATATGATGTCAAAAGATCAGGCTGAAGAATTTGCATCAAAATGGCTGCCAGCCTGGACAGGTAATGATCCTGAAAAACTGTTAAGCTTTTATTCTCATGATGCATTTTATCTGGACCCAACTATACCGGATGGTGTTAAGGGAAAAGAAGGATTAAGATTATATTTCAATAAGTTGCTGTCAAATAATCCCGATTGGGTATGGACCCAGATTGAGGGTATTCCAATGGAAGATGGATTCTTGAACAAATGGCATGCCCTGATGCCTGTTGGCCCCAAAAATATTGAATGTATCGGAGTATGCCTTGTTCAATTTGATAACGATGGAAAAATCCGTAGAAATGAGGTTTATTTTGACACAAAAGGATTGATTTCAGAGATTAAAAAATACAATAAAGAAAAAGCAATGATATAATCTTGATGCTTTCGTAAAAAGTCTGTCATTCCCGCGTAGGCGGGAATCCAGAAGCGCATAACTACTTAAAAACACTGGATTCCCGTTTTCACGGGAATGACAAAATTGTGTATTTTTACGAGTCCATCAACCTTACATGAAAGGGAGGGAAACATCGTGTCTGATATCTGTTTTCTGATGGCCGTTGATATGGCTCAAAAGATTCGTCAAAGGGAACTTTCTGTTCGTGAGGTAATGGAAGCGCACCTCGAACAGATCGAAAAGATTAATCCCGTGGTAAACGCGATTGTGACGATGATTCATCCGGAGAAGCTCCTGGAAGAGGCCGATGCCAAGGACAGGGCTGTGGCCGGAGGGGAGGAGTTGGGGCCTCTGTTCGGTCTCCCCGTGGCGCACAAGGACCTTGCCATGACGAAGGGCCTCAGGACGACCTTCGGCTCAAAGGTGTTCAGGGATTTTGTTCCAGAAGAGGATTCGCTTATAGTGGAGCGTCTGAAAAATGCCGGCGCTATTACTATAGGCAAGACGAACACGCCTGAGTTCGGGGCCGGGTCACAGACGTTCAACGAGGTATTCGGGGAAACGGCAAATCCCTACGACATGACAAAGACCTGCGGCGGAAGCAGCGGAGGCGCCGCGGTGTCTCTTGCCTGTGGAATGCTTCCAATCGCCGACGGGAGCGACATGGGCGGGTCATTGAGAAATCCCGCGAATTTCTGCAACGTCGTCGGCCTTAGACCTTCTCCGGGAAGGGTTCCCGTTTGGCCCTCGATGGCCGCCTGGTTTCCCCTTTCGGTGGAAGGGCCCATGGCCCGTACCGTGCAGGACATAGCCCTTATTCTTTCCGCGATAGCGGGGCCGGACCGACGCTCACCCATTTCCATCGTCGAACCGGGGAGCGTATTCGCTCGTCCGCTGGAGAGGGATTTTAAGGGGGTTAAGATTGCCTGGAGCATGGATATGGGAGGGTTGCCCGTGGACCCCGTGGTGACGGAAGTCATTGAGGCGCAGAAGAGGGTCTTCGAATCCCTGGGTTGTATAACGGAGGAACGATGCCCCGATTTTTCCGATGCCGATGAGGTCTTCCGGGTATGGAGGGCATGGAACTTTGAGCTGGCCTTTGGAGGACTTCTCGATGGGCATAAAAATGATATGAAAGACACCGTTATCTGGAATATAGAAGAGGGGAGGAAGCTTGCCGGTCCGGAAATCGGGAAAGCGGAAAAAAAGCGGACGGCCTTGTACCACAGGGTGAGAGAGTTCATGGAAACTTATGAGTACATGATCTTTCCCGTGAGCCAGGTGCCCCCCTTCGATCTGGAACAGCGTTATATAACGGAGATTAACGGTATCAAGATGGATACGTACATTGATTGGATGAAATCATGCTGCCACATTTCCACTATAGGAAATCCGGCGATTTCCGTTCCCTGCGGCTTTACAAAAGAGGGCCTTCCGGTGGGGGTACAGATTGTTGGACGCCATCAGGACGATTTCGGCGTTCTCCAGCTCGCGCACGCCTTCGAGGCCGCGACGGGTTTTGGAAAGCGGAGACCGGAACTTGCTCCTTGACCCCTTTTATCCAACTGAATTTGGAGAAGAATCTGAAAATATATGACGCATTATATGCTAATGTGCCCGCGGTGGTCGAGGCAGCCATCTGGTTGTGAGACCGCCGCGGGGTTTTCATTTAGCCAGCCGGGAGATTTCTCTGAACCTGTCGCCCCCCGCGATCTTCAGGAGTTCAAACAGGGCCATCTCCGTGCTTGTGGGCTTTGCCCCCTCGCTCTTCATCCTGTCGATGCCAAGGGTTCTATTATCGGCCGTTCTTGATGAGATACAGTCTGTTACTATGTGCACATCGTATCCCATACGGATCAGGTCAACCGTTGTCTGATAGACACAGACGTGCGATTCGATACCGGCAATGAGAATCTGCGTGCGCTTTATGCTCTCCAATTCCCTCATGAACAGGTCTTCTCCGCAGCAGCTGAAACTTGATTTGGGGATGGGTCTGACAGTATCCAGCAGAGAGGATATTTCCGGGATCGTTGCACCCAGTTTTTCAGGAACCTGTTCTGTTACAATCATGGGGATACCCAGAATCCCGGCGCCTTTGATTATCTTCTGGAGATTTTCGAAGAGGGCCTTCTTTTCGTGCATGACCCGCGCGAGGCTGTCCTGAATATCGATCACGACCAATATACTGTTCTCTATTGTAAGCATGTGTTATATTCCACTATCTACTATTCTGTTTTTCACCGCATAACATATAAGATGAAGTAGAAACAGTGTATTTTTCTTTGTGCGTGTGCCATATAATTGTTTTCAATGGATTAAGGAGGCAGATCGGCTTGAAAGTTTTTCAGAATCATAATCCCTCAGAGATACAGGCATGTCAGCCCCATGTGCTGGAGGATGTCTTCCGTTTTCACAGGGCGCTTCCGGGTTATGCACCCACGCCCCTCATTTCAATGGACGGGATTGCCGGCGATCTGGGGATGGGGCGTCTGTTGGTGAAGGATGAGGGAAGACGCTTCGGTCTGAAGGCATTCAAGGCGCTTGGAGCATCCTATGCCGTATATCGTGTGCTCCATGAACGGAGTGGAGGTCGCCTTGAGCCGGGGGAATTTGTCGGAGAGAGAGGGCGCGAGCTGGCGGATGGCATAACCTTTTCTTGTGCGACCGACGGCAACCATGGACGGGCTGTTGCCTGGATTGCGGGGTTGCTTGGAAGGCCCGCTGTTATTTATGTACCGGAGGAAACGGTGCCCGCGCGAATCGACGCGATCAGGTCGGAGGGGGCTCAGGTTGTCGTAGTGGATGGCGGTTATGATGATGCCGTGAGACGCGCGGAGGAAGAATGTAAAGATGGCCGTATGATTATAGCCGATATCGCGTATCCCGGTTACATAAAAATCCCACGCTATATCCAGCAGGGATATCTCACAATATTCCGGGAGATATCCCTGCAGCTTGAAGAAGAGGGTGAAGAACCTCCGGATATTGTCTTTATACAGGCGGGAGTCGGCGCCTTTGCGTCCGCGGCGGCGCAATTTTTCAACAACCCGTCGAATGGTGTTCGTCTGGTCTGCGCTGAACCACAGGCCGCTGATTGTCTCTTCCAATCCGCAGAGGCCGGGGATGGGATACTCCGTTCCATCTCATCCGGGGCAGGCACCATAATGGCCGGGCTGAATTGTGAGACACCGTCACTGACGGCGTGGCCGGATGTGCGCGACCGGTTTGACGTATTTGTTTCCATGGAGGATCACTGGGCGGAGGAGGCGATGAGGAGTCTTGCCGCCGGGGGTGTCATGTCAGGTGAATCCGGGGCCGCGGGGCTTGCCTCCCTTATCGCGCTCTGTGCCGAGATGCCCGGTTTTCTGGGTGAAGAGTTGCATCTGCGTGACAACGCGCGGATACTTGTCATAAACACGGAGGCGGATACCGATCCCGAGGGGTATCGCCGGATTATCGGAAAGGAATCATCTCTGGATGAAAAGCCAGGATAACTGTTTAGTAAGTTAGAAATTATTTTCTGCGTTTTTTGGCAGAAAACAATTTCGTTAACGCACTTATCCCGTTTATCGGGGTTGGGAGGTGAAATATGGGAAACATTATAATCATTGTCACAGCGGCGCTGCTGCTTGTCGTGCTTCTCTATCACATAAAAGAGGATAACCAGAAGAGCGCCCTGCTGACCAAGACGGTTCTCTCATCCCTGTTTGTCGTCACTGTCCTTGTCCAGCCGCACCTTATCAGCGGGTATTACAACTTTCTCCTTGCCGGATTGATATTCTGCCTGCTGGGGGATGTTTTTCTGGCCCTGCCTCAGAAGGGGATGTTTCTTGCGGGACTGGTGGTTTTTCTGGCAGGGCACGTGCTGTATGTCTTCGGGTTTTTGCGTGTGACAGAGATTGGGCAATGGGCAGGGATAGGATCTCTGGTGATTATTGCTGTCGGCGGGCTGGTCTATTTCCTGTTGAGGACTTATCTGGGGCGCATGAAGATACCGGTTATATTCTACATGATCGTTATTTCCGTTATGCTGGCGGGGGCGTGGGCGGTTTTCGGGGATTGCGGTCTGGCCGGATCAGGAAGGATCATGATCTTTGCCGGCGCGCTCTTGTTTTATCTGTCCGATCTGTTTGTGGCGCGCCACCGCTTTGTGAAAGAGGAGTTCTCTAATCGTCTTATAGGCCTGCCCATGTACTACGCGGGGCAGTTTCTCCTGGCCTTTTCCGTGGGCTTTCTGGAAAGGTTATAAGACCATTTTGACCGCGGGATGATTCCGCAATTTATCATATATCCCTGTGCGCTGTCCTTCGTCATCAACCAGGACTTCGAGTTTCAGACTGTGGTATCTGCCGGCCTTGCTGATGTTGGACGGTGTGACAGTGTAATCACATCCCTCGGCGATTTCTTTTATGGCCTTTTCCATTTCCCTGCTGTCGGAGCCTATTATTTTATAGATCCACCGGCAGGGATATTCCATGACGGGCTTCTTGCCGTCTATGTCCGGCATCTCTTCTATTTTAATCTTCCTCTTTTTCCTGACAGCCTAAAGCCTATCCACCTGAGTAGTTACCTTCAATCAATAGCGGAAGATGGCGGCAAGCGCAGAATCGGTCGGGATTTCTTCGTGGCCCATAGCGTATACTGTCCCGCCGTTCAGTATGGTTTGTATGGCAGCAAGATCCAGCAGATCTTCATTGCCGGATCCGGCACTTTTGTCCAGGTTGACTTTACCTGTGTCGGAGTCAAATGTTCCCCACTGCTGTACACCAACAGAGACGAAAAGTGTGCCGACACGTCCATGGTAAGCCGCCTGGACGATTTCTCCGACGTCGCTGGAGGTGAGGCCGGTTCCGGCGTTCTGCCTGTACTGTGACAGGGCATCGGCTCTCTTTGCTTCGAGGAAGCTCTCCACAATCGGCCGTGCCATATCGCGCAGTCTGTCCGCGCTCAATCCTTCCGGATTCCCCGATATTCCTCTGTCTGTGAGGTGGGGATAAGTGTTCGCCTCCCTGTATATGGGGAGAAGATAATCTACACCCGCGAATATGAGGGGCACCTTTTTGTCTCTCAGCAGTTCACGCAAACCCCTGTCGACATGCTGAAAATACTGCAGAAGATTTGCCTTCATATCTTCGGAGCCTGTGTGGCGCTGGAGTCGTTTCTCGAAATCGTCAAGATTCAGCGCATCATCAAGATTTTCCGGGAGGCCTTTAAGGTCCATTTCTTCTACATGTTGCAGCGAACACCTCAACAGCCGTACATTCTTCTGGCTGATTGCCAGGATATAGAATTCCGTGTCAGAGGCCAGCGCCGGTATAAGTGGTTTAATGTGGAAACGATCAGTTGTAACAACCAGTTCTTCGAAGCTTTGCGGCAGCCGGTAATATCTGAATAAATCAGGTGACAGGAACAGGGCAAGCCCGTCACTCTGGTTCTGCCAGAAGGGTATATTGCCTGACATTTCCTGTGCGGGAGCAAGTATGTCCTTTATCTCCGATGGCCGCAATTCACTTGAAAGCAGGCGATCTTCGGCATCACGAAGCAGGTTTTTGTATCGTATCTGATTCTGTTGTATTTCAGCTCCCTTTCTAATCGTAGGCATATAGATGGAAACACATATCCCAAGTTGCTTCTGCATCAAAGATTTCAGCTCGTTTCCGGATAGTATGTCCATACGGTCAATCTCCTTTCAGTAAAAAAATGGTTGACTGCCCCGGGCGACTGAAGCCGCCCCTGTCCTCACTATATTTATGCCTGAGTTACGAATTGGTTATAGCTGCTCCCCTATGGTTTTTTAACAACGGAAGGAAGCCACCTGTAAACCGGAGTCAGGTACTTTGCCACCTGTCCCTTTCGGGGTATCATGAAGATAAAGCACTTTTTCTGATCGGGAATAACCGCAATATGCCTGAGAATACCCGGTTCGGGGTTTCGATTGATGAAATCCATCAAGCGGGTATGAGTTTCCATGCTCTCGTAATACAGGTGGAAGGTGTGCGCTCCCCATTTCACTGGTTCACTGTTCAGGCGCCCTGCGCTGGTTATCTTTGCGCCGGCAAAGCGCGAATATTGTGCTTCTATGAGATGACATTCCTCCTGGGGTTTGTTCTTGACATACAGTTCTATAAATAATCTGTCGTATTTCCTTATGAGTTTTGATATGGGAAAATAAAGCCATGAGTGCCTTGGGAGCATGGTAATTGTGGCATCGACACGTGATAGAAATGCACCCTTTTTTCTGATGAAGAGATTGGCGTGGTACCCGATAGCCCCCCCGATATTGGTAAAGGTCTGATCGTCGGGGCGGAACACCTCCATGAGATCATTAAAGGCGCTGAGAAATATTTCTTTGTTGTGTCTTCGCCCCCAGAAATAGCCGAATGTAAGGAGAAACGAAAAGGCAACAAAGAGAAAAAAGACAGGTTGTGTTATTATTTGTTCGTATTTGGACATATATCCAATATTTACAGGAAGTTAGAAATAATACTCTCTTCTACATCATACAACGTGCCCTTCCTCCCGTCAAGAAGAGTCTTTGATAGATGTACGCGCTCAAGAGGGACACCTTCAGTCATGTCTCTCATGTTCTTTTCAACATGCGTTGCCATTTCCTCATTTTCTTCGGTTACCTTGTTGTCTACAAGCAGGCGCAGAGGAAGACCCAGATCGGCAAGTCCTTCAATCAACCTTTGTGATTCCCTGAGGGAGAGTATGTCAGGGTTGAACACCAGCACTACATTACAGTCGCCGCCACACAGTGTCCTGTCCAGGGTCTGGTAATTATCGCTGAGTTTCCACAGCCTTTTCAGAATATCGTCGTCTTCCTCTTTGTAATCCAGAACGGTCTCTTCTGAACTCAAAGTGCCCCTTATCCTGTGGATTGTATAGCGCTTTTCCAGGATCTGTCGCCTTATTCCTATCAATCTATCGATCCAGGTTATCGTAACCTTCGGCAGGGCGAGAAACCTGAGAGTCAGCCCTGTCGGGGGCGTGTCGAAGATTATATAGTCAAAATCCGTCTCATCTCTTATAGTCTTTTCAATGCTCGTAAGGAGAGCATATTCCTCTATGCCGGGCGAGTACTTGAGTATGGAAAAATAGTTATCCAGATTCAGCACCTGGAGATATCTATAGGTGCTGGAAAGCACGTCTATTTCTTTCTGCAGGTATTCTCTTGACAACTCCCGTAGATTTACTTCTTTCAGGTAGAGTGTATCCGTGAACTTTGTCTTCCCGCCTTTAATAACAGTTCCGAATATGTCACCCAGGTTGTGTGCCGGATCCAGAGAGACTATCAGTACGCGGGATTTTTGGGAAAGCTGCCATGCCGAGGCCGCCGCCATGGTGGATTTTCCTACGCCACCCTTTCCCGTAAAAAAGAGAATCTTCATTCAGCCAATACCTATCGTCCCGCACATTTCCGCCAGCATGTCTCCGGCGTCTCGTGCTCTGCTGTTCAGGACCTTCAATTCCCGTTCCATGAAGGGCAGAAGCTCAACCGCCAGAAACGAGGGAGGGGCCGGGAGTCCTATGAAAGAGCCTAAAAGCAGCAGCGCAAAGATGTTTTCCAGCTCCCGCACTTCAACCCCTGTTAAAGCGGCGGCACTTTCCCGGTGAGAAGTATCGAAATCGGAAAGTATGCGTTTAAGAAATTTGAGCATTGAAAGACTCATTGGGTGGTTTACGAAACGACGGATAGTTTGTGTCCGGTCGGAAATGGGTGGACACTGGTTAAACCGGCGCACGGTTTCATGCCGTGCGCCGGCAATAGATGCAGATTACGAGAGAAGATCAATCAACCTTGTATGCCTTGGATTTGATGAAATCCCAGATAAATACAAAGTTCAGGATCAACATCACGCACAGGAGGACCATGACTGTCCACCCGGGACCAGGTTTCGCGGCAATGGCGCCCGGCTGAACGACCACGATGAACCACGCAATACCGCATGTGACGGTGATCCAGAGTAACCAGGCCGGAATGACGGCCACATTGGCGAAGTTTGATTTAAGCTTCTTGGCTGCAAAGGCAGCGCCTGTCATAAGGGCGATAGCCGCGATCAGCTGGTTCGCGGCACCGAAGGAACCCCAGATGATGAGCCAGTTTCCTGTCGCGGCCAGCCATATTCCGATTGCTGCCGGAATAATGGAGGCAACCCAGCGGTTTGTCAGGGCGTTGTAAAGTCCAGTGGCGCTGTCTTTCAGCGGAGCAGCCATTTCGGACAGACAGTAACGTGCGAGGCGATTTGTGGTATCCAGTGTGGTCATGGCAAATGAGGCGACCCACATGCCGGCAATAATCTTTACGAATTTGGTCGGGATAAACCCCAGCCATGTCGCGTTGACCATGTCGGCATAAGACTGGACGAAAAGATTTGCCTTTGAAAGCTTCACCGATGCGGATGCCTTTGTAAACATGGTGCCCCAGTTGCCTGCATTTAATGTTTCAGCGGTTACACCCGCGTTCTGAAGGGCCGTATACCCGAAACCGGCTATGGAGACGATAACTATTGTGGAAAGGAAGCCCTCGGTAAACATTGCGCCGTAGCCAATGAAAAGACCGTCGCTTTCCTTCTCCAACTGTTTCGATGTAGTGCCCGAGGCTACCAGAGAATGGAAACCGGACAGCGAACCGCAGGCTATAATCAGAGGGATCGCCGGCCAGAACGGTGTCGGTTTACCTCCCATCAGAACAGGAGAGAAGGATGTAAATGCCGGAACTTCAAATCCTCTGAAGACAAAAATGGCCGCTATAAAGCCCAGCGCCAGTCCAAAGTACAGAAGCCAGGAATTAAGATAATCCCTCGGCTGCAGCAGGACATTGACGGGGATAGCGGCAGCAATGATAATGTAGAAGAAAAACACCCACATCCAGGTGATATAGCTAAGTTTTATGGGTGTTACCGTTCCAAGCCAGATGGCAGCAACCAGCATTGCTATACCGATAATAGTTGCAGCGCCGAAATTCATCTTCAGGCGGTAAAGCAAGACACCCAGGATCAGACCGGCGGCGATTTTCCAGGCGTATGCCGAGGCGATGGCCGGAGTCTTGACGAACATTCCACCCACAATGGCACCGAAAGCGGCCACGACGAGGATAAGCAGGAAAAAGACGATCCAGTAGAATGCCACTCCCGTTCTCTTTCCAATGAGATCCGATGCGACGAACTGGATCGATTTCCCGTCGTAACGGACGGATGACATCAGGGCCAGGTAATCGTGAACGGCTCCAATGAAGATATTGCCGAACCATACCCAGAGAAGTGCGGGAGCCCAGCCCCAGCATATTGCCAGTGCGGGACCGATTATCGGGGCCGCGCCGGCAATCGACGCGAAATGGTGTCCGAAGAGAACCTCTTTCCTCGCCGAGATGTAATCCACCCCGTCATAGAGGCGCTTGGATGGGGCCTCGTTGTCATCCGAGGCCATTACGACATCCCGCTCCAGCTTCTTGCCGTAAGTGAAATACAAAATTAAATAGAGTAAAAAACCGATAATGATAATTAATGTTGTCATTTCCTACCTCCTTTTTTAATGGTTAAGCAGTTAAGAATTAAACAAACAAATTACCTCTTTATGTTTAGCATGGTATTGATAACCACGCCGGTATGAACAGACGTTATGATGAAGGAAACAACCATTCTACGATGTGAAAATCAGCAAACAAAAATTTTTTCTGATATATACCCGCGTTAAATTAATCCTACTCCTTCATGAATTTAAAGTCAAATTTTTTTTGATTGATTCAGGAATAAAGGATGAAGAAAAAAGATGATGGATTATGCTATCCTGCATGTCTTCGTCGGGATGCCGACCCGTATGCCGGTCGAATATTCCGATCTGTCGGGGGTGGTATGGTGTTTTGGAGAATAGAATGATTCGAACCATAGCGATACTGTTTGTCGGTATAGTCTCCATATCCTTTGCTGCAATATTCATAAGATTCTGTGACGATGTGCCGGCGATTATGATAGCCACATACAGGCTCTGCGTTGCGTCCGTTATCCTCCTTGCGCTTTATAGGATAAAAGGCCTTTCACTCAGGACCGTATGCAGGAGAGACCTGTTGCTTTCGCTTGCCGGGGGAGTGTTTCTGGGGCTGCATTTTATATTCTGGACAACATCCCTGAAATATACATCGGTTGCGAGCAGTGTGGTGCTTGTTACCACGAACCCCATATTTGTCGGCATCTTTTCCTGGTTCCTGCTGAAAGAGAAACAACATGCAGAGATTATAGCCGGGACTATCCTGTGTCTCCTCGGCAGTGTCGTGATCGCGGCGGGAGACAGCGGACTTCATGCCCTGGTTCTGCTTGATAAAAGGGCGCTGACGGGTGACGTACTTGCCCTGACAGGGGCGGTGATGGGAAGCGCGTATCTGCTGACGGGCAGCCGGGTGAGGGAGCGTCTCGACATACTGACATATATAACAATCGTGTTCACGGCGAGCGCCCTGTTCCTGGTCGCGACATCCCTTGCCATGGGCATATCTTTTACCGGGTACAGAACTTCTTCCTATATGTACATGATACTGCTGGCTATTGTCCCGCAGCTTATGGGACACACATCCATAAACTGGGCGCTGGAGCACCTGAGGGCGGGTATGATCGCGATATCGATTCTCGGAGAGGCAATCGGCGCCACGATCCTGGCGTATCTCTTCTTCGGGGAAACGGTGAGCGCGTTTCAACTCGCGGGAATGATGCTCATATTTACCGCCATTATCATAGCGTCGAGGAAGGGCAAAAAGACGCCGGGATAATTTGCCTGGTCCGTTGGGACCTGAACGATGTATTGGTTAAGAGCCTCAAAGACCCGATCACCTTATTCAGTCTTCTTCGGCATTCTCACCATTAATACGGGCACCTTGCCCCCGCGCAGTACTTTGTCAGTGACACTGCCGAAGGCCCATCGGGAAAGACCATGCCGTCCATGTGTTGACATGGCCACCAGATCGGCACCGACTTCTTCTTCAGCCTTGATAATCTCGTTAGCCGAGGATGTGCCGAACACCGCTTTACATTCCACAGCAGCCCCTTTGCTTTTCAGGCCTCTGCCGGCTTCGTTGAGGTAGTCCATTGCCCTCTCCTTCAACTGCTCCAGCTCACTCTCAGTATAGGAAATCTCGACAGCTGACTCTACGGCAGCAATAGTATGAGTCAATGATGTAATTACCTGGAAGAGAACGACTTCTGTCTTCTTTTCCAGTGCCAGTTTAGACATCCGTTCCTCAACGTAGCGCAGGGCCGCCTCGCCTAATGTAGAACCATCCAATGGAATCAATATTTTTTCGGACATAATACACCTCCCTATGTTTTAGTGTCCTGTTGTTCAGGCCTTCCGGCTTTATGAGTTGATTTTTCCCATATTCCGAAGGCCGACAGTAACATCGGATACCGCCATATTCAGCGGCTCCGGTGTTATTACTTATTCCATTCTTCTGCCCTAAGCCAGTGTTCTGCTTGCTTAAATTCACAGGGTGTGTCTGGTTATGATTAAAACACAATATGTGTAATTGTCAATACCCAAAAATCTCAGGATAAAGTGGCGAAGCAGGGACATATTACACTTTTTATCTAAATCTTGAACTGAATAGCGAACGGATAAAATCAAAATTTTTCCTGACAGTCGGAAATTTCCCGCAGCTTGCCGGAGTTGTACTGGTCTGCGGGGAGTTTCAATGGTATGCCTGAATATGTCAGGAAACCGCTTACAGCCGGCCGCGAACCCCGTGCTTTCCTTGCATGAATTTTTAGCTTGACCCTGAAACCAATAAGGGGGAACATGGAATAACTTGATGGAGTTTTGTTATATATAAAAACTTTTACTCTTTACACGTCCAGCAATTTTGAAAGGAGGATCTGCTATGTTTAAAAAGATACTGTATCCAACCGATTTTTCAGATGTGGCGCACAGTGCCCTGGATTTTGTTGTTCGCCTGAAAGATGCCGGCGCGAGAGAGGTGATTATACTCCATGTTATTGATAAGGGGAACTTCGACGCCATAGCCAGATACGCCACGAAAGATATCCTGGAGATAGAGAGAAATCTGGAAGACAGGGCAATGGCCGAAATAACGCCGATAGAAGAAAAGTTGAAGAAAAAGGGCTTCAAGGTCAAGGTGATAATCAGCAGAGCGATTCCCTTTATGGAGATACTGAGAGTGGAAGAGAAAGAAAAGGTTTCCGCTATTGTTATCGGCTCTCATGGCATGAGTAACATTGCGGAGATATTTTTAGGATCCGTCTCGGAAAAGTTCTAAGGGCTGGAATAAGGGCCTGGGATTAGAACCAGGGTTGAGAACTGAAAATCAGGCAAAACAAAAAGGGTTGCGATTCTCTCGCAACCCTTTTTGTTTTTATTATTGGCGTCCCCACGGGGAGTCGAACCCCGGCTGCCGGCGTGAAAAGCCGGTGTCCTAGGCCACTAGACGATGGGGACGCATTTCGAAGTTATTGAAAATGAATTGCCGCTTATATATCTTTATCTGCCGCTCTGTCAACAAGAAATTGAGCCTTAAGTTTGACCGCCTGTCGCTGATGTGTTGTGACAAAAAGGGGTTATCCCGCATAGCTGTCAATATTGCCTGACGGTCTCTTTCCCCAGCAGTACCCGCATAGCTCCGGTGGCCATGGCAGCCATTTCATCTTCACCGGGATATACGAAGATGGGAGCTATAAAGCGTGTTCGCTGTTCGATCCACTCTGTCAGCATTACGGAGTGTGCCAGCCCTCCGGTCAGTATTATGCCGTTCACCTTTCCCTTGAGAACGGTGCTCATTGAGCCGATCTCCTTGGCTGCCTGATAGGCCATTGCCTGATAGACAACCTCTGCGTCTTTGTCTCCTTTTTTGATTCTTTTCTCTACTTTCATGGCGTCTGTGGCGCCAAGATATGCGGATATCCCCCCGTTTCCAGTCAGTTTTTTTCGCAGCTCGTCTCTGGTATATTTCCCTGACAGGGCGAGGTCCACAAGACTTATAGTGGGCAAACTGCCGGCCCGCTCCGGTGTAAGAGGACCCTCCTCCAATCCGTGTGTGGAGTCTATTACGCGTCCCCTTTCGTGCGCTCCGATGGTTATCCCTCCCCCGAGATGTGCCACTATCAGATTTATATCCTCATAATTTTCGCCGAGTTCAGCGGCTGCCCTGCGCGCGGCTGCCCTTTGATTAAGGGCGTGAAACGCGCTCCTCCGTTCGATTTCGGGAAGACCTGATATCCTGGCTAATGGTTGAAACTCATCGGTGCTCGGCGGATCAATAACTATAGCCTGTATAGCTGTCTTCTCCGCCATGGACAGGGCAATGACCGGCCCCAGAGATGACGCATGCACACCATATTTCCCGGACAGCAGGTCATCACACATGTTTTTGTTTATCTTGTAAACCCCGCCAGGCCCAGGCCTGCCCAAGCCTCCCCGGCTGATGATAATATCCACTTCACCAGGATCGATGTCGTTTCTGGTCGTGAAATCAAGAATATCTCTCTTTCTTCGCGGAAGCTGATCGATTACGTTCTTGTACCCGGTCAGTTCATCATCTGTGTAGGTGATGGTTTTCTGAATCAACGCAGTTGCCCCATCGAACAATGCCACCTTCGTCGAGATGGAGCCCATATTTATGACAAAAATGCTATGGTTAGTTTTCTTCATCTCTTCCGTTACACATCAGTGAGGCAAGGGCTATCTCCGTCACCCTGTTTTCCCCGGAGACAAATGGCAGGTTAAGGACGACCGGTTTGGATGTTCCTGCCAGCGCGCCAATCATGGGCATCTTTCCGATAAAGACAAGGAGTTGCGATAGTGAGTATCCCGCTTCGATATCCGGAACAAGGTATATATCCACGTTACCCGTCACAGGGCTTTGAATGCCCTTTCTCATCGCCGCTTTCTCACTGAGCGCGCAATCTATGTCGATCGGTCCTTCGATAACGGTGTTTCCGAACTGGCCTCTTTCCGACATCTTGGACAGGATCGCGGCATCCAGCGTGGAGGGTATGCTGGGGTTTATCTGTTCTATAGCCGTCAAGGCAGCTATTCGGGGAGATGG
>JAFDAS010000238.1 GCA_019313695.1 Deltaproteobacteria bacterium
AAAAGCGCTTCACTTGATTCAGGTATCGCAGCATGGGAGACAAGCAAAGCCCTGACGATATCTCTATTGGCTTCAGGGTATGCGGACAAAATCAAGGTCGCCAAGTGCGCCACATGGGGTGCAGCCATGCTTGTACCGCTTTCATCAGCCAATAGTCTGCCACCAGCAAATTCCCTGCTGGTCGATAGCTCACCTAAGCCGCTATTTGGAACCAAAACATTTGCCCCAGCTCGGGTGTTCACAGCCCAGTTTCCACCATAGGCCATTAGGTCCGGTTTGATGGCCCCTCCTATTGAGTGGCCGCGTCTTGAAAACGGGGAGGGTTGATTATGTCGAGCGATAGGTACTTCAGCCGGATCTCCTGAGTAGCGTTGGCTATTTGTAGTCTGATCATGTCGAGCCAGACTGCCAACTGTTATCACATTGAGTGCTGGAGCTGGCTCCACGATGGCCCATGTATCTTCGATCATATAATCAGGATAGCCGTTTTTCCACTCCAAACCATCTTTTTGGCTACCGGGAACATTTCCTGCCGATACTATAAAAAGCACTCCAAGTTCTCTGGAAAGGGTATCTAAGACGTATGACAAGCCTTTGATGTGACCACCAAGGTAAGGCTTTCGAAAATCGCCGAACGACAAATTGAATATCCTACAGCCATATGATCCATGAAAATATCTTACGGCCCCATCAATCTATTTTTCTACAAAACCGGTTGTGTTTTCATTGTTTTCATCAAGTATCCGTCCACTAAAGATGCGCAGTCTTGGAGTCAATTCTCCAGTTCGAATTGCGGTTTCAATATCGTCGTAAAGACCCAGGCCGGCGACCAGGGTACCATGCCCATGCTCATCTGCGGCATCCTTTCCCGGTAAGAAGCTTTGTGCGTCGGCCACGGCCGGGGCGAGAAGAGGATGGCCTGTTGTCAAACCACTGTCCAATATTACCAAGCCTGGAGCATTTTCAGGGGGAGAAGGGATGTCTGGAAAATCTTCTATATCAGGACTAAGCAGACTTAAATCAAGACCATATTTTGGTGGCAGGTCTACTGTCCGAACATCACGATGCTGCAGTATTGCATCGGCCTGCTGTTGATTACTGCGAACTCGAAAAAGACTCAGGCCTGGCTGCTTAACACTGTCTATTAGCCCAATATTGTATTCATTTAGCCAAGTCTCAAATGCCTCCCACAACCGTGTACGTTCGTCTTGATTGTCCTCTATCGGCCACAGCTCTATATCTAACACGAAGGATGCTTGATCTGGAAACCCTTCCTGGCCCAACGCCCAACCGGTACGGTCCTCCGGGCTCCATCGGTCAACACTCTGAAGAGCATAAAGCACTTGCTTATACTTTACTTGATCTCCCTTTGCTAATGAAGTCAATCTGGCCTCAAAAGATTCAAGAGCTGCCGTACTGACAAACGCGACTACAAGTTCGTCTCCTTCCTGGCTGACGAATTCAATTTCAGGAGAAACATTCCTTAGCGTATCAGGATCAAAACCCTTATTTACGGTAAAACGAAACAAGCGCCGATCATCGAAGCCACCGATATCCTCATCCGTTTGTTTTTTTGCGCTTTCAAGACGCGCTTGAAGCCTTCGTCCATGCGCAGGTGGATCGGCCGGCGGTTCAAAACGAGGCGGTCCTCCAGGCCTCTTGTCAGTAACTGGTTCTTCACGGTTCAAGGATAGATGCGGAAAAGATTCTTCCATTTGGTGTTAGCTCCTTTTCAATCGTGCTCTCCTAACGTCTTCCCTGCGAATTGCTGATTGAATATGACGTTCGCTCAGAAATTCTTTTCCTGAAAAAATCATATCTTTTGCCGCGCGACGCAAAACCCTTTCCACGTCGGCGTGACTCATACCTTTTAATTGGCTAACAAATTCGGCATCCTCAATTTCGAATTCGCGCCTAAGTCCTCGTAATTTGACTGATAGCAGGCGACGCAACTGCTCAATGTTTGGCAAATCAAAAACCAATACCTCATCGAAACGGCGCCAAACCGCAGAGTCCAATATTTGATCGTGATTAGTTGCTGCAATGAGAAGACTTTTTCCCTGGAAATTATCCAACATCTGGAGAAATGCATTTACAACTCGTTTTAATTCTCCATGCTCAGCAGCGTCATCACGCTCCTTTCCCAAGGCATCGAATTCATCAAAAAGGACCACCATGGGAATGGATGATATGAAATCAAAGACTTGTCTCAAGTTTGAGGCTGTTTCACCAAGATATGATGAAATAACACTATCTATGCGTATAATGGATAAGGGAAGACCAA
>JAFDAS010000060.1 GCA_019313695.1 Deltaproteobacteria bacterium
GAAGCGTACAAAGGTTGAGATCTAAAGATGTAGTGACCATAAATCTGGCCGCTCAGCCCCAACCGCCCGATATCACTACGGTTGTGTCCGGAATGGGGTTAAACTTGGGTTAAAGAGAACGATCTCGTAGGCAATGAGGGCAACTGAAATAAGAAAGACGGAAAGCTGGATTCTCTTGATTGACGGGCGAGATGACATGGGTTATTTGTGCTTACCGGTAAGGGGTACGAAACGTACCGACATCAGGTTTCCGGTGGTTATTTCTCCGGCGTTGCCCTTTTCCACCAGGATCAGGTTCTGAATCATGAAGGGGCCGCCAACGGGGATGATCATCCTGCCGCCCGCTTTGAGTTGCCCTATAAGAGGCGGTGGGATATGGCCGGCCGCGGCGGTTACGATTATGGCATCGAAAGGCGCGTGTTCCGGCCGGCCGTAGTAACCGTCGCCGCATGTAACTTTAACATTTTGATAATCCAGTTTTTTCAATATGAGAGACGCCGACTCCGCGAGTTTGGGGATGATTTCAATTGTATATGCCTCCTTAACAATGCGTGAAAGAATTGCCGCCTGGTAACCTGAGCCTGTTCCAATTTCGAGAACCCTGCTCTCTTTGTTCAGATTCAGGATCTGGGTCATGTATGCCACAATATAGGGCTGGGAGATTGTCTGTCCATGACCTATCGGCAGGGGTGTATCGTCATAGGCCACCAGTACCCACTCTTTCGGAACAAACCGATGGCGCGGAACGATCATCATTGCCCGGACAACATCTTCATTCCGGACACCCCTCCAGATAATCTGTTTGCTTACCATCTCCTTTCTCTTAGACGCAAAGGCCGTCTCATTGAATTCGTCCTGAGGCGCTCCTTTTGCCGGTGAGATGGCTGCGATAAAGAAGATCAGCGCTGATATCGATATTATTTTCCAGAGTTGATTCATTTTTGTGGTATTATATCCGGCATTCATTCTGCATTAACTCCTGCAAAAACCATTTGACGGTGAAGAATGTTTTACAAAGTTACTGCCGATTTTGTCATTTTCACCCACTTTATGTGGATTCTGTTTGTGATACTGGGGTTTCCGGTGTTTCTCTATTTCAATATGCCCAGATGGAGGCTGCTCCACCTGGCTGCCCTGATCGCAGCAATCATTATGCAGCTTACTCGTACTATCTGTCCTCTAACCTACCTTGAAGCTTATCTGAAATCGAAAAACATATCAGACGCCGTCTATCCGGGTGCCTTTATCATAGAAAAAGTAGAGAGTATAATCTATGTTGAAGACATAGTAACTCTTGAAAAAATTACCTGCTTGACAGCAATTTTTTTCATAATCGTTTTACTGTCCTTCTTGTTCAGGCCGGTTAAGTTGAAGTGGGGGAAAGTGAAAAAGTGAACGCAGTCAAGAGTGTAAGTATATCATGTAGTGCTTTTATTTCAAGATATTAAAGGTGATTCATGGCACGAAATTTCAAAACATTTCCTATCCTCTTTGCGATTACTGCTCTCGGCATATCTTCGGTAATCACCCAGATTACCGTTATCCGTGAATTCATAAATGTTTTTGAAGGGAATGAGATAGTTCTTGGGGTTCTTTTTTCGCTCTGGCTCTTACTTACAGGGGTAGGTGCATGGCTGGGGAAATTCATAATCTCTTCACGGTTACAGATGTTTTTGCTTCGTGTATCCCTTTATCTTATTGCCTTTCTGCCTGTTTTTCATATTGTCCTTATCCGCTTTCTCAGAAATGAACTGTTCATCAGGGGGGAACTTCCCGGCATCGGGCCTCTCATTGTCTGGGCACTGGTTCTTCTGCTTCCGTATTGTATTCTTTCCGGAGGACTGCTTACCCTTGCCTGCAGTATCCTGGCCTTCAGTGCCTCTGATGACCGCAGCATCGGCAGGGTTTACTTCTTTGACAATATCGGAGATATCCTGGGAGGGGTTATTTTCACCTTCGTCCTTGTCCACTTTTGTAACAATGTAACTGCCCTGTATCTTCCCGCCTTTTTCTGCCTTTTGGGTTTTTTATCGCTAACACCTAAAGGTTCCGGTGGGAGATTATTTTACAGCTCTCTGGGACTCATCGGGTTGATATCCCTTTTTTGTATCGGCTGGTTTGTAAACCTGGATAACATCTCCCTGCGATGGCTTTATCCGCACCAGAAGATAGTAGATCACCGGGAATCCCCTTATGGAAGGCTGGTTGTCACACAGAGTCATGATCAGATATCCTTTTTCGAGAGCGGGGGGCATCTCTTCTCGATTCCCAATACCTTTGCCAACGAGGAGATCGTGCATTACGCGCTTCCACAACTCCCGAAGGTTGATTCAGTCCTCCTGATTTCGGGCGGCATGGCCGGTGTTATTGACGAAATCCTGAAGTATCATGTCGGGCATCTTGATTACGTTGAACTCGATCCCGCGATAATTTCCGCTGGTATTCGACATCTCGATGTCCGTTTTCCGCCGGAGGTGCACCTGCATCTCGATGATGGGAGAAAGTTTATTCGAGAAACGGATAAAAAGTACAATGGCATCATCCTTGATCTTCCCGCTCCAGGGTCGCTCCAGCTTAACCGCTTTTATACCCTTGAATTCTTCAAAGAGGCCGGATCGGTACTCCTGCCGGGAGGCGTTATATGCTTCGGTGTTCCCGGGGCGGAGAATTATATCAGTGCGGACCAGGCGCGTTTCCTCTCAACCCTCAACAACACATTGAAACAGGTATTTAAAAATGTCCTGATTGTTCCGGGTGAGAGAAATATATTCATCGCCTCCGACTCGCCTCTGTCTTCCGATATAGCTTCTCTTATCTCTTCCCGGAACATTGAAACCGTTTATGTAAACAGGAATTACCTTGCGGGGAGAGTCACTCCCGAAAGACTTTCCTTTGTGGAGAGCTCTATTATTGATGATGTTCCGGCAAACCACGATTTGCGTCCCACGGCGTTCTTCTACCGGATGCATATCTGGCTCGGCATGTTTCAGGAAAACTACAGGATAATTCTGATTGCGGTTTCTCTCTTTTTCGTTCTATATTTTTCCCGTATCGGGATTATCAGAAAGGCCATATTTTCAACAGGTTTTACGGCTTCATCCATGGAGGTTCTTATTCTCCTCTGTTACCAGATCTTGCACGGCAGTGTTTATACCGGAATAGGCTTTATCATAGCTTCATTTATGTCCGGGCTTGCGGTTGGCAGCTTCATGGCGAACAAGGCAATTTCAAAAGGCCATACAATAAACAAAAGATCAATTTTAGAGATTGAAGTGGCAATTGTGGCCTGCATCATTCTATTTATGATGATGCTCTTCTGGGGGCAGGCTCTGCTTGGAAACCTTGCCTTTGCCCTTCTGACCGTTCTTATCGGCGCATTGACCGGGTATGAGTTCCCCATTGCCGGAAAGATTCTTTTTTCCTCTCCATGGGAGACAGCCGGTTCTCTTTATGCCGCGGATCTTCTGGGGGCAAGCCTCGGGGCGCTTGTTGTAAGCCTCTTTATTGTCCCCGTTTTCGGGATTTATTATACCTGTGCACTTCTGATAGTATTTAAGATGTTTATTATCCTGGGGTTGCTTACCCGAAAAAGGATTTCGATATGAAGAAATATCTCATCAAGGTAAATCGCCTGACCGGCTGGCTGCTTCTTTTTGTCATACCTGTTTTGTTGTTTACCGGATACGGTATAACCGGCAGGTATGAATTTATCTCGCGGATGGCGACTGCCGAAGATTATCTTCATATACACAACCTGTTCATATATATCCTGATTGTGATCTTTGCGATTCATGCGGCGATCAATATATATTTCGCGATCCGGAGGTGGAGGCAAAAGTGATGGATCTGACGCGAAGGGATTTGATTAAAGCAGGTATTGCCTGCACATTCACCGTCTCCCCCGCGGATGCCTTTGCACGGTGGTTTTCGAGCTCCGGTAAGAATGAAAAAGAGATCACTCAAAACGATGCCCCCGAGAAGCTCTGGAAGTGGTCGAAGGAAGTCTATTACAAAGTGACACTGGGCAGGAATGTCCAGTGTATGACCTGCCCGAATCAGTGTATCCTGGAACCGAATGCCCGGAGCAGGTGCCAATCCCACGTCAATAAGGATGGGAAGCTCTATACGCTGGTTTATGGCAATCCCTGTTCGGTACATGTTGATCCTGTCGAAAAGAAGCCTCTGTATCATTTTCTTCCTTCATCCGGTGTGCTCTCCATAGCCACAGCCGGGTGCAGTTTCCATTGTCTCAACTGCCAGAACTGGGAAATATCGCAGGTGAGACCCGAAGATGTCAGGTTTATGGATATGTTCCCCGATGCCGTCGTGGAAAACGCCCGGAAAACCGGTTGCAGGGGTATTGCCTATACCTATTCCGAGCCAACAACTTTTTATGAATACATGCTGGACACATCCCGGCTGGCACGCGAAGCGAATATCAAGAACATCTGGGTTACCAATGGCTATATCAATAAGCCTCCCCTTCTTGAATTTTGCAAGACGCTGGATGGCGCGAACATCGATATCAAGAGTTTTTCCGAGGATATTTACTCGCGGCTGAATGCGGGCAGGTTGAAACCGGTATTGAGAACCCTTATGCTACTGAAGGAGAAGGGTGTCTGGTTTGAGATTACCTCATTGATAGTGCCGACCTATAGCGATAATATGGAGATGATAAAACGGATGTGCGGGTGGATACTGGAAAATCTCGGGCCTGACTATCCACTTCATTTCTCACGTTTTTCTCCCCGATACAAGTTGACCCATCTTCCTCCGACCTCTATATCGTTTCTGGAAAAAGCGAGAAAGACCGCGATGGAGATGGGAATTCATTATGTCTATGTGGGTAATGTGCCGCAGGCGGACTCGAATCACACGTACTGCCCTTCCTGCAAGAAAAGGATTATAGAGCGGTTTGGATATCTGATTGCAGAGAACAGGATCACGGATGGCAAATGCTCATTTTGCCGGCAACCGATTGCGGGTGTGTGGAAATAGTAAGCTGGTAGAACTCCTGACGCTCACCGATATTTCTGTTGAACGTATAATATAAATCATGTAGGTTTATCACCAGGTTTTGTGAAAACTTGTGAAAAATTTGCCAGTAAAATTGATGAACTCGTAAAAAGTTGAAATATACACAATTTTGTCATTCCCGTGAAAACGGGAATCCAGTGTTTTTAAGTAGTTATGCGCTTCTGGATTCCCGCCTACGCGGGAATGACAGACTTTTTACGGGTGCATCAAAATTGGAGTCATCTACTGATTTTTATCGACATTTTTCCTTTTCGCCGGAAAACGGTCATGTTTTATCAAAAGAGATGTTGTCCCAAATTTATCAACTACAAGAATGGGAGATTTATTAATGAAATCCGATCTTTCTTCGATTTTTCAGGTTATTCTTTCCGAGGGACACATATTTTCTGAACACGCGGGATTTTCCGGCAAAAAGCTGAGAGGGGTAGGACCAATCCAGTATGCCGTGCACTGGCTCTACGGCGTTTTCGAACCGGTAATCCTGCGGATCGTCGATTATGTCCTGTCTATCAGATTCCTCACAAAAACTGTGATGGGAAGAAAAATCCTCTATGTAATCGCCTCGATAAGCTGGTTTTTCCCCCACGGCGTTGTAGTCACCACGGCGGCTGCCGAACGGATGGTCGATTTTGTTGAACGTACCGAGGGGCCGAAGGGCGCTCGTATTGCCGTCGGGCCATGTGTGTGTCAGATGGCGCTCAACCGCTGGCAGGAACCCAGCAAGAAAGACATGGTTCTTCTGTACGGCGCCGATATCTATTACCATCTGAATATGGGTTACGAACTCATCTCAGCCGAAAAAGCGAAGGGACTGCTGAGGGAATTCGATGCCGCCGGTCTCGTTCATGCGGTCGAGTTCTGCCTGCGGTCGGGGAAATGGATATTTGTTATTTGCAATTGCGATGATAAAATCTGTGCGCCCACCCGCATTTTTCTACACACAGGAAAGATGCTCTTCCCGGGTCCCGAAATTGTTAATCACGATCGGAAGCTGTGTATCGGCAGGGAAAAGTGCGGAAAGTGCCTTGAGCGGTGTATCATTGGAGTGAATTTTGTGGGAGACGATGGCAAAGTGGCCGTCGATTACGATAAGTGCATGGGGTGTGGGCTCTGTGTAAATACCTGCCCCGGTAAGGCAAGAACGATGGTAAAAAGGGAGAACTATCGCCACGGCCATCAGGTCCCCGCTGACCTGCTTCTGGGTAAAACGGAAACAGTGTCCCTTTAAGACAATCTCCCTTATCTGTGCAATTTGCCTTCAGTTTTCCATTGACTGAAGCTTTTTCATGAGAGGTTCATATGAAACAACTATTTTCCCTCTTTTTCTGTGTCGTTCTCATCAGTGGAATGCTTGCATCAAGCGCGGCCGCTCATTTCGGCATGATAATCCCCTCGGAACAGATGATTACCACCGAGGGTAACTCGAATGTGGATATCAAGGTCATCTTCGCCCATCCCTTTGAAAATCAGGGACTGAATCTTGAGAAACCGGCACGGTTCGGTGTGGTGTCCAGAGGCAAAACAATGGACCTGCTGGAAACGCTGAACCCGGTGGCCATTATGGGTGGAAAATCATGGGAGACCACATACCGCATAAAGCGCCCCGGTGTGTATACATTTTTCATGGAGCCTGAACCTTACTGGGAACCGGCGGAGAACTGCTATATTGTTCATTATACGAAGGTTGTCCTCAGTGCATTCGGTCTTGAAGAGGGCTGGGATCAGGAAATCGGACTGAAGACGGAGATTGTCCCCCTTACACGGCCGTATGGCGCGTATGCCGGGAACATCTTCCAGGGGATCGTAAAGGTAAGAGGCAAGCCGATCCCGTATGCCGAGGTAGAAGTGGAATACTACAATGGCAGTGACGGAAAAATCTATCGGTCCCCGAATGACTGTATGGTAACCCAGGTCGTGAAAGCGGACAAAAACGGGGTTTTTATCTATGCCGCGCCGAAGCCGGGCTGGTGGGGGTTTGCCGCATTGAATACGGATGATAAAAAGATAAACGGTAAGAACGTGGAAATCGGAGCCGTTCTGTGGATCAAGTTTTACGAGATGAGATAGTGCCATGCATATTTCAGAAGGGGTGCTCAACGCGCCGGTACTCATAACTGGCATCGCTCTGACTGCCGCAGGTGTGGCGGTCGGAATTAAGAAGATGGATACGGAAAGCATGCCGAAAATCGCGGTCCTGACGGCCGCGTTTTTTGTCGCGTCCCTGATTCATATTCCAGTGGGATTTGCCAGTGTCCATCTGGTATTGAATGGTCTGGTGGGAATCCTGTTCGGTTGGGCAGCCTTTCCCGCCATTCTGGTTGCTCTTGCCCTCCAGGCAATGCTGTTTCAATTCGGGGGCATTACAACATTGGGAATAAATACGTTCAATATGGCATTCCCTGCTGTTATGTGTTTCTTCCTGTTCAGGAGGATGATCATCGGCGAAGGCAGAACAAAGGCGGCAATTGCGGGCTTTCTTTGCGGCGTCTCTGCAATAGCCTTGAGCGCCGTGCTCGTTGCGCTATCGCTGACATTTACCGACAGGGCGTTTTTCGTTCCGGCAATGGCCATTCTCGCAGCCCATGTTCCGGTCATGATTATCGAGGGGATTGTCACGGCGTTCTGCATCGATTTTCTGAAGAAAATGAAGTCCGAACTCGTCGAGGTGTAGATCAATGCTGAATAAAATGAAGCGTCTCGGGACAATTCGCGTGATGTTCATCTCCGCTCTGATGGTCTTAATTCCCATGTCCCGTGCCGATGCCCACAAGGTGATGCTTTACGCGTATGTCGAGGGTGAAAAGATCTTTGTGGAGGGATATTTTGGTGACGGCAAGAGGGTGGTGAACTCGAATATCGAGGTATTTGACAGTTCAGGAAAAAAGCTCCTGGAGGGAAAGACTGATAGAGAAGGACTGTTTGTATTTACAGTCCCGAAGAAGGATGATCTGTTGCTGGTGCTGAACGCTTCAATGGGGCACCGGGCCACATTCAAAATCCCGGCGAACAAGATAGCTGCACAGGAACCGGCCCGCAAAGAAAAAACCGGGATGCTGAACGCAGACAAAAAGACAACTTCCGGGGTGGAGGAAATAAGCGCAGTGGAACCCGGGGTCGCGCTCACAGCGGAAAACGTTCGCGCGATTGTGGATGAAAGCCTGGACAGAAAACTCAAACCGATTGTCGGCGGTATGCTAAAGTTGCAGCAAAAGGGACCGGGCATAACGGAGATCCTCGGGGGTATCGGATACATCTTCGGAATCTTCGGAGTGATCATGTACTTCAAGGCGAGGAGGAACGGATCACAGTGAGTTTCGAAGATAATCACGGGGAAAAGGGTTCGACAATTCTGCGCCGGCTCGATCCAAGGATCAAGCTCCTCGGTGTTGTTACCTTTTCAGTTGTTGTCGCAACGGCCCAGGATATATCACCACTGGTTTTTGCCGTTGTCCTGGCTTCTATTGCCACTATCATGTCGGGGATTTCCGTCAGAACGCTTTTGGGCCGTGTTGCCGCGGCGAATTGTTTTGTTGCCCTTTTCTGGGTATTTCTACCCCTTACTATTGCGGGAAATTCTCTCTTCTCAATCGGACCGTTCGAAGTTTCCCGGGAGGGCCTGTGGTATGCCGGCATGCTGACACTGCGATCAAACGCCATCATCCTGGCAATGATTGCGTTTATGGCTGTCACGCCGGTAACCTCGACCGTCCATGCATTGACAAGGCTTAAAGTTCCTGACGAGTTGGTGTGTCTTTTCTTTTTTACCTACCGGTATTCTCACGAAATAGTGAAGGAGTACACCCGGCTCCACAATTCCATGAAGATTCGGTGCTTCGTTCCGAGGAGTAATATCCATACGTACAGGAGTTACGCGTACCTTGTCGGCGTGCTCCTGGCGAACAGTTATGAGCGGGGTCAGCGGCTACAGGCCGCCATGCTGTGCAGAGGCTTTACAGGTAAAATTCCTCATCTCGACACACTTCGCATCGGATACGGTGATATTGGAGCAGCAACTGTTATTACTTTCATATTGACGGGAATGGTGATGCTCAATGGTGGATAAGGTGATCCAGTTACGAGATATTTCATTTTATTATCGGCACGGAAACAGGGTGCTCGACGGACTCAATTTTACGCTCCGGCAGGGCGAGCGAATCGGTTTTTTCGGCCCCAACGGGTGCGGCAAAACAACCCTCTTTCACCTGATCATGGGCCTCATCAAGCCTGCATCGGGAATTATCAAAATATTTGGCGGGCAGGTTTCTGAAGAGAAGGATTTCAGGCCCGTCAGAGAGAAAATCGGCTTCCTGTTCCAGAACTCGGACGACCAGCTCTTCTGCCCGACTGTCCTGGAGGATGTGGCATTCGGCCCCCTGAATCTCGGCAAGAAACCGAAGGAGGTCAGGCAAATCGTCAGGGAAACGCTGGAAACGCTGGGTATCAGCAATCTTGAAAACCGCATAAGTTACAAGCTTTCTCATGGTGAGAAAAAACTGGTAGCCTTAGCCACGGTGATGGCCATGCAGCCGGATGTTCTGATCCTCGACGAACCGACGGCAGGGCTGGATACCGCAGCAGCAGAATGGATTGTAGAAATTTTAAATAAATTAAATCTTACCTCCATTGTCACTTCTCACGACATGCCTTTCCTCACGAAGATCACTGAGAAGATCTACGGCATGTCGGAGGGACACATATCACCCGCCGATAAGGCCACACTGCATTCACATATGCATGTCCACAGGGGCGGACTGCACCCGCACATCCACTCGGACGAGGGTTGAAAATTATACCGGCAATGTAACATATTCTCCGTTCAGACACACAGGGATAAGGCCCCCTGAAAGTCCCACCGTCGCCTTTACCGGTCGTATGGCATGGGGCAGATCTTTCGGTATATACACTGCTCCGGGCGTTGCTACCTCGTAAAATTCGTCTCCAAGCATCACCTCAAATGTAATGGCGTCCTGATCTCCTATCATCAGGTACATCTCATCAAAATCGTGGCGGTGTGCCGTTGCCTTTCCCACCGCGTCCATGAGATCCACCAGCTCCTGTGTTATCTCCTTTATGAAGAGATATAGCGCCCAGGCCTGTGCCTCGGGTACCAGATCCTTGCACATCAGTATCGGAAAAGGTATCACATCGCTCAGTTTATGATCGGGAAGCTCATTAACGTTAATGGGTTTTCGCACAATAAGATGCTCGTTCTTACCCTTTGCCATGGTTGATTCCCCCTTTTAAATTTTCAATATAATATATGATGGACTCGTAAAAAGTCGAAATATACACAATTTTGTCATTCCCGTGAAGCTTGTCCTCGACTCCGATCGGGGAACGGGAATTCAGTGTTTTTAAGTAGTTATGCGCTTCTGGATTCCCGCCGGAGTTTACCCTCGCGAAGGCGGGGGCGGGAATGACAGACTTTTTACGAAAGCATCATATATGACGGCTTCGTAAGAAGCTCCGCCATTCTGACTTTTGCAGAGCACTGCGGATGCATCAATCTCAACAAGATCAATCAATCTTTTGTTGTAATACGCGCGTAAATACACTGTTTACGCGTATATATCATATTATGACACCATCTCTTCTATAATGTCCCGTACGGGTTTGATCTCGTTAATCAGGGCGCTGATCTGCCCCGCGCCCGCCGGGAAAAGATCGAAGTTTCCCGAACCCCATGCCTCGGGAACATTCATAAGATTGTATTCTCTTGCAAGATCTGTTTCCGGATTGCTCATCTGCTCTTTGAGCTTGGGATTTACAATAACCCTCATCATCATATTTCCCAGTGGCAGGAGCATCGTATTGCCATCCGCGCAATTGATGATTGCTTCCTTCCATTCCTTCGGCGCGGGGCTTTCTTCAGATGCCAGAAATCGAGTGCCTACCTGAACACCTTCCGCCCCCAGGGCAAGCGCCGCCCTGTAGCCGCGTGAATCGGCAATACCCCCGGCTGCGACGACTGGAACTTTCACATGGTCCACTACCAGGGGAACAAGGATCATATTCGAGGATTCCGGATTAACGGAGCGCAATCCTCCCGATTCTGCCCCGGAGACAATCAGCCCATCCACGCCGGCATCCTCAGCTTTTATGGCATATGAAAAGGCAAGCATCACGTGAAGACCTTTCATGCCCAGTTCATGGAGCTGTGGATACAGGTGTTTCGGAGAACCGGCAGAGGTGGTTACGGTTTTTATTCCCGATTCGGCCAGTATTTCCAGAATCTCCGGATTTACGGGATTCATCGTCATGAGGTTTGCGCCGAAGGGCTTATCCGTCAACTCCCGCACCCCTCCCACAAGCCGCCTTGCCTCTTCGGCATTACCGGTGAATCCCATTGCCAGCATTCCGAATGCCCCTGCCTCAGAGATTGCCGCAACCATTTCAGGGCTGTTCGTGGCCCCGATAGGGCCCTGAATAATGGGATACTTGCACCCAAGAATATCCAATAATCTCGACATAAAAAACCTCCTTAGTAAAAAAATATTGTAACCTGAAAACGACTGTATCATTTTCTCTTTTATTGTCAACGTTGATGAACTCGTAAAAAGTCCCAAAAACGTCATGCCGGACTTGATAAGCCTGCCCCGTACTTGATACGGGGGCATCCAGAACATATTGAAATTACTGGATTCCGGCTTCCGCCGGAATGATTCATCAACGTTCACAACTCATAAAAATTTTTCTAAGCAGATCCAAGCACGGAGCGCACCAGATTTTCCGTCGTATACTGGCCGTTCGTAAGCTGGGCAAAATTATGCTCACCCCCGAAGATGTCCTGAATAATCTCTTCTACTGTATATCCTCTGTCCTTCAAATTCTTCACCTTTGCTGAAAGGTCTTCCAGATAATTTATACACCCTTCAAGGGCGTCTCTGCCATCTTCGATTATCTTGCCCACGGATGTAAACAGCACCAGTCTCTCCGTTTTAAAATCCAACAGTTTTTTCATTGATTGTATGGTTTCACCCATATTCTCTTCCGGCCTGATAAACTTCAGGGTCTCTCTCGAGAATATGTCGCCGGAAAAGCACCAACCCTTCTCCTTTTCCAGAAGGGCCACATGCCCGGCACTATGGCCAGGTGTCTCTACCACATCATACCTGAAATGCTCTGTTCTTATCACTTCGGGGATCGGCTTTACCTCCGTCGGCACCGGATAGCCCCAAACCGTTTCCTGATAGGGGTACAAAAACGCCTCTTTTCCTATTAAGGGAATGGATTCAGGGTGCGCGTATATGTCAACGTTGAATCTATCTTTAATGAGGTGATTGCACCCAATATGGTCCTCATGAAAATGGGTATTTACGACCATATCCAGCCTCTTATTTTCGAGATATGAAGCCAGTTCTTCCGCCGTATAGTCGCAGCCGGTAT
The DNA here is from genome assembly GCA_019313695.1 of Deltaproteobacteria bacterium. Lineage (GTDB taxonomy): Bacteria > Desulfobacterota > Syntrophia > Syntrophales > UBA2210 > UBA2210. The sequence continues at coordinate 12,424 of JAFDAS010000060.1, forward strand.
CTATCAGGATACCATCTATAAGGTAAGCGGAAACCCAGTATATCGGCACACCATCTATCACCCGGCTCATCCTGATCTGAGTGACTTCTTCAAACTGATTGACTTCAATCATTCTGTTCTCACCCTTAACCTTTCAATAGCCACCAGCGGTTGTCAGGCATTGAGACTGATGAATATCATTGTCCGACATTATTCTGTGCTACTTGTCACTCCCAACTGATTCTTTACAACTCCTGAATGCCTGACGGCAGCCGGCCGGTTGGAGATACGGCAGGCATCCTCTTCTTATATGAGATATATTCATCATAAGTGTCAACTTAAATTTTAGACCAGGAAGCCGTGTTGATTTGGAATGAATGAAAGTCTCTTACAATCTCAAGGGCATATCCCATCTTCACGGCAGAAGAAAATGCTTGACACAAACGCAAGATCAGAGAGAAGTATTAAAGGGGAGACATGTAGCATTTTTGATGCATCATTGGAGATGATAAGCAAAAAGAAAAGAGGAGTAACAATAAAAGGCAAGAGAAAACCATTATTATTTCCGTTGCGATGACAAGACGCGGCGAATAGCCAGGCGCAGGAAATATGAGAAGACCGATAAGTTTAAAGAAAATACCGGTGGCGGACAGGTATAGAGACGCCCATGTCCGAGTATGACAAAAAAGCAGGTTTAAAAGTTTTCGTAGCTGTCCTATGGAGACTGTGGCACGTTCTGTGCTATATCTGGACGTAGTTGGCATCAACATTTTCTTGGCAACTGCGAGCAGGTGGGCTTTTTATAAGATTTTAAATCTAAATTTAGAGGGAAAGGAACAGATACAATGGCAGAGAAAAAATTGACAAGGGCCGAAAAGCTGGAAAAAGAAAGGGAAGCCAATCTGAAACACTGGATGGCAGAGGATGAAATCCTGTTCAAACACCGCGAAGAAGCCTACAATGTCGGTGGTCAGAAACAGCTGGATCGTCTTGCCAAACAGGGCAAGAAGCCGATGCGCGAGCTTATATCAATGCTGATCGATCCGGATACCGAGTATTTTGAAGTGGGTCTTGATACCGGCTATGATATCGGTAAGAAAAGAGTTTACGGTGGAGAGATCTACGAGCAGGAAAAGCGTGGGCATATACCAGGAGGCG
>JAFDAS010000239.1 GCA_019313695.1 Deltaproteobacteria bacterium
ATGGTAAAGTAGCCCGCTTTAGAAAGTACTTCAGCAGAAGTTACCGCCTTGGTTAAATTACGATCACCTGCCTGATAACAATATTTACCGGTAAGCAAAGAGACCCGCGACGAATGACACTTGGCAGTATTATAAAACTGTGAAAATCGCAAGCCGTTGTCAGCGAGTTTATCTAAGTTAGGGGTATCAATTTCACCACCGTAACAACCGATATCAGAAAAACCCAGGTCATCAACCATAATCACCAATATATTAGGTCGCTCTTTGGCCTGTGCCATTAACACTGGTGCCAGAAGAAATGACATGACGGCTGTTAAAATGACAACGGTATTGTTTATTAGTTTGTGGTTATTCATCTGCAACCTCGGGGTATAATTTTAATTTTCCTTAAGGCTTTTTAATCTGGGATTTCCCATATAACCTTTTATATCTTAGCTCAGCTACGCCGCTGAGCCTCATTTCTAATATAATATCAAATCTGTCGCGAAAACTCAAGCTTTCATATTTACCTGTTCTCCGAATTATTTGTATATATCAATGCTTCCATGAGCTATAATACTCCAGCTTGAAGAAATTCTATTGAAACTGGAGAATTGTGATGAAAACCAAACCTATGGTCATGCTTCTTACTATGCTTGCTTGCTGGATGAACCGGCAGCAGCAGGAAATCATTGAGTACCTAAAAGCTGAGAACGGCATACTCAGAGATGAACTGCGAAAGGCAACCGGTAAGAAACGTATTATACTGAACGATAAACAGCGGAGGAAGTTAGCGATTCTCGGCAAGAGGCTCGGCAGGGGGGTGCTGTCCAAGGTCTGCTGTGCCTTTTCCCCTGATACGATCCTGATGTGGCATCGCAGGCTTGTGGCCCACAAGTACGACGGATCTAAGAACCGCGGTAAGGGCGGTCGTCCTCGCATTTCTGACTATCTCAGGCAGCTCATCATATACATGGCGAAGGATAATAAGCACCTTGGGGGAAAAAGTCTACACGGCTATCTGAAATATCTGGGGATTCAAGTGTCGGCTTCCACTATCAACAGAATCCTCCGTGAGCATGGTATAGAACCTTGTCCCAACAGACCTGAGAAAACCACTTGGAATGAATTTATACGTGCCCATTGGGATTCTCTCTCGGCTATTGATTTCTTCACAACTGAAATTTATACTATTAAAGGATTAGTCAGATATATGGTCCTTGTTGTGATCGACTATAAAACTCGTAAGGTTCAGATCGCCGGTATCATTCCCCAGGCACACGGTGACTGGATGAAGCAGATCGCCCGTAATCTTACCGATCCGATAGACGGTTTTTTGAAGGATAAAAAGTATCTGATCCATGATTGGGACCCGTTGTTTACCAAGGATTTCAAGGACATTCTCAGGGCAGGGGGGATAAGATGCGTAAAGACTACCGTTGCATGTCCTAATATGAATCCCTTTGTTGAGCGGTTCGTCAGGAGCATAAAGCATGAGTGTCTCAACAAGATGCTTATCTTTAGCGAATCTCACCTGCGATATTGTGTCAATGAGTATATTGAGCATTATCACACAGAGCGTCCACATCAGGGCATAGGCAATAACATTATTGATCCGCCTCCGTTGGGGCAGGGAGAAATCATCTGCCATGAGCGGCTTGGCGGATTACTGAAGTCATACAGGAGGGCTGCATAGTTAATATGATCACAACTGGTTAAGGAGCAAAAACACGGCAGAAGGTCTATACTGACGAGGGATATTCTATGTTGGCAGAGATTACAGGTATCACTCTGGTTATATCATTCCTTCTTTGGACGTGCAGAGAAGGAACTTTAGCGGATGAGATGAGTATTGGTACACTTCTAGAATCGGTTGTTATTGAAAATGCAGTAATATGGATCGGTCTTACTGTTTTGAAACCACGGGCGCGCAACAAAGTGCGCAACAAACATGTCCGTTTGAACTCCGGTTGGTCTCCGTCCGTACTTCGGTCGTTGTCATAAGCCTTTTAGTTAACATACGTTACCTCTTTATTCACAAGCACTTACAAAACCCTGATTTCGGACTGTCGATCCGAAGGTTGAGGGTTCGAGTCCCTTCGAGATAGCCTTGAAATACTTGAAGCCCTTAAGGTCACGACCCTCAATGTCTTTGCGTTTTTTACCCATGAATGCTATTAAAACACAGCGCAAAACATCGCGCCAGTTTAAAATAGGTAATTTACAAAGTTTTTTTTAGCGCACAATTTTCGT
>JAFDAS010000240.1 GCA_019313695.1 Deltaproteobacteria bacterium
GCGTACCCCCTCCACAGACAACACTCTCGTCGTCGTACGGCGCGTCAAACAGCCCGTTTTCTCTGCCACACCTGAGAGTAGCAGCGTCATCACGCCGCCTATCGTGATATGGAGTTCTTTACACTCCACCCAGAAACAATCCTGGCGCATCGGGCGACGGCCTGGGTTCGTACGGCGTACCCACGCCAGATCTTTTGAGAATTCATAGACACTTCCGCTCTCGGTGGTGACTCGTAGAATAGGAGTCATCAGTCTTCCTTTTCTCTAAACCAGGGTGTGATCTTGACCCAGCCCCACTTCCGGGCGGTCACAATACCATAACTTCGATTCTTGAGACAACCGATATACGGATGCCCCTCGGGGCCGCGTTTGTAGTAGTCAACGAAACCAAAACCCAGACCACACCGTCCATAAGCTAACGAGACGACATTGAATGCCATAAGGTTTTTACCATTCACCGTGACATCATACCTATCTTTGGGAGCCATATCCTCAACTGAGAATCTCATTCTAGGTATCTATCTTTCGCCTCGATAATCTCATAGAAGACGGGCATGTCACACTCTCTAGCCTCGATTATCTCCTCATTGACACCCTTAGAATGTTCACTGAGTACACCAGGACAGACATAGAGAGCGTCGCAGCGGCGTAAGAGTGCGATATCGTACCTATACCAAAAATCCGGGGTCTTCGGAGCCAGCATATCCCAGATGATATTGATATGGGGGATCACAGGGAGCCAGCCCGCCTCAAGGAGCCTCTCAGCCTCGGCACACGCATTCGCGGTACCGTGCATCGGGTTATTCGAGAAGTATCCGGCGACGTATATCATCGGTCGCTCCTCCAGAGGCCAGTCTCTCGGGTCGCCGTCGAGACTGATGACTCCGACAGTCTTTGGGGTGATTATATCTGAGCTATTCATCGGCAGGCTCCCAGTATCCGTGTTCATAACAGACATCACCAAAACGACACCATTCGACCGCCGCTGTTGGGTTCTTGTAGCGGCATGTGGCGCACGATTTGGTTGATTCTTTGTGTTTGTACATAGTATCGCGTATGTTCAGGGCTTTGGTAGCGCTTGTGTCGCGTTCCTTTAATATCCGTTGGTGTTGGTAAGCCATCAGATTGAACAGAGTTGCGTTGATGGCCGCCTCCATACCGTCTCGGCTGGGGTAGCCTTCATGTTCGAGCCATACGTCCATCACATGTCTGAGAAGTGATGACATACACACATCTAGATGATTCTCACCGAATCCATTTTTCCAGTTGTCGCTTGCGCGGGTCTCACCGTCAGCTTGAACCTGATGCTTAAGCATATATTCCCCGAAACGAGCGATGACTAGCGGTGAGAGGAATCCTTCATAGTCGGGTTTTCCCGCATCACTGTCCCGAGTAGCGCCTGAGTCGAATGTACGCATCACCAACCACCGTCTATCATACGATTGATGAGTGCGACGATCCCAGCCACTAAGACCAGGACGACTGCCACGACTGCCGGTATCCATACTGGACTGAATACCCAGCCCCACGACCAGTCGATATTGTCAGTGAGTTTCAGGACTAGGAATATCAGGAACAGCACGCCCGGTAGTCCTAAACCCGATGGACTCGTTTTCTTTTCAGCCATACATCTCTCCTTCTCACTCGTGCCGTCTTTTTTCTTTGTACGGGGAGCGGTTGCAACCGGGATACCAGGGGATTACGGGGGTGCTGATGAAGATGCGACGTCCGATCTCACCACACTCAGGACAGGCTATATCCTCGTTCCGCTCTGCCATCGGACGTTGTTCTTCCCATTGATGTCCGTTGGGACAGACATAATCATATGTCGGCATCAGCGTTCACCGTGGATAAACCAGTGAAGCCAACACTCAGTACATTCGTCAGCTTCAGGGGTGTATGGGTCGAGTCCTCGGTAAGCCCAGCATCTAGGGTTATGTGGTGGACAGAGAGGGCCACGGTCCAAATTGACTTCAGCTAAAATGATGCTGATCTCAGTCAATCGGCTAAGAGGGATATCGACACGCAGATCTACCATCGGCTTCTCCTTCGCCCGTGATGTACGTTTGTAGTATAGAGATGAAAACCGCAGTTGTCAATAGGTCGACGCTGTTTCCGAACAAGAACGAGAGTTGCAAGATACACTCTCATGTGTTATACTCGACGAGTCGATTCACTAGGAGGAGTAAAGCATGAAGTATATACAAGATTGGCTCACACCTTCAAAGCGC
>JAFDAS010000241.1 GCA_019313695.1 Deltaproteobacteria bacterium
GAAGCGTACAAAGGTTGAGATCTAAAGATGTAGTGACCATAAATCTGGCCGCTCAGCCCCAACCGCCCGATATCACTACGGTTGTGTCCGGAATGGGGTTAAACTTGGGTTAAGTTCATGAAAAGAAAGACGTTTCCCCGTGGTAACACAGTATATGGCCTCTTTATCACCATACCGTGCCGCCGCAACCTTGGGATAGTTTCCCATTACAAAGCTACCCGTTGCTCTCTGTTTCATTGTTCCCTCCTTATTATTTAAACCTCCCGTCTCGCCGAACAGGGTTCTATCCCCATCGCTTACAGTCGACACTCACAGTCCCCTGATCCGGATAGGGCTAATTCCCCTTGAAATTGGGCTTCCTTTTCTCGAAAAGCGCCGTCACCGCTTCCATCAAATCCTCGCTCGGTACCGCCGCAGCATTCTTCTGGGCGATATAGTCAAGTCCCGCATACACTCCGTTATCGCGGCTGTAATTAATAACTTCCTTCACACCCTGCACTGTCAGTGGGGGCAGAACAGCCAGTTCCTCCGCAAGCTCTTTTGTAGCGACATACAGGCTTTCTTTGTCCTCGCAGAGTTTTGTGATAAATCCCATCTTCAGGGCTTCTTCTCCGTCAAAGTCCCGGCCCGTGAGGGCAAGCTCCCTGAGCCACCCGTGACCAACGATGTAGGGCATGCGCTGCAGTGTGCCGATATCGGCAATGATGCCGATTCTCGTCTCGCGGATTGAAAAGATTGCATCTTTCGCGGCATAGCGAACATCACAGGCACTCGTCAGATCGATGCCACCGCCAATGCAATAACCGTGTACCGCGGCAATCACCGGCTTAGAGCATCTCTCGATGGAATTCATGCTTTCCTGAAACGCGGAGATTTTCCGTCGCAACGATTCGCGCCAGCCTGCCGATCCGTCACCCATGAGATCCTGTGCCGCCACAAGATCAAGTCCCACAGTAAAGCTCTTTCCTTCGGCCTTTATCACGACAACCCGCACTTCCGGGTCTTCATCGAATTCAGCCATTATCCTGGGCAATTCCTCGAAAAATTCCGTGGTCATCGCGTTTCGCTGTTCCGGCCGATTGAAAGTCAGCCACGCTATGTACCCTTCCTTTTCAATCTTGAACAAATCCTCACGACTCATAGCACACCTCTCTTTTCGTTTTACGACGCAAAGCTTTCGTCGATAATTTCAACAATGGACAGGTCTTCGCTCTTGATCGCCTTCGCCGCGGCATCCGCCTCGGGAAGCACGTTTTTAATAAAATACCGCGCGCTTACTACCTTGCCCTCATAAAACGCGGCATCACTGTTGTCGCGAATAAAGGTGCCCCAGGCCTCCCGGTCTGACGAATCAACGTTTTTTCCTTTCGCCAGTTCATCGAGTTTTTCTTTTGCAATACCGGCCTGCCACAACATCAACCAGCCCGATACTATCTTTCCCATCATCATCAGAAATGGATAGGCATGGCCCACGGGAACCATAAACTTGCCCGCCTTACCGCAATCTGCAAAAAACAGTCCCATCTCTCCCAGCAGGTTCACCCCAGTCTGGACATCCTCGGCCAGATCGGAAAGACCGGGAATCTCTTTGTACTTCGCAACGGTGTCGCCCATTTCCATCAGGAGATTCATGAAGTAAGCGCCCTTCTTCATACCGAGTTTACGTCCAACCAGATCAAGGGCCTGAACACCGTTGGCACCCTCATAAATGGAGGCAATCTTCTCGTCCCGCATAAACTGTTCCACAGGATATTCGGAGCAGTAGCCGTACCCGCCGTACACCTGAATAGCCTGTTCCGTCACCTTGAATCCAACATCGGAACAGTATGCCTTGACAATGGGTGTGAGTATCTCCAGAAATCCATGCCACTTTTCCTTCCCGGCTTCATCCTCGGCAGTCACTTCCCTGTCCACTGCGTAGGCGGCGAAGTAGAGCATTGCCCGCATGCTGTCCACGCTTGCCTTCATCCAGAGGAGCATGCGTCGCACGTCGGGATGTTTGATGATGGGAACTTTGGGTGCATTCGGATCCCTGAAATTTTCGAGGGATGATCCCTGGATTCTCTCCTTAGCGTACTGAAGCGCGTGAAGGTATGCGATGGATGCACTCCCAACTCCCTGCATTCCCGTACCGATTCTCGCCTCGTTCATCATCTGAAACATGACTTTTATGCCCTGACGTTCCTCGCCGAGGAGTTCGGCGTAACACTCATTATTGTCTCCAACGAGGAATATGGAAATCCCCTTCGTTCCGGCAGGATCCCCCTCGATACGCGCCAGGACGGGATGAATGATATTTTCCGTCAAATCCTGATCCAGGCCGGTGATAAATGACTTCGTTCCCTGTATTTTAAAGGTGCCATCCGGCTGCCTGATGGCTTTTGTGCTCATGTTACCCAGGTCGGTCCCGGCATTCGGCTCGGTGAGGCACATGGTACCGTTCCATTCACCGGAAACCATCTTCGGCAGGTATTTGGCCTTCAGCTCCTCCGATCCGTATACCTCGATGAGGTGTGCCGCCCCTTGACCGAGGAATCCCAGCACAAGAAAGCCCAGGTTATGGATAAACCATTCATTCGCCGACGTTGCCATCACATAGGGAAGGCCCTGCCCCCCGACTTCGGGAGATTTACTCATGGCGCCCCATCCACCCTCGCAAAAAAGCCTGTAGAGGCGGTGGAAGGATTTGGGTACAAATATTTCGCCATTTTCGAGCCTGCAGCCTTCCTTGTCAGACTCGACAAGTGTCGGAAACATTTCCTCGACGGCAAACTTCTCCGCCTCGTTCAAAATCATATCGAAGACATCTCTGGAAAAATCCGCATAGCGGGGACTCTCGCACAGATCTTCGATTCCCAGCATTTCATGGAGTACAAACCTCTGATCCCTCGCATCAACAATCAAGTTTGCCATATTATCTCTCCTTCCAATCGGTCAGTTTTCGCTGTATCCGCCGCGCCGGTCATATGGCCGGGAGCAGGAAACATTTATGCTCACTTCTATGATCCTTCAGATTCCAGTTTCTTTAATATGTCCGCCCTGAGGTCCTTTTTAAGCACCTTCCCCACGGGATTTCTGGGAATTTCGTCTATAATCTCCAGTCGCTCCGGAAGTTTGTAAACCGCCACTCCCTTATCTTTCATAAACGAAGTTACTTCATTAAGTTCAATCTCTTCACCTTCTCCGAGTTTCACATAGACACACACTTTTTCACCCAGAGCATCATCCGGCATTGAAACGGCCGCGACATCCGCTATCTTGGGATGCCCCAGAAGAAGGTTCTCCACCTCCTGGGCGCTGATATTGAAGCCGCCCCTGATGATGATATCCTTGGTTCTGTCAAAGAACCCCACACAGTCCCCATCTTTTATCTGAAACAGGTCACC
>JAFDAS010000242.1 GCA_019313695.1 Deltaproteobacteria bacterium
GACGAAGAGATTCCCTTTATCAGGGATATAAACCTTAAAGATAACGTAGATTATACACAGGGAGAATAAATTATGGCTGACAAAAAAAAAGAACCGGAAAGCAAGAAAAATCAAGGTGCAAGGCCTGAAATCGAGAGCTTGAAGCCGAAGGTTGTAAGCTTAAAGCCGAAAGCAAAAGCGTTGGTGAAAATCAATCTGTCACCAATAGAAGAGCTTGGCAGGGACATTAAGCCCTGGGAGCTTGCAGGATTGATGCGTGCGGCCGGGTGGGCTGAAGGCAAACAGGTGACGGCAGGGGATTTCAAACTTGCTTTGACAAAATTCAGGCAGCGTCCCCAGGGCGGCGGGAAAATTTAAGCAGAAAAATTTAAAAGGAGGAAATCATGGGAGACGTATTGGAATATTTGGTTGACGGGACATCCGGCCTTGCGCCTGGCGGAGTTGAGGGCGCGTGTATTGCGGTCGGAGTATGCAGCCTGGGAGAATCAGGCAAAGGTTATTTGCTCGGGAAATCGAGCGATCTTGAGGGACTTCTTGGAGTAGGGCCTCTGGTTGATCGCTTGAGAGACATTTTTGCCGCAGGCGGCCAGAACCCTGTCGTGATTGCGGTGCCCGTGGATGGGCAGGCAGGCGGATATATTACACCTGTTGAGCATAGCGGCACAGGACCGGACGCCTCAACAAGCGGAGTTCCGTCCAGCAACGCCGATGCGATTGTCGAAATCGTGGTCGGGGGCGCCCTTGGTACGGCAACATACAAACTGTCCCTGGATGGCGGAGAAACATGGGGCGAGACAACAGCGACCCCTGCAAACGGTCAGATAACTATCGGGACCACCGGCGTAACCCTGACACTTGCCGAAGGCACACATGTGGCAGGCGATACTTACAGTTTCACCATTCGGGCATCCATCGGGCCTGTCACTCATGTGGGCACAGGGCCGGACATAACGGTTGCCGGACCGGTCAAGGCGGCCGCGGATGTACAATTGAAAATCATATCCGGCGGCACAAGGAACGTTGGGACATACCGGCTTACAGTTGACGGCGGGGATGCATGGGGCATTGAAAAGACAATTCCGGTTGACGGAATCATATCCGTCGGCACTACAGGCGTTTCAATAACCGTGCCGGATACCCCGGACATGGTAACCGGTGACGTGTACAGCTTTGAGCTGAATCCGCCTGTTCCTTCTATTTCGGCGGTCATGAGCGCCCTGGAACAGCCCTTGGGCCTGTATGATGTGGAGTTTGTCTATGTGACCGGTCCGTCTGATTCTACCGATTGGGCGAGTATGGGCGCAAAGGCGGACGAGCTCTGGAACGCTCACAGACCGACCTTTTTTGTCGCTGAGACCAGGCTGCCCTGGGATAATGAGGATCTGAATGAATGGACAGCCGCCATGATCGCTGAACAGCAGAGTTATGCGCATCGTTTCGTGAGCGTTTGCGCTGCATTCGGCGAGGTTTCGGACACCACAGGAAAACGCATCACCCGAAACTGGGCAGGTCTTATGGCTGGCAGGATACTGGCAATCCCTGTTATGCGGGCCACAGGCAGAGTAAGAGACGCGGGGATCTCACAAGGAAGCCTTCCCGATGACTTCACTGAAGCTATGCAACAGCAGCTTGAGTCTAACAGGTATGCCACCGCAAAGCATTACGCGGGCCTTTCTTCAGCATACTGGGGAGACGCAAAGACAATGGCCGATGCGACCAGCGATTATCAATACATCGAAGTTGTCAGGACGGTGTTCAAGGCTGTCCGGAAGGCCAGGATCGCAGCCCTCAAGAGCATGTATGATGAGGCGGGGGATCCGGTAATGGAAGGCGGCGCCGCGGGTCTGAACTATCTCAAGGCCAATATAGAGATGGCGCTCAATACATCGAAGGCGGCAATCCCTCCGGAGTTGGCGGATTACGTCGTAACCATCCCTGAGGGTCAGGATATTGTCAATAACGGAGTTGCCGTGGAGATGGATTTGATAGGAATCCCAATCATCAGGAAAACCAAGCTTTTTGCGCGCTACATATATGCGGGAAGCAGTTTTGATCCGCGGCTGGAAGAAAAATAAAAGATTTAATGGAGGAAAAAAGAATGGCAATTAATGGAAATTTTTACGACTGGGAGAGCATAGAATTGCAGCTTCCCAATGGCATTGCGGTCGGGGCAACCGAGATCAGCTATAATGATGAGCGGGGTATTGAGGCCCCCCGGGGGTATGGCCGGAAAAATTATAAGGCGTCAGGAAATATGTCTCTTGACAAGGATGAGTTTGAACGCCTCCGGAAGAATCTTGGGGGATCGGTTTACGGCAAAACACCTTTCCCTGTCATTGTCTCTTACGCCAACGATGACATGGAGCCGATTATCGACACCCTGCCCGACTGCATGATTACAAAAGCGGACACATCCGCCAAACAGGATGATGATAATGCGGGTGCGGTCAAACTGGACTTTGAAGTACTGAGCCCGATCAAGTGGAACGGCGTAAATGCGTATGAATAATAGCACATATAAACAATTAAATGCCTGAAGAGACAGGGAGAAAATAATGGACAAAAATATAAAAGAAGAGACATTGCCTCAAGAGGTAGTTGATGCAAAAAACAAAGGAGGGGTACTCAAGCTGACAGGAGAAGACGATAACGTCTATTTCTTCAAATCTCCGGGAAAGTCGGACATAAACCGATACCTGTCCCTGGCAGCGAAAGGCAAGCTGGCAGCAGCGGTACAGAACCTTGTTTTTGACCTGGCTGTTTGTCCTGCACGGACAGACCTGAAGACCCGGTTTGACAAGAAACCAGGGTTGATGATTGCCCTGAATAATGCCCTGCAGAACGCGGTTGGGCTGAATGAGGAATTTGAAGTAAAAAAGTTGTAGAGCTCCGTCACGAGCTGGACAAAAACCGGATCAGGCAAATGGAAATTATGGTGA
>JAFDAS010000005.1 GCA_019313695.1 Deltaproteobacteria bacterium
CATCGGCCCCGACTTCTATGAAGGACAACAGACGAGCTTCCTCGATGAAGAGGAAATGTATCGCGTCAATGTCTTTGACTGGGAATCTGAGTTCAAAGAAATCATGCAGGATGGGGGATTCGATGCGGTGATTGGAAATCCGCCTTATGTCAGAATCCAAGCGATGAAAGAATGGGCTCCGCTGGAGGTGGAATTTTATAAGAAGCGATATGTGGCTGCCAGTAAAGGAAACTACGACATTTATGTAATTTTTGTGGAACGGGCACTGAACCTTCTCGGTAGTAAAGGACAATTGGGATACATCATGCCCAATAAGTTTTTTGCAACTGATTATGGTAAAGAACTTCGCAAGATTATCTCAGAGCGAAATGCCTTGTCATGTCTTGTGGATTTTGGACACGAACAGGTATTTGCGAAAGCCACAACCTACACCTGTTTACTGTTTTTATCAGGCAGTCCGTTAGCATCCTTTGAGTATACTCAAGTTGCACCTTCACCGAAAATTTTGACAGCCAAATTAGGGTTTGAAATGCATCCCTCTGATTTACTTTCGGAAAAACCTTGGTTATTTATGTCTTCATCAGAAACAAACTTGTTCACAAAACTGAAACAAAGCAGTATTCCTCTACTGGAATTGCCAGCAGCAATAGGCCGTGGGTCAAGCAGTGGCAATGATAAAATTTTCATGTTACAACGCACATCATTACCAAATACGTACTTAACGTGGGATGGTGAGGAAATCGAAATTGAGGATAATATTTTAAGAATTCCTCTGTTCGCTACTGATTTTACTCGTTATCACTTTACACCCAAAAGTGAAAAAGTTATCATTTTCCCCTATTGTAAGCACACGAATAACTTTCAGCTTCTATCAGAAGCTGAATTCAAAACCATTTATCCTCAAGCCTTTCAGTATCTCTACTCACATAAGAAGGAACTTGAACAAAGAAAGCAGTACAAAGCTTGGTATGGTTTTAGTGCCCCGAGAAATCTATCTGTTCATGATACTGCTCAAATGATAGTGCCATTGCTTGCTCATAAGGGATTGTTGGCCGATTTGCCGGGGAATCGAGAAGATTACTGCCTAATGGCAAGCGGGGGATTTAGTATCACAATAAATAATAGACGGTTGTTACCCAGATACGTTTTGGGAATTTTAAATTCAAGACTACTGTTTTGGTATTTGAAATTCATTAGTAATCGATTCCGGGGGGGATGGATAACATGTACAAAACAGTATGTTGGCAAACTCCCCATCCGCACCATCAACTTCTCCGATCACGCCGACAAGACCCGCCACGACCGGATGGTCGAGCTCGTCGACCAGATGCTTGATCTCAACAAACAACTGGCCGAAGCCAAAACGCCTCAAACAAAAACCGTTCTCCAGCGCCAAATCGAAACCACAGACCGTCAAATTGATCGACTGGTTTATGAATTATATGAATTGACAGAAGACGAAATCAGGATCGCTGGAGGGAAATAAATCACAGGAAATATAAGTCCCTTATCGGTAAGAGTAGTAAGAAAATTTAAGATAATAGAGCAAGGCAAATTAGCCCGAAAATACCCTCAATATCGTCATATCAAGGCAAATTTGCCTGTCAATCAATGGTTATGGCCCAAAATACACGGACAATTCAATGATTATAAAACTAGCATCTCAGATAATAACAGAAATTATCAAATTCGAAAAAAAGAAAATTAATGAGTTTGAAGTTCAGATCACCCATGCACCAACTATAGGAAAACAATATGAGGGACTCACCATCAAAGCCCTTGATCGTGTCATCCCTGACGATTTGAATATCAAAGTCATCTCTGGATTCATTAAGAATTCAAAAAACCAATTATCTGGTCAAATTGACTGTATGATTTGTTTTGGTGAGGGCGATTTAGTTCCAGGAACTACTGATGAATATATTTATGAAATCCAAAAAGTAATAGCTGTTATAGAAATAAAGAAAAATTTATTCACAAATGAATTAGAAGATTCACATCAACATCTATTGGAAGTAAACGGTCTTATATGTGACCATGAGTCTATTCCAGCAAAGCATGTTGATATAATCTATACAAACTTCGCAAAGATCACAGGTATTTTTATTAAAAGTCGGAATGATGTTAAGAGCCTAAATGATGATTTTTTAGAAATGATATATCATGGCCTCGTCTCACAATTCATAATGCCTTTACGCATTGTAATTGGATATAATGGTTTTTCTTCAGAAAAATCGTTGCGTGATAAATTTGCATCGTTTATTTCATCAAACCCTAAGACAAAGGGGTTTGGCCCTTTCAGCTTACCTGATTTAGTTATTTGCGGGGATAATTGTTTAACCAAATTAAACGGTGAACCATATGTTCCTATTATTGAAAATAATTTCTTAGAGTTTTTTGTGTCATCAACTGGACATAATTTAAAAATTCTCACCGAGATAATATTTAGTAAATTAAAAAGATACGCTAATTTTGATTTCACAGAAGATGACGAGCAAGAACCCTTAAAATATTTTTTAGGTGCTAAATTGATCAAAGCAGAGGAGAAAATGGAGTGGGAATATACTTATCATTCATTTGATCCCGAAAAATTAAATTTGGAAAACAATTTTACGAAGTGGCAACCGGAATTTGTTTCGAAAGAAGCGCACATAGTCTTTAGCCGGCTTTGTAAAAAGCCGATTGATATTGATAGTAATTTTTTTAATCAGGCAAAAAAGGAAGCTCCAGACATTCAGGAACAACTTTTAAAAACAAGATTTGTGGCAATCCACAACAACACGATCTATTTAATAACATACAATCTTCAATGTGTAATTTTACCAACTGGAGAGTTTATCGTTGCAGATGATAACCATGGATATTTGCATAAATGGTTATCAGAGAATTATTATAATAAAAAGGAACACGGCGCTTGAGATGGACTGGGCAGGTCATGCCGCTTTTTGAAAGGCAGTATTTGACCGATAGCTTTTGCCTTTATCATGGTTTTTCGGTTATCGTTGCCCAGCCACTCAACTCTACGTTATATTTCACAGAGGCAATACTTTGTCTTTACTCTACAGAGGCGTATCAAAACAAAAAGATTTAGCATTGAATGGACAACTATTTCCGAATGGAAATAAATCGCAAATTGTTCCCCTCCATGATGGTAAGATAAGATATGATGGAACATTTACGTATGGTGAATCTGAAGATAATGCTGCAAGAGCTCAACAAATTGAAACGTCCTTGTATGATGGGTGTTTTATTTCAACAACAAAGAAAGCTTCTTTAGCTGTTGTTTTTGCGACATCAAAATTTTCTGAGGAGGGTTGGGTATATGTTCTTGATCCAAATTTATTCGAAAAATATGGGATCGTAAGTAGAGAATTCCCTGATCCACTTTACCCAGCTGAATTTGAGGTATCAATTCGAGCTGTAGACTGTGGAGCTATCCCACCACAAGTCATTGTTGAAAAATATGAAGTCGATAGTTCCGGTAACAAGAAAATATCAAAGCTTTTGTAGCGGACGCAAAAAGCCGCGCCGCTGAAAAGCAACGTTAAGTTTCATTGATCGAGCAGATATATGACTGAGTATATTGAGATAGATGTCGATGAGGAGGAATTTAGGTTATTCAACCGATTGCTCTTAGCTTACAACGACTTTAAACAGGCATACGAAGTAGCGTCCGTACTGATAGAAGACAAGTACTACGAAAAATACCCTGAAAATCGTACCATGGTACACGCGTTGAACCTAGCGGTAATCATTGCATATTCACGGCCCTTTAAAGTCAGCAGAGGACAATTGGCTTTAAAAACTTTGCCCGAAGATATTCTTTCTGGGTTTGATGATGAACAAATGAAAATTCATCAACAAGTGCTAAAGGACAGGGATACTATGATGGCTCATTCTGATGCGGACGCAAACAATGTTATCCCTCAAGCTCTTGATCTTGGACATCGTAAAATTTTACTCCCAACAAATGCCAGCCCTTATGCGATACCCCTGTTGCCCGAGGTGATGGGAAAACTATCAACTATGGCCTATCAACTTCAAGAAAGGGTTTTCGAGATGAGAATGGAGATAGAGCCTAGAATTATTGATAAATTGCCCTTGGCACGTGTACAAGATGAAACTTAACAGGCCAATCAACTTCGCGCCTTCGGCGTTGGACGCAGGGTAAAAAAGGTAAAAAAGTAAGGGGTCAAGTCTGCTCTTGACTCTTGCTGGCTGATAACGAAAAACAAATCTAACACATATGAGCTGCTGTCGAACAATTTTTCCGTTGCTTTGTTCCTACAAAATGGGGGGAAAGGGGATGGATTTATTTTTGACTAATAGCTGCACTTCATCAGAAAAATAGTGACAGCGACTATTTTTTCTTTATACGACCTCATTACATCCCACACTTCATCAAACAGTTTCCTGTTTTTAGGGGTGCTTTCAGGCGCGTTGTCAGGCGTCAAAACCCATGGTTGACAAACTATGCCTGATCGGTATAGTATCTATACCATGGAATTTGAGTTCGACCAGAAAAAGAGTGATTCAAACAAGCAAAAGCACGGGGTCAACTTTACCGAGGCACAGGCCCTTTGGGATGACCTGGATCTGCTTGAAATCCCGGCTCGTACAACCGATGAATCGCGCTGTGTGGTCGTCGGCAAAATCGATGGTAAACACTGGTCGGGAATCATTACCCGGCGCGACGAGCACATTCGAATTATCTCGGTTCGTCGATCCAGGAAAGAGGAGATTGAGCTTTATGAAGGCTAACGAGTTCGACAAGAAATTTGATTCAGGTGAAGAGATCACAAAGTATCTGGACCTGTCGAAGGCACGCCGTCCGGCGCAAGAGCAGAAGCGGGTCAATGTGGACTTTCCCCTCTGGATGATTCATTCCCTGGACAGGGAAGCCAAAAGGCTCGGCGTCCCCCGCCAGTCTTTGATCAAGGTACTTATCTCTCAACATCTCGAAAAAGCCCACTCATAGTGTCGTGCCAATCGAAAAATGTCATTTCGACCGCTGATAAAATAGTGTCAGCGACTATTTTATCAATGTTATAGCCCTATAGTCCTATGAGAATCATATGAAAAACAAAAAACTTCCCCCTATCCATCCGGGTGAAATTCTTATGGAGGAATTTTTAGAGCCCATGGGGATCAGTCAATACCGGCTGGCCAAGAATATAAGTGTGCCACCAAGGCGCATAAACGAAATTGTGCATGGGAAAAGATCCATTACTGCAGATACTGCACTTCGTTTGGGACGGTTTTTCGACATGTCACCTCAGTTTTGGCTAAATCTCCAGACACGTCATGATCTTGAAGTAACAGAGGATTTGCTTGAGGACCGGCTTGATGGTGAGGTACACGCTCTTCAAGTCCAAACAGGATAATATGTACTGAGGTTATAAACTTGCTGATGAAGATGGGCGGGGGGAAACCTGGCTGTTTCTCCCAACCACTTATCAGCCTGTCGTTATGCAAACAATCAATATGGAGTTATTATGAATAGATTTAGTAAAAAATTGCTGACCGGAATTTTGTTCCTGCCGGCAATGCTAATATTTGGAGGCAGTCTTACATCATATGCTGCTGATTTGCAGAGGTTTTCCAATGTAAGTTTGGTGAATAATTTAGCAATTGATGGAGACAGCTTCTTTGCGGAAGCCGGTGAAAAATCTTTTCACGTAAGGCTTTATTTCGTTGACTGTCCTGAAACTTCTGCCAGTTCTAAGAGTGATGCGCAGCGGCTAAGGGAGCAAACACGATATTTTGGACTATCCCGCGCCACACGCACCATTCATTTTGGTAATGAAGCAAAAACTTTTGTTGAACGCATCCTTGCTAAACCCTTCACTGTTCATACAGCCTTTGCAAGCGCCCTGGGAAGGTCAGCCAAAGGCCGTGTATACGGGTTTATCATTACAGCTGATGGGGATGACTTGGCGAGTCTGCTTGTTAAAAACGGCCTTGCTCGTACTCACGGTATTGGCAGGAAGACGCCCAATGGCATACCACGTGATGAAATGATTGAAAGACTTCGCGATTTAGAAACTTCGGCCATGTTGAAACGTATCGGCATTTGGTCGGAAAGTGATCCGGAACGAATTGCAGAATTACGCGCAGAACAACGAAGTGAGGACCAGGAATTAAAGGACATACAAAGTCAGGTAAAAACCGCCGGATTTTCAGGTGGCTTACTTGACCTAAACACTGTCGGCAAAGAAAAACTTATGCTTATCAAAGGAATCGGCCCCGTTCTTGCTGAAGCAATTATAGCTGGGCGGCCCTATAAAACTGTAGATGATTTGCTCAAAGCGAAGGGGTTTGGTTCAAAAAGACTTGAAAAGATTCGCCCCTATGTTGTGGTAGGTAAAGAATAGCGAAATTAGCGTTTGCATAACCATGCTCTTGCAGCGGATCGAAAAAAGACTGGGAGTGACCCAGCAGAGGATATCGCGCTATTTACTACAAATGCCACAAGTGGCAAAAAGCGTAAATGCCGATTTATTGAAAGGTTTTACTGTGCCGCAGGTTGCGCAAAAGCACGGCTGGCCTGAACCTCTGGTTTGGTCACAGGCTCTGGTAAATGATGAAAAAAATGTTGATAACTGCAGCTGAAAAAATTCTCGAAAAATATATCACAGGAAAAGACCAAAACCACTTTGAGCTCCTTGAAGAAATATATAAATCAAATGCAAGGGTTACGTTTGAAATAAGATCAAACTCTGTTTCTTTTCCACCCGAAATTTGTGGTAACAAAGAAATAGCACAAATACTGTCGGCAGAATTCAACAAAAAATACGATAATGTAAATACTTATTATTTATCCAGAGTGTTCCCACGCATTGAAGACCTTATCATCTCTAAGCAGAGATGGTTAGTCTTGATGAGGGATAAAGGGAATAATCACATACTGGTTGGAACTGGTTTTTATGATTGGGAATTTGATAACAAGTCAAATGGAGAGCTCAAAATAAAACATCACAACATATTCATCGGTGCTATGCTAAGCCTACCTGATCTTCCATTAACATTCTTGTTAGAAATACAAAAGCGTCTTTCTTATCCTTGGGTGGAGGAAGGTACAGCGATAGATGTCATAAAAGAATACAAAGAGCTGAAAGAAGTGGTAATTTATTTAAAAAACAAATATTAGAAAAAATAGTGAAAAAAATAGTGACAGCGACTATTTTTTCTTTATACGACCTCATTACATCCCACACTTCATCAAACAGTTTCCTGTTTTTAGGCGTGCTTTCAGGCGTGTTCCCACAAAAAAGTTGACAGTACCAGATAAAGGCAATAAGGTGATTTTCGCTCGGGAATGACAGGAAATCGGGGACAATATTCTTCAGGGGAGCTTGCGGTTCTTCTCCTAAACCGTCATGCTGAGGTGCGCCATTTGAAACCAGTGGCTCCAATTAAAATGGCGATTTTAGCTCTGTTACTGGATGGTGATAACAAACATGAAAATTATATATCAGAACAGATGTGGGGACGCCAGCAAATGATGCATAAAAAAACAAAAAAATATTGAGTAATTTTTGATCAGAGAATCGACCCTGTTGTGGGTTGAAATGAAAAAGTGTGGGTTGAAAATTGGTGAGATTTTAGACAGTTTGAGTTATTAAATTGCCTCAGAGCCTTGACGGAATAGACACCCTTTTCATGAAATACCTCCTTGGATAACCTCTTGTGTCCCAAGGAACTGTTCTCTTATACCCTTACCATCTGTTCACCCATATCATAGGCCTTAAGATTTATGTCAATTTTATCCTCGGGTATGCTTCTTGAGATCACTCCTTTAAAACCTTCCCTGTCCATAGGAAGTACACCAACACCAGAAAGTGCCCCCAGCATAATAATATTTCCTAAAATGGGGTTGCCCAACCTCAGGCCTTCATCCGTTGCATCGATAAACCATACATCTGATGCCAACTCCTTGACCGATTTTTTGATCTCCTCCATTGAGGGGTAATCCAGTTCTCCGGCAATAACACCTACTGGAGAAATCGCGCGCGTATTGCTTAATATCTTAACTTCAGGATTACCATAGTCCTTCAAGACCCTGATTGCCTCTACAGGCTCTAGGGCTATTACTACATCAGCCCTGCCCCTAGGTATTTGAGGGCTCCAGATAGAACTCCGAGAGACCCTTAAGTGGCTCATAACAGATCCACCCCTCTGAGATGCTCCGAAGCTCTCACCTATGGTCACACAATATCCTTTTTTCACTAGCATATTCGCTAACACCCTGGATGCCATGACATTTCCCTGGCCACCTACACCAGTAATGATTATATTATATGGATCCTTTGACAATTGTATATTACCCATAGTCTATGCTACCTCCTTTAGGACAGAGCTTTTCTTTATAGCCCCTGCAGGGCAGATGTCTGCACAAACACCACAGCCTGTACATATGACTTCATCAATTCTGGTGACCTCTTTTTCTTTGTCCCAGACAAGACCTGGACAACGAAATATACGTGTGCAGACCCTGTTGCACCCACAATTCTCACCAAGGCATATCTCCTCATCAATTGTCATCTCATATTTCTTTTTGCCCTTTTTCTCAGGACTCAAGGCACATATCTGCCGTAGTATAAGGACATTCACGCCTTGTTTATCCTCTATTAGCTGATTAATGGTTTTTCGTGTCTCCTCTAGATCAAACGGGTCTCTCACCTCTACCCTTGCACCGAGGGCCCTGCATACCTCCTCAATATCTATACTGGGCACCTCGTCGCCTAAAGCATTTACTTTCAGACCTGGATGGGGTTGAAATCCTGTCATGGCAGTGCCACTATTATCCAATATTACCATGGTAAAGTTTGAACTGTGGTGTACAGCATTAACAAGGGCTGATATACCTGTATGGAAAAATGTGGAGTCACCACAAACCGACAGTATTGGTTGATCAAAACCAAACCCACCCAACTTCCCAAAACCACTGGCAATGCCAGTCCCGGAGCCCATTGAATGGGTGGTCTTCAAGGAAGAAAAACCACATGGCAATATGGCCAGTGTATAACATCCAATATCTCCGCAGACAAAACCCTTACGGCCATCTAGCTCAAGTGCATTATGGATACTCCAGAATGATGCCCTGTGCGGACACCCGGGGCAGAAGGTCAACTCTCTAGATGGCGTTCCGGCCATAGCTACCCCTTGAGCCTTATTTGCATATTCATCAGGCATGGCCTTATAATCAATGCCCAGGGTTTGGGCTATGGCATTAACTACGATATCAGGGTTTAGCTCTCCCACCATAGGGATCTTGCCATCATTCTTACCATAAAATGTCTTTACCCCGATCTCAGGGGCCATCTCAGCTGCAAGTATCTTTACATTCTCTTCCAAAAATGGCAGGACTTCTTCTACTATCATGATCCTATCTGTCATCGACAGATATTTCTTAAGCAGTTTAGGTGGTAGTGGCCATGTAGTCCCTAATTTTAATAAACCCACCCGATCTTTAAGACCAAGTATGCTAATGGCCTCTCTGCTGTAAAGGGTACATGCGCTGCTTGTGATGATCAAAAGCTCTGGGCTATCCGGACCATCATATGTATTAAAAGGACAGTCCTCAAAAATCTCTCTGGCCTTGTTTAGCTTTTCCTGCTGCTGGGTATGCCTGTAATCTACAGGGGCACTTGTCATTATGCCCTCCATAGGATCAAGCACAAACCCGTCACACTTAAACTCAGCATGTACATCGGAGACAGGAAGCTTACCAAACACTACATTTCCGCTGGCATGAGACATGCGGGTTACGCTGCGAAGCATTACGATCTGCCTGAGCTCCTCAGAGAGTTCAAATGCCCATTTGGCCATATCCTTGGCCTCTTGAAAATCTCCTGGTTCAAGAAGAGGTATCTCGACTAACCTGGCAAAATATCGAGACTCGCCCTCATTAACACTGGACAACGCCCCTGGGTCATCACATGGGACAATGACCATCCCTGCCCGGGTACCTGAACCAGCCAAGTGTAACAAAAAGTCAGAGGCCACATTCACGCCATTTTGTTTCATAGCACACAATGATCTAAGGCCGGCAAAGGACCCTGCTGCAGCCACCTCCATGGCCACCTTTTCATTTACCGACCACTCTACATATATATCCATCTCCTTGCCTACCTTGGAAAGACTTTCTATAATCTCCGAAGAAGGGGTGCCTGGATATCCAGCTGCAACCTTTACTCCAGCCTCTAATGCCCCACGGACAATGGATTCATTCCCCATAAGCAAATACCTGGCTCCTTCATTGTTATCTATCAAGTATGACATCTTTCCCTCCATATCTTTAGGCAACTATATTTTTTAGTGCTTCAGGGTTTAGTCTGAGATAAGATCTTTTATCTTCTTGGTTTGTATTTATTAAGCCATCCTCTTCTGCCTTTATCAAAGCCCTTTTCTTCTTATTATTCGCAGCCCACATAAGATGTTCCAAATTCTCTTCAGGTATATCATCAAGGACTAAAAACCCTTCTTTCTCAGCTTCATCCACAATATCTTGCCCCCTCTTTGTCCTTACAATAATAGTATTCATATCAGGACGGCCTTCCAGGACTCCTACCGATATATCAGAAAACTCAGAGGTCATATCTATGCAATAGCTGCAGGTATCAGGCACCAATTTTCTTATCTCATCCAAAGGAATCTCTTGCTTTCCATCTGTAGTATATATCTCCATTATCTCTGCAGGTGGGGGGGGGATGTTCACCTTTGTAATCTTATCCACATCTATCCGCTCTGAGATAAAGGCGTCAAACGCCCTGAAATCAAGGGCCCATGTGCAAAACAAACCCACCACAAGACCAACAGGATCAGTAAAATCATCTATCCTGGTAGGATTGGATCGCATCTTGGCTATGGCAAGTCCCTGACATGGGGTGGCTACTACACCTATGTGATTATATCCTTCCTTGATGGCCTGATTAAGTGCAGAAAGCGTTGGTGAAGCTGTATACTTGGAACAAGAGCATCTTAAGACATCATCAGGGTCTGTGACCAATCGTGGCACTGGTAATATTCCATCCCTATCTGTAAGCACTGCCGCATCTATATATCCCTTGTTCAGGGCAAAGCTCATCAGTGCAGATACAGTCCCACCTGCCTGAAAAGAGCCAGTGCCAAACTTGCTACCTGCCCTGGATATCTTTACTGAACCATGAAATCCCAGAGGATCCCCATCATACGGCCTGTCAAAAAATCTCTTTGATAAGTCATCAAGATCCACCTCGGTCTTTGGACAATATGCCCAGCATCTGCCCTCGGTGAGTGTGCAGGGAAACAACATTGCTGTCTTGCCCATGTAGGACCTGAAATATGGACATAGATAGATACACGCCCCACATCCAATACATAGATCCTTTTTAACTACATCTTCTAGCAATTCATTGGGTCCAAAAATTCTCATCCTATACCTCCTGGTTCCATAAATTACCTGAAAAACTTTCTTTATATAAACTCCCATGGCTTCTTCGGCCATCCACTAGAGGCGGAAAACATAAAAAGATTGTTTTTTCATGAATAACACTGTTCACTGTTTTCATATAAACTGATAGTAAAATAAATAGAGTCAATCCCTTTTTTAGTTGACATTTAGTAGCGACTCCAATTTTCTTCATGCGGCCATCTCCTGCTTTGAGATTATTCCAAGCTTCCTTTGTATTGCTGCTCTGAGTTCAGGTAGGTATCTGTAACCTCTGATCCTGTTGAGCCTGGGTTCGATCTCTAAGAGTGCTGTGGCCAACCATTTTTGCTTTTGGTTGCTGTTTTTCCAGTAATCGACTTTATGAGTCCTCTGTTCGACCAGGAACATGACTGACTCTATTGAGTTGCTCGTCTTGAGGCTCTTGTCCAGCTTCTCAAACAGCCCCAGTCTGTGAAATGTCAATGTCTCCTCCAACCCTTCTTCAAGGCTGCGTACAGCCGATTCGTTAATCAGTGAAAGCTCCTTTTTGACCTTCATCAGCGACTCCTCCTTTCAAATGGCTTCTTAATATCTTAAAATTAAAACCATTTTAGGAGCCGCTACCCCAATTTTCAACTAACTTTGACCCACCTTCCATAAATATATCCAGATTAGATCTAAGAACTTGCCACAGATTTTGTGCCAGGATATCCAAAACATAAGTCTTTCATTCTCCCCTGCAACATTATACTCTATCTAAGCCCAGACCAGATATAGCAACTAAAGCACCTTTTCTAATTCACTCATGCTGGGTTCGATTTGGACTGGTTTGGCACACATGTCCATGGCTACATCCAGGACCTTGAGACCTGATCCAGTAACCACACAAACCACGGTCTCATCTTTATCTATTATTCCCTGGTTTATTAGTCTTCTTAACCCAGCAATAGTAGTGGCTGAAGAGGGTTCAACAAATATTCCCTCTTTGGTTGCTAATAACCTTTGTGCCTTTAGGATCTCCTCATCTGAGACTGCAACAGCATTACCATTTGATTCCTTAAGGGTGTTAAGCGGCCATGAACCTAAAACCATACCTATACACAAGGCATCTGCAATCGTCTCAGGTTCAAATTGCTCTACCTCGAAAAACTGCTTGCCTTCTTTAAAGGCCCTGACTAATGGTTCGGCTCCTTGCCCTTGAACGGCTGCTATGCGCGGAAGACCTTTGATAAACCCAAGGGCATGAAATTCCTTAAACCCTTTCCATATTGCACCCAGGCTGTCACCGCTAGCAACAGGAGATATGACCCAGTCCGGAGATTTCCACCCAAGTTGCTCACAAATCTCATAGGCCAATGTCTTGTGTCCCTCAGTTTGATAAGGATTGAGAACCTTGGCTGTAGTTATATTAAACCACCCATACTTCTCGCATGCCTCTATAACCAGCATCCCGGCGTCAATAAGAGAACCCTTGACAGAAAACACCTTTGCCCCATACATAGTCATCTGGATTATCTTAGAACTAACGGCAAACGACGGGGTGAAGACATAGCATTTAATCCCTGCCTTTGCGCTGTATGCCGCTGCAGAGGACCCTGCGTTTCCATCTGAGACAGCTGCGACAATATTTGCCCCCTGTTCGAGGGCCCTTGAAATAATGACCGTAAAGGCACGGTCTTTAAAACTAAATGTGGGGTTTACGGTTTCATTCTTTATATATAGATTTTTAATCCCAATCTCGTGCGAGAGGTTCTCACATTTAATCAGGGGCGTCCCACCCTCCTGCAAAGAGACTATCTTTGACTCATCTGAGATGGGCAGAAATTCCTTGTATTTCCAGAGAGATGGTTTTCTGTCTTGCAAGGTATCTCTATTTAATTTCTCACCAATCTTATCATAGTCATAGACCGGATCAAGGAGACCAAACCCTAATCCTTTCTCGCTACACTGTGTACATATAGAAACTGAATCTCCTGGTGAATACTGCCTCCCACAATCTATGCACTTCAAACTCCTGACAAAACTCATAAGTAATAACCTCCTGTAAAATTGCGCTTACATCTTGAGACGCTGCCTGGCAAGTTTGAGCAATTCTTCAAATGTAGGGACCGGCTCCTTCCCTTCCCGCGCCTTTAGCACCTTCTCCGTGACTCTTTTTACCGCTAGGGCCCGGGGATTAATCCCTTGTTTGTAAGCGTCAGTAATAATATCACGAGTGTTTGATCCGATGAGTTCCCGTAATGCTCTGAATACATCGTCTGCTGTCCCTCCCAGTATGTCAACGAGTGCAACCAAGACCCCGCCGGCATTTGAAATAAAATCAGGGACAGAGAGTATCTTTCTGTTAAATAATATATCTTCTGCCTCATCGGTAATAGGAACGTTGGCAATACTGGAGATCACCTTTGCCTGGATTCGATCCGCATTACTTTTGTCAATCACATAGGGCCGCGCCCCGGGTATAAGAATATCAACAGGCAAAAAGTATATCTCCCCTTTATCAAGAAGCCGGGCACCTTTGTATTCCTTGACAACTCTGTCTCCAAATTCCTTGCGCATGACCAATAGTTTGTTTACATCTAAACCGTCACTATTATAGAGTGTGCCCTCGATCGTTGATATCGCAACCACCTTGGCACCTTCTTCTGCCATATAGCGGGCTACACCGCCACCTACCTTACCGAAACCCTCGATGGCAACTGTGACCCCTTTAATATCCCTATCAGCAAAATCACAGGCCGCCTTAGCCGCTACGACCACGCCATAACCCGTTGCATGATTCTCAAGGGGTTCCCCGTCTATTTCTTCAAGCGATAGGCCTGTAGTCTGCAAAGGGACACCAGCACCTTCATAAATGGTTGCAACATCTTCGACATCAGTCCCGATATCAGCCGCTACAGTGACCCCACTTTCAAGTAAAGGCTTGATCGCATTCCCAAAGGCCTTCAATATGTCCTGACGCTGAGCCCCGAATATCCCTGGATCAGCCCAAATTCCCGCCTTAGAACCACCTATGGGGAAGTCAAGCATGGCAAACTTGTACGTCATTGCCCTGGCAAGCTCGAATATCTCCTTTGTGGTTATGTCCAGAAGCATACGCGTGCCCCCTCCAGCCACTCCCATAGATGTGGTATCAACAACTACAACGCCTTTCATTCCGACTTTTGGGTCATACACATGAAAAATCTTCTCAGGCCCAAGTTCATCACTTAATTCCAGCCATTCTCGCATAGTATTCCTCCTTCGATAAATTTATTGTCTACTTCGCTGCTATGGCCTCTATTTCAATAAGCATCTTGGGGTGGGAAAGGCCCCTTACCATCCGCAGCGTTCCTCCTGCTGGCCCGGGTGTATCAGGAAAATATCCCAAGTAAGCATCAGCGAATTTCCCCCACTCGCCATATAGATCCACCTTTTCGGTCACTGTAATCGTGAGTGACATTATATCTTCAAGCTTCATGCCTGCTTCTGTCAATATCTCTTTCATCCTCTCCATCTCGTACTGGAACTGAGCAACGGCATCACCGTGGTTTACAACCTTACCTGCCTTATCCATTGGAGGAATGCCGGATATAAATAACCACTGGGTTACATCACTAATATGCAGGGCCCAGGGGAAACCCAAAGAAGGTAACATCGAATTTTTGATTTCCGTCTTTTTCATCGCTATCCTATTCTCCTTGAAAAGGATTAACCCTCTTCTATTTCCAATACTATCTCTTCATTAAATTCCCTCAATCTCGCTTCTATATCTATCCCTTGTTTTTGAAGATAAGATTTCCTCCAGTACCAGTACACAATCCCGAAGAGCATAATTCCAAAAAAGACAAGTCCTGTCTTTAAATCTGCCAGCAACCCAAATAAAAAGATGAAAGAAAAGCACAGAACACAGCCTATCCAGGTAAACCACCGCCAGAATGGAGAAAACCTGAATGATGCCTTTTCATAAAGATCAGGGGCACGCTTTGGCATCAGCCATACGGCTGTAGCCCCAAAACCCTGGATAATCATCAGGGCAAATACCACCATCAATGCATACTTCTCTAAGCCAGCTGCAAATATTACCCCAACCACAGAGAGGACTGTTATCAAAAATATTGTTAGATATGGTGTTTTAAACCTGCTATGTACCCTATTGAAGAAATCCGGCATTACCTGATCCCTGCTCAAGGCAAATGCCTCACGCGTACCCATGAGCATAATCGAATTTATTGTTGTTGCCATTGCAAGTAGCGCTGCTATAGCAATGTAAGCCACCACCCATTCGGGAAGGAAATTTCTGGCGGCAACAAGAACAGCAGTAGGACCTATCTCACCTGCCTTGCTCCACAGCAGGGTGCCTGTAAGCACATAAGTCTGCAACACATAAATAATCAAAACGATAATCAGGGAGACAATGAGTGCCACAGGGATATTGCGCTTTGGATTTTTCACCTCTCCTGCAACCTCGGTTATAGCTATAAAACCAGCCCATGAAAACGTGGCTACAGCAACAACCATAAAGAATGATCCTATCCCCTTTGGAAAGAGAGGGGCTTGGATTTCTGGTTGTATGTGGAACAGACCGGTTATACCAAAGATAAACATTGCCAGGATGAGAAGAACAACCATCAAGACCTGGGTCCATTCAAATATCTTTACTCCCATCCAGTTAATAACGCCGAAAAACACTACTACGCCAATTGCAACCCCCAGTACTGAAATGTTCGGGAAATACGAAGCAATGTATTCAGCGAATCCCCATGCAGCTATGCAATTGGTGCCGATCATAGCGATTATACCTGCTATTGATATAGCAACTCCAGCTGCCGGGGAGATCCACCTGGTAACAGCAGTATAGTTAGCTCCAGTAACAGGTAGTGCCCCGCCTAATTGCATGAGATAAAGACCAGCAAATATGGCGGGTACCACTGATAGTACATATGCCAAGTAAAGACTTGGTCCCGTCATCCCGGCAAAAATGGGGATAAGGACAAAGATTGATGCGCCGATTACCAGCCCCACGATAACCCCAACACACCCAGCCAAAGATAAAGACCTCTCTAATTTTGCTGACATATTAAACCTCCTTTATAGGGTACCCCTGAACCAGCAGCAGTCCCTAATGATTTCTTCCCGAAACTTCTCGGGTAACTTCATTGATAAGTTGAATTGCCTTCAATTTATCTTGAGCTATGGGATGCTCTCTGATCAGCTTATGCCCAGCAGATGTGCGGCATTGCCCCCAAGCCACTTTTCCTTAACAGCATCCTTCAAAGGCAAGGCCTTTAGTTCCTCAACACACCTCTTTGCAGGTAGCATATCGTCTGTAGCAAATAATATCTTATCCTGAAGAAGGGAGTTGCCATAAACCATTAAAGGCTCCCAACCAGTCCCTGGCCTGCCAATGTATTTTGGCGAGACCGCGCCTATCTCGATATAGACATTAGGGTGTTTCCAGGCAACTGCCACCATCTCAGTGACCCAAGGCCATCCACCATGATTAGCCACAATAGTAAGATCAGGAAAATCACATGCTACCTCATCAAGATATAGAGGTCTTCCATAGTCTATGGTACGGTTTGTTGTGAAGTTGATTGATGAATGAATTGTGACTGGAATATCCAATTCAAGACACTTTTCATATACTGGATAAAACCTCTTATCATTGCACTTAACTCGGTACGCCCAGGGTTGAATGTTTACACCCTTAAAGCCCTTCTCTTTTACTCCTTCCTCAACAACCTTGTCCATATCATCATCTTCAAGCGGATTTAAACAAAGAAACCCAGCGACAAACTTATCTGGATGTGCTTTCACTATTCTATACACAGCATCATTTAGCTTACGATAATCACCATATGCCCATTCTCCCTGCAAAACCGCTTTATCAACACCACCCTCTTCCATACCACGGATGAGGTCATCAACAGTTATCTCTACCAACATGGTTGCCTCTTCATATGCTCCCAGGTAGCCCTTCATATAGCTATTTGGAAGCCTCCTTATTGCCTCTTCAGGATCTATGTACTCTCTAATCGGTGGAACCATACGAAAATCTATTATCATTCTTTTCTCCCTCCTTTCCTCGTCTTTTTTGTCTTTTCAAGAGCAGTCCTTGAACGCTCGGTTGCTTCCAGGGTCTGGATGACAAGGGCTATATCCTTAGCTTCCTGCTCAAGTGTCTCCTCGAATCCCTGATATACACCCTGATTTAAGGCCTTTTTAGAAAGTGCAACTGCAAAAGAAGAGTTTTGAGCAATCTTATCTGCCATATCAAGGGCTGTCTTATCTAATTCCTCCAAAGGGACTACCTTGTTGACCAACCCCCACTTTTCAGCCTGTTCTGCATCAATCATTTCGGTTGTAAAGACCATCTCCTTGGCTCTTCCTAACCCTATTAAAATGGGCAACAGTTTGGTTCCCGCATTGGTCACTGTCATACCAACACCTGTTTCAGGGAATCCAAACTTTGTTCCCTTGGCAGCTATCCTGATATCGCAATTCATACACCATTCACACCCAGCTCCAAGAGCATACCCATGAACTGCTGCAATTACAGGTTTTTTCATCTTCAGTATAGTCCTGGTGGTATCCTGCAGGGTTTCAATAAGCATCAGTCCTTCCTCTATAGTAGTGATTTGATGCTCCTCCGAGAGGTCGTCCCCAGAACAAAAGGCCCTGCCTTCTCCCTTGACAATAACTGCTCTGACTTCTGGATCCGCCTCTGCTTGTTTAAGTGCCGCGAGAAAGTCACTGACAAGTTGCCTGTTCTGCGCATTGAGCACCTTAGGCCTATTGAAACTAATTACTGCAATACCATCCTTCTTGTAATAGAGTATGTTCTCCAATTGCATCATCTTACCTCCACGGGCCGCCTTCTCAATAGGTGCGGCCTTCTTAAAGACTATTATTGTTTTCCAGAGATTCTAGAACTTCTTTTCTCAGTGCCTTCCTGTCTGCCTTTCCTATCCTGGTTATTGGAATAGTCTCCCTTATGATTACCTTTTTAGGGACTTTAAATTTTGCAAGCTCTTTTTTGCATAGAGCGATAATCTTTCCCTCATCCACTTTTCTTCCAGGTTCCGGGGTAACAAAGAGCCAGATTACCTCTCCATATATCTTGTCTGAGACACCGATGGCAGCGGACATCGCAACATCTGGACTCTTTATTGCAACCTCCTCAACTTCCGTGGGTAAAACAGTATAACCGCCTACCCGAATAATCTGCTTCTTCCTCCCCTGGATATAGAGCCCCCCATCTTCTGTAAGATATCCTAAATCCCCTGTCCTGACCCATCCATCTGGAGTAAAGCCTACCTTATCCTCTTCAGGCTGGTTGAAGTATGATTTGATCGCAAGTGGTCCGCTGATAATTACTTCGCCGATCTCTCCTTGGGGCAGTTCATTGTCATCATCATCAACTATCCTTATCTTTACTGTTGGGAGGGGTTTGCCTGCATAACCCTGGGCGATCCTGTCTGGATCATCATCAGGTTCTGTGAAGGTTACTTCGGATCCTGCTTCAGTACTTCCATAACCATTAATCGCAATAGGAGCAATCTTGCCTCTTATTCCTCCGATAAGCTCTGCCGACACCTTTTCCCCGGAAAATACTGCAAACTTGACCGAGGAGAGATCATACTTGTCAAGATCTGGTAAGGATAGAGTGATTGCAAACATGGTCGGCACTCCGCCCATGAACAATATCTTCTCCCGCTGAATTGCCTCTAACGTCATTGTTGGACTCCAGTCATCCATGACTATCATTTCCAGCCCACCTACAATCCCTGTGCCAATAAATTCTATTGTCCCTCCCACATGGCTTGGGGGAAGATTTACTAATGTTTTGATTCTTCTCTCCCCTATAGTGGGGCCAAGCCACCCTTTAAAACACTCAAACTCAATATATGACATCAATGCCATATTCTCATGTGAGAGCAAGGCTGCTTTGGGTACACCTGTTGTTCCGCCTGAAAAGATTACCAAAGCCCCATCATCTTTGTCCTGATTAAGCTTGGCTGCCTTGAGTCCTTCATCAAGGTCAAATGATGCCTCTAATAGATATTCAAAGGACTCCCCAAATTCTGAGGAACCTACCAGAATCTTTTTGGTTTCATTAAACTCTGTGCCAAGTGCATTGAGACTCTCAATTATATCATGGTCTCCTGACCCTGGAAGGGCAACTATCACCTTTGGCCGGGCATGAGACAAAAACCTCTTTAAGTCTGCAATCCTGAACTTTACATCCATAGGCACAAGGATTACGCCTATCTTCCCTGCTGCAATAAGTGTAAAGATATAATCTATACCGCAGGGCAGTATCGTGACTATCCTGTCCCCTTTTTTAACACCGAGGTTTATGAATGCCTTTGCCAGCTGATCCGTCATATCCTCAAAATCCTTTGCTGAGACTGTTCTGTCCCCTTCCCTTAACGACGGGAAATCCGGATCTACCGAACTCCAATACTCCACATACTGCCAATATGAATCCAATTCTGGGATCTCCATTTACAAATCCTCCTTCTAAAATTTTTTTAGCCTTTGTGTTTCATCCCTTTGAATTATTTAAAAAAGTAGGCTTTCCAAACTTTTGCCACCTCATCCCGGGCATCTTTTAGGTTTATTGCGTTTTCATCAAAGAGCCACTGAATCATAACACCATCTATTACTGCCTGTATGAGGGATGCTGCCAGACGAACATCTATACTTACAAATTCACCAGATTTGATCCCCGCACGAATTATCTCCTCAATAAAGTGACGACAGGGGTCATAATTCTTCTTGTTGAAATTAAGCTTTTCTTCATGGGCAGTGATGCTCCCCCACAGATCGACCAATGCATCAAAATGCTGTTTATTGACCTCCATATAATTAAAACTCGCGCTGATATAAGCAGTAATCTTGCCTGAAGCTGTCTTTTCTCCAGCCACAACTTTATTAATATATTTTTTAGAGTCAGAGAGAATTTTATCCATCACCTTCTTGACTAACTCGTCTTTACTCTTGAAATAATAGGATATGACCCCTTTACTTATACCAGCTTCTTTGGCTATCTCACTAAGAGGTGTATTTATAAAACCCTTGTCAGCTATGGTCGTAATTGCTGTACTAATGATTTGCTCTTTCCTGATATCTTCTATTAACGAACCCATAAATCAAATCTCTCTCCTGTGATTATTTAACCGTTTATCTTTTTATTTAAACGTTTGGTTAAAATTTAGCACGCCCAGTTAATTCTGTCAACAAAAATTTTGCTTTTTGTTAGAAGCCATGGATTCCGCTCTTGCCTTCAGCTAATACTTTTGTTAATATGTTCGCCACATTAGCAGGGTTCCCAAATAGGGAACTTTCACCCCATAAGTTCACGCCCATGCCGGGCGTACACAATGCAAATGCACCCAACAACTAAACGTTGCAGCTGATTTGCGATAGCTTTCTGAGGTACAATTAAACCTGAATCCAGAGCGAATACTCAAATAACACCGCTCCTTCGATTTACGCGCCCATTTTTCAAAATCAGGGCACCTGATTTGCCGGAAATTCGGCCATCAACGACGGTTAAGGCCAGCAATGTTGTGTAATAACAGTTAATTACATTGTTTCAGGCACACCTTTCCATCGATGCCTGTGAAGGCGCCTGTTATTTGCGACATAATCAATCCTGATGCCGATCAGGCCGGTGCCTGTCTGCGTGCTGCGCACAGGCAGGCCGGACGTAACATTTGATACAACCATATCAATCGCTCTTTGATAATTTTAAATGTCTCCACATAGGGGAAACCCGCAATCATACGCATTACCATCCTGCCGGAACGGTTTACCAGTCTTCCCGGGGCATTGATGATCTTCTTTCTCAGTGTCGATGTCCTCATTTTCTTCCATTCTCCAGCGAGAACAAACTGCTTGAAGATAAGGGCAAGGTTATAGGACAGAGTGCAGTGCCAGAAGTAGGCATAATTGCTCATGAACTTCCCGGTAGGTACCTTTGTGGTAAAGTGGTCGTAATCCAGGTCCTTGATGTTGAGTTCTATCCTCGCCCTCCGGTTATAGTCTTCCCATGCCTCTTTCGCCGATACATCTTCCTGATTATGGCAGATAACCTGGTAATGCCACTTCGGGAAGAGAAGTCCCTGATTATTTTCGTAACCGGCAAGTTTTTTGACTATCGCAAATTCACGCGGCTTTTCCCACTTGTCGAGACAAAAGGAATACATGACCATATTCATAAATGGAAAGCAGAAAAGGGTGAAGCGTCCGCCGGCAATTGATGGATTGGATGTCGATGAGTTCATTCGCAGAAATGCCGATCCGACATGGTCGGATCAGGATGAAATGTGGGAGTACATAACTTATGATGACGTGTCATGAGTTTCCAACTAGCGGGCAAACTTGAGGAAAAAGGGGGTGGATTTATTTAATCCATCAGGAATGGTTCTGATATGTTCCGAATCGAAGGTTGATCATGAATATCAAAGTCGTCATGGAACCCAGTGATGAGGGTGGATGTGGTCCCTGTGAATTTTATGTAAAGCGTGACTATTGCTTTTTCTCCAACCATCTTTACCCTCTCGGCGCGTGTCTTTGTTGAATTCCCACAAAAAAGTTGACAGTACCAGATAAAGGCAATAAGGTGATTTTCGCTCGGGAATGACAGGAAATCGGGGACAATATTCTTCTCAGCGGACAGTCGAACGAGGAGTTGAGACCTTTGAATTTTGTCATTTCGAGGAGCATAAGCGACGGGAAATCTTAATGATCTCGGATTGTTAAGACTTCTCCCTACGGTTGAAATGACAAATGGCGGCCGTTGTGCAAAGGTCTCAAGCTAAAACATTTGCGGAGGGAAGTTATATGCAACACGATAGTGACGCGGTAATTGCAAGCGCGTGCAGAACACCGCTTGGAACGTTTCAGGGCGGATTGAGTAAAATTCCGGCCACAGAATTAGGCGCGGTCGTCATTAAGGAAGCGATAAACAGGGCAGGCCTTCAGCCAAAAGATATCGATGAAGCCGTTATGGGCATGGTTCTCCCCTGCGGATACGGGCAGAACCCGGCGAGACAGGCCTCCCTCAAGGCGGCTATTCCCGTCGAAAAAGGCGCTATCACCGTCAATAAAGTGTGCGGCTCCGGTCTTATGGCGGTAATACTGGCGGCGCAGTATGTCCAGACGGGTTTTGCGGATATCGTGGTGGCTGGCGGCATGGAAAACATGAGCTCGGCGCCGCATTATCTCCCCGATTCGCGTCTCGGGATTCGGATGGGAACGGGCAGCCTTATTGACCATATGGTTCACGACGGGCTCTGGGATGTCGTTAATGATTTTCACATGGGCATCACCAACGACATTATTTCAGAAAAATGGGGGATCAGTAGAGAGGATCAGGACGCGTTTGCCTGTGAGTCCTACAGACGGGCAACCGAAGCAGTCGAAAAGGGATTTTTCATAGAGGAAATCGTGCCTGTCGCATATCAGGACAGACGAAAGGGAACCATTACCATCGATACCGATGAAGGCCCCACGCCCACCAGCATGGAGCTCCTTTCCAAAATGAAACCGGCCTTCCAGAAAGAGGGCTACGCGACCGCCGGGAATGCTTCTATCATCAGCGACGGCGCATCGGCTCTTGTGGTCACATCCCGCAAAACGGCACAGGAGCGGGGACTGCCTGTTTTAGCGAAAATTTGTGCGTCCGGGGCAGCCGGAATCGAGCTTGAGCATGTCCTGATGGCGCCCATTTATTCTATCCCGAAGACACTCAAGAGGGCGAGCCTTCAAATAACCGATATCGATCTGCACGAAATCAACGAGGCCTTTTCAGGATCAACGGTCGGTGTCATGAGGGTTCTCGGTATCGATCATGAAAAGGTAAACGTAAACGGGGGTTCGGTCGCGCTCGGTCATCCGATTGGCGCGTCGGGGGCCAGGGTTCTGACAACTCTCATCCATGAAATGAAGCGGCAAAACCTTGCGCTGGGGCAGGCTTCGCTCTGTCTGGGCGGCGGCGAAGCAGTCACCATGATTATCGAAATGGAGTAACATCATGCCCAAAAAAGAAAAAAAGTGGAAATCCTTTGGTCAGAGAATACGGTCCTTGCGGGAAGAACGGGATTTAAGCCTGGAAGAACTGGCGCATGAGATGGGCCATCCTCCCGATATATTGAAAAAAATAGAAGATGACAACATTGTCCCCCCTGTATCGCTGGTAATACAGCTCAGCCATATATTCAAGATAGATGTTGACCAGCTTGAAAGCGCGGAAGAAAAAAAGGCCTCCCGGCGGCGGGTCAAAAGTCACAAAAAAAGGGTGGATTCCTACGCGTATACATCCCTGTCCCGTCCCGGCTCAGATAAGCACCTGAGGGCATATCTTGTGACAATTGATCCTGAAACACAGCATAAGGGTGTTGAGTACCACCACGAAGGTGAAGAGTTCGTCTATGTCTTAAAGGGCGGCATTACAATCCAGATCGGGGATAACGTGACAAAACTGAAAGAGGGCGAGCACATCCATTTCAATTCCGCCCTCCATCACAAATTGAGCAATCCCACAAAAGAGACCACGGAACTTCTGGTCATGGTCTATATTCCATAGGAGGACTGTATCTTGTTTCAACTGACAAGCGAACAGGAAATGGTCAGATTGATGGCCGGGGACTTTGCAAAAAAAGAGCTTGAGCCTTACGCCCGCGAACGGGACAAGAATGAAACATTCCCCGCGGAAGTAATCAGGAAAATGGGTGACCTGGGTCTTATGGGCATGATGGTTCCTCCGGAACACGGAGGTTCCGGTGCGGGAGCGGTGAGTTATTCGCTCGCACTGCAGGAAATCGCTTATGCTTGCGCTTCCACGGCTGTCACCATGTCCGTGGCAAACCTCTCAACGGAACCTCTTCTTCACTTCGGCAACGAAGAACAGAAAGAAAAATACTTGCTACCCCTTGCCGCCGGCCAAAAACTCGGAGCCTTCGCGATTACGGAACCCGATGCCGGTTCCGATCCAAGCAGCATGATGACCAGCGCCGAGGAAAAAGATGATCACTATCTTATCAACGGGAGAAAAATCTTTATCACCAACGGCAGCTATGCCGATGTTATTAACCTGATCGCGCGCACCGACTCTCAAAAGGGCAATCGGGGGTTATCGGCCTTTCTCATCGAAAAAGGGATGCCGGGATTTTCTATCGGGAAGAAAGAAGAGAAACTGGGCCTTCGCGCATCGGATACTGTGGAACTTGTCTTTGATGATTGCAGAGTTCCAAAAGAAAATTTGCTGGGAAAGAAGGGACAGGGGTTCAAGGTTGCCATGACCGCTCTGGACAGCGGTCGAATCGGAATCGCGTCACAATCATTAGGGATTGCGCGGGCATGCCTGGACGAAGCCGTCAACTATTCTCAAAATCGCAGGCAATTCGGCAAGGCGATCAGTTCCTTTCAGGCGATACAGTGGATGATAGCCGATATGGCCACCCAGATCGAAGCGGCATACTGGCTTACCCTGGCGGCGGCCAACCAAAAAGACCTGGGGGTTCCCTTCACAAAAGAGGCCTCCATGGCAAAGCTCTTTGCGTCTGAACTGGCGAACAGGGCAGCATACAAAGCCCTTCAAATTCACGGGGGTTACGGCTATATGGCGGAGTATAAAATAGAACGTCTCTACCGTGACGCGCGAGTCACCACTATTTACGAAGGAACCTCGGAAGTTCAACGGATTGTCATTGCCAGGGAATTCCTGGGAAAATGATGTCTGGCAGATGAGCGACAATACGGGGTTTTTCTTATTCTTGAAAGTAACGAGTGTCGTGTCAATCAAGAAATGTCATTTCTACCGCAGGGAGAAATCTAAGATTTCTCAGTTGTGAAAACTCCTTCGAAATGACAGAATATCGTTGACATGACACGAGCAAGAATCACCTCCAGATGTAATCCATTATGGCGGTATTCCAATAGAAAGGAGGGGGAAAGCGTGTATTTCAGCAAAAAAGTGCTCGAACAATCCCCTGCGCTGAAAAAGAAATGGGAAGATGAGGTCAAAAAAACCGTGGCCAGACGGTCTGACCAGAAAGAACGCTGGTCCACGGTATCTGACCTGGAGATCAAAAGAATATATGGTCCCGAAGATATCAAGGATATGGATTTCGAAAGAGATGTCGGATATCCGGGGCAGTTTCCCTATCTTCGGGGCAATCAGGTGACGGGATACCGGGGACAGTCTTGGACATTCAGAATGTTTGCCGGAATGGGGAGCGCAAAAGACACTAACGAACGCTGGCATATGCTCCTGAAGCAGGGCCAGACGGGACTCAGCACGGCCTTTGATTTTCCCACACTCATGGGATACGACACCGGCGATCCGCACGCGCGGGGAGAATGCGGCAAATGCGGCGTTGCAATCGATACCCTCGAGGATTTTCTGCAACTCGTTGACAAAATTCCGCTGGACAAGATTACTACTTCCATGACCATAAACCCGCCTGCTTCGATTCTCTGGGCCATGTACTGTGCCGCAGCTGACATTCAGGGCGTCCCTCTTACAAAAATAGGTGGCACGATTCAGAACGACATGCTGAAGGAGTTTATCGCCCAGAAGACCTTTATGTGCCCCCCGGGGCCGTCGGTTAAACTGGTCAGCGACACCGTTGAATTTGGCACAAAATACGTACCCAAGTGGAACACCATCAGCATCAGCGGATATCATATCAGAGAAGCAGGATCCACGGCTGTACAGGAACTGGCCTTCACGTTGAGGGACGGCATCGAATATGTAGATGATGTGATAAAGCGAAAAGGACTTGACGTGGACTCGTTCGCGCCGCGGCTCTCCTTTTTCTTCAACTCCCATATCGATTTCTTCGAAGAAATCTGTAAGATGAGGGCCGCTCGAAGGATCTGGTCCACCGTTATGCGCGATCGTTTTAAGGCAAAGGATCCGCGTTCTTGGTGGATGCGTTTCCATACCCAGACAGCGGGATGTTCTCTTACCGCGCAGCAACCTTACAATAATGTCGTTCGAACGGCCGTTGAGGCCCTTGCCGCCGTATTGGGCGGAACACAGTCGCTGCATACAAACTCGCTTGATGAAGTGTGGTGCCTGCCTACCGAACACGCCGTAGAGATCGCCCTGAGAACACAGCAGATCATAGCCGAGGAGACCGGCACGGCGAACACGATAGATCCCCTGGCCGGCTCGTATTTCGTTGAGTCTCTGACCAATGAGATGGAGGAAAAGGCCTGGGAATATATAGAAAAAATCGACGCAATGGGAGGCATGGTAGCCGCCATTGAAAGGGGCTTTCCGCAGATGGAGATCTCCGATGCCGCTTATAAATATCAGAGGCAGCTGGATGCAGGCGAAAAGGTGATGGTGGGTGTTAATAAATACGCAACCGAAGAAGCGGATGAAATACCCGTCCTCGATATAGATGATCGTGTCGAGAACGAACAGATGGAACGTCTGGAAGCGGTCAGGAGAAAACGGGACAGCAAGGCCGTCAAGAGGAGTCTGGATGATATAAAAAACGCGTGTAAAAAGGGCGAAAATGTTATGCCCCATTGTATTGAGGCGGTTAAGAATCTTGCCAGCCTTCAGGAAATATGCGATGTATATCGTGAGGTATACGGTGAATATCGAGATCCGGCAATGTACTAGTTTTCGTTTGTGGATGAACACATGTCGGGGAAATAACACAGAGGAGGAGAAAGGTTGATGGGGGAAAGAAAACTTCGCATTATGGTTGCCAAACCGGGACTCGACGGGCATGACCGTGGGGCTCGGGTGCTTGCCAGGTGTTTTCGCGACGCCGGGTTCGAGGTGATTTATACCGGTTGCCATCAGACCCCGGAACAGATTGCGGCTTCGGCCATACAGGAAGATGTCGATGTCGTCGGTCTCAGCTGCCTGTCAGGTGCCCATCGATACCTCTTTCCCCGGGTAGTTGAATTACTCAAAGAGCAGAAAGCCGAAGACATTACGGTTATAGGAGGAGGCGTCATCCCGGACCAGGATTTTCAGATGCTGTACGACGCGGGAATCAAGGAGATCTTTACACCGGGGGCATCTCTCGACTCTATCGTTGAGTGGATAAACACTCATATAAAACTGAGCTGATACAAACCGGGATCGCCATGACAAAGACCGATAAAATAAGAAAAGGGGATGTCCGTACTGCCACACGTCTGATCCGGAATATCGAAAATAATATTCCCGAGGCGAGATCGACGATCAGGACCCTTTTCCCTTTTACCGGAAAAGCGCGTGTAATCGGTTTGACCGGGCCTCCCGGCGCCGGTAAAAGCACATTGATCGACTCATTGATTGCCCTTTACAGGGATAGAGATAAGAAGGTCGGAGCGCTTCTTGTAGATCCCACAAGTCCCTTTACGGGTGGAGCGATATTAGGCGACAGGATACGACTTCAGCGTCACGCGGAAGATCCCGATGTCTTTGTGAGAAGCCTTGCAACACGAGGTGCCCTGGGCGGACTTTCAAAAGCGGCAGGTGACGCCGTTCATGTGATGGACGCGATGGGAAAAGATGTCATCCTTGTTGAAACGGTCGGGACGGGACAGCAGGAAGTGGAGATCATGAATCATGTGCACACCGTCATCGTCGTCATTGTCCCGGGAATGGGAGATAGTATCCAGGCGATAAAGGCCGGGATACTCGAAGTGGCCGATGTATTCGTTATCAACAAGGCCGAACGTGAAGGAGCCGACAAGTTATACCAGGAACTGATGGCTATGCTCAATATGGTGGATTCATTCCCCGGCGGATGGCGTCCCCCCGTAATCAGAGTCGGGAATCTCTTTGATAAAGAGATATTTGAAAAAAATATTGCAGAATTGTCTAACAGTATTGATGCGCACTACCGGAATCTTGTGGAAAACGATCTTCTCG
The DNA here is from genome assembly GCA_019313695.1 of Deltaproteobacteria bacterium. GTDB lineage: Bacteria > Desulfobacterota > Syntrophia > Syntrophales > UBA2210 > UBA2210. The sequence goes on from JAFDAS010000005.1 coordinate 28,293, forward strand.
GTGACCGTGTTCGCCGTAAGGTCACAGCCGAATTGAATGAGGCGCTTCAGTTCTCCATACTTGCGCCCATACTGGAAAAACTGATTGCTGAAGGCGAATTCGATACGCTGGTGGATAAATTGCTGAAGAAAGAAACTGATCCTTACACATGCGCCGAGGAAGTGGCTAAAAAATATTTGCGGAAGCAGCCACTAAAAGGAGTTGCCGGATGAACGACCACATCGAAAAAGGAACGGAAAAACATGACAGGGGCCTCGTAATGGTCTTGACCGGAGATGGAAAGGGGAAAACCACATCGGCGCTCGGGCAGGCCCTCCGGGCAGTCGGCCATGGTTTCAAGGTTTATATGATCCAGTTTATGAAGGGGAGAAAATATGGCGAGGTGATTGCCGCGGAAAAACATCTTCCCGATTTGACCGTTGAGCAATTCGGTCTCGACAGTTTTGTAATGAGGGACAATCCCGCGCCCGTGGATATCGAACTGGCACAGGAAGGGCTGGAGCGCGCACAGGAAATAATTGCTTCCGACGCATACGACATGGTGATACTCGATGAAATTAACGTGGCCCTTGATTTCAAACTGGTATCACTGGACGAAGTTCTGGAATTGATTAAGAATAAACCCGTCAGGCTAACCCTGATACTCACCGGAAGATATGCCCCGCTTGAGATCGTCGAGATAGCCGATATGGTAAGTGAAGTAAAAGAGATAAAACATCACTATGCTTCCGGTATCAAAGACCGGCCGGGTATCGAGTTTTAGGAACAAAGGGATCATCCATTGTAACGGGCGGCCTGAGCCCATACAGTGTATACGCGCAAACTGTCGTTACAGATCAATATGCTATTCCATTCCCGCCTTCAAATGGGTTACATGATCCAGCGCTCTTCGAGAGCCTTTTTCCACGGAGCTGAGCACTGCCAGGATCTTTTCCTTGTCGGCCTGGTCTCTGTCGATAAGCCCCTCCATTTCCGATATATCCGTTGTAAAAACACGGAATCGATCAAACAGCTTGTCGCTCAGATCACTGGAAGCCATATCGGTAAACTTGAAAAGATATTGAAATTTAAGGTTTTCCTTGTAGTCGCCAAGATGGAATATGATTGATCGTTCCGTCTCCTGCTTGATCCTCTTCACTCCATCTTTCAAGGCAAGAATTCCCACCTCATTTTTGTTTTGAATCTGCCGTCTGAACAGTTTCTTTATAATCTTGACAAAATTATAGAATCCCAGACGCATGACGGCCTCGGCACGCACCCTGGCAGTGTACCGGAGCGGCGAGATGAGGGGCGGAACATTGAGGCCGGCTCTCTTCCTCAGGTCTTCCATATCGATTGCGTGCATTTCCCCGGGCATATACTCTACTGAAGATATCCCCAGGGTTTTTACTGTCTCCTTATATCTCTGAAGGGTGTCCTGTATCAGCGCATCATATGAACCGGAGGTCCTGTCGAGCGATCTGACAATCTTCTTCTCTTCCTGTCTGATAAACTGTATCAATGCGGGGTTGACCGTCTCCGCCATAAAAAGATCAAGATCATGTTTAAAATCCTGAAATACCATATACAGGGCCGTTGAAAATCCCATTCCTTCAAGATCATTCTCATTTCTCTCATAATCGGGTTCGTATCTTCTCACAAATCCCTGTATGTTCTTGATCACGGTCCCATAGCGGATATCCAGGAACCCATCCACCTCTCTGCCGATCTCATTCTTTGTCTTCCGCGACGCGCCATCCATTGTGTCTTTTATCACCGGCTTCAGCTGTTTCATTTGTCTGCGGGCGTTTTCCATCTTCTTGAAGACATCCCCTGCCTCCTTCGAATCTCTTGCCAGGATGTCGCTGTTGACCCCGGCCCAGTCATTCAGGGAGGCCATCATGACCGCAAACCGCTCCAGAGGGTTTTTCAGGAGAAGCGTAAATCTGTCCAGTGTAAGCTTCTCACGCAATACAGACTCAAACCTCTCACTCTCCAGATCTGAAAACCGCGTAAATTCTTTTTCACTCTGCCATTGCTCCAACTTTGCCCTGTCTCTGCGGGACACATCCTCCATCCGCCGGAGAAGGTTAAAGAGAGAGGAGATCGTAAATATTGTCGGATCGGGTTTTATTACCGATATTTCCTCCTCCATTCTCCTGACAAGGACTTTAAGCCCCTCGATGGTTTCATGTTCGTTGAAATCACAGTTTATGACAAAGAATATGTTCTCCATGAGCCCCATTTTCCTGATCATGGAGAGAAATTTTATATCCGCCTGTCGCACGCCCGTTCGGCTGCTCAGGAGGTATATGATAAGGTGGGTACGGAGAAGGTGTTCCTGGGTCATTGAAAGGTGACGCGGGTTGGGGGAATCGCTCCCCTGACAATCCGCAATCTCAATGTTATCATAGAGTTCTTCCCCCGAAGGAATTCTCAATTCAAGATCTCTCAGATAGACCGCGAGGGAGTCATCGCCCGCAAAATCCTTGTGCCTGATAAATTCCGGACCCTCAAAACTCCTCGCCCCGGCATCAAGAGAGATTACATCTTTTGCGCGGTCATACCCTTTAAGATAAGACATAAGCAGCACACTGTTGGCATCAAGGGTCTCCTGTAAAATGATATTCTCCGAGCCGAGCGCCTTTAACGCTCTCTCCAGCTCCTTTCGATCCCTTTCACGCCTTATATCAAACTGCCCGTCACCGGAACTTCTGTCGAAAGCGGGGAGAAATGCCATTGCCTGCCGCATATCCGCGTTTACATCATCCCATGTCTTGAAATCGAGAATCGCCTTCAGAACCGGTCCCCTTCGTATCTTCGTCACGATAGATGTCACCACGCCGGCCCCTCGCTTGAGATAATCCCCACCCAGAAAGGCATTTACGAATGTGCTCTTCCCCGATTTTATGGCCCCAACCACGGCTATGCGCAGTAAACCCTCATCTATCTGCGCTTCCATGGAACCGCACGTTTTCCCCCATTCATCGAGGGGGAGCCGCGATACGCCGGGAAGCTCCCTCGCGGCATCAAAAAGCTCTCTGCTCTCTCCGTTTAGATGAAAGAGATCCTTTTTCATCGAATTAAATGTCTTCATTAAAAACCTCTATCCGATAATAATATCCTCAAGCGGGCGTTTCGGTACATGATGAACGCCATCGGCATCTCTCCAGTAGGTTGTGTCCCCGGAAGGAGGGGCATCCTCTATCACCACATCTTCCTTCGGTTTGCCAAGGGCCACGACAAGCAATATCTCGCAGCTGTCCGGAATGGCGAGCTTTTCTCGAAGCCGGTCCCGTTTTACCGAAGCTATCATGCTGCCTCCCAGACCCTTTTCGGTCGCGCCAAGGAGTATGCTCTGGGCCGCTATTCCAACATCATACTTCACGTAGGGATTGCTCAGGCCCTTGTCTCCCAACATGATTATATACGCGGACGGCCGTTCTCCCTCGGAAGGCCCCGGCCAGTCTTTCAGGGAAGCGGCCCAGGCGAGGGTTGGAAATACAGTCGCATTCCTGTCCGGATCGCAGGACAGTATGTATTTAAGCGGCTGTTTGTTGGCCGCCGACGCGCTCAGCCTGGCAAGATCAACAAGTTCCTTCAACCTATCATGAGCCACGGAAAAACCCTGGTGGAACCGACGATAACTCCTGTTTTTTGTTATCAAATCTCTTATCATTTTTCATTCCTTTCATTGAGATTCTCCGGTTATCATCCGGGTAATTTTTTAGAAAGTGCGGAGGATACTAAAACATAAACCATTTAATCTCAAGAGTGTTTATGTTTTGGGAGTTCGCTTCCTTGCTTTTATCGTTTCCTCTCACCCTCGACTATCTTCTATTTCGATCGGGGCCTGCGAAGCGGAATTTCAGGAAAAAATAGACACGTTCTCCTTTTACCCTTAAATATCATTTGACTAACCACTTTTATCGTGGCAGGCTGAATTTCTCATAAGAACATAAAACACGGGGGGATTCTGCAATGAATGCCCCGCCGGCACATATTGAAGCTCCCCGCAACAGGACAGGAAGGAAAAAGGGCTTTTCAGAAAAAGTGCAAAGAGTTTAGGGGTTCATCCCATGGCAGAGATAGAAAAATACGCCTACAAAATCACAAGGAAAATACGGGTCCGGATCCCGGACGTACCCGGTGCCTTTGGCCGAATGGCAACGGAGCTTGGAAAGCATGGCGCCGTGCTGGGCGACATTACAAAAGTGCATCTTACTTCTCAACATATCACACGGGACGTAATAATGTTTTTCGATGATGAAAAACAGTTTTCAGACACAATGTCCGACCTGAAACGCCTTAAGGGTTATAAAATAATCTCCATCGAAGACGAAGTCCTGCATATACACCACGGCGGCAAAATAGCCATAACGCCGACGGTAAAGGTGAATACGCTAAGTGATCTGAGAATGATTTATACTCCGGGAGTGGCCCAGGCATGCAACTACATCATTGAACATCCTGAAGCGGCACGGGAATATACATCCATCGGCAATTCCGTATGCATCGCCACAAACGGTTCCGCCGTGTTGGGCCTCGGCGACATCGGCGTCCTCGCGGGAATGCCCGTTATGGAGGGCAAATCGGTCATCCTGAACAAGATGGCGGGCGTAAGTTGCATCCCTCTCCTTATAGAAAGCGACAACGCGGACAGGATCGTTGACACGCTTGAAGCAGTATCAAAGACATTCAGTGTTATCATGATAGAGGATATAAAGGCTCCCCTCTGTTTCGAGGTGGAAGAGAGATTGCAGGAAAGAGTAACTATTCCCGTCTTCCATGATGACCAGCACGGTACGGCGACTGTTATCCTGGCAGCACTGCTGAAGGCGTTGCAGGTTGTAGATAAACAAAAGGAAAAGGTGAAAATTATCATCAGCGGCGCGGGCGCGGCGGGAATGGCTACCGGAAGGATGCTCCTGAAATACGGATTCAGACATATAACCATCTGTGACAGGAAGGGGGCCATCTACAGGGGCAGACCGGAACACATGAACACACACAAGAATTCAATTGCCGAAATTACCAATAAAACCGGGGAGAGAGGGTTCTTAAAAGAAGTTGTCCGGGGAAAAGATGTTTTTATCGGAGTCTCGTCATCAGGCCTGGTTTCAAAAGATATGGTGCGCGGAATGAATAATGCCCCCATTGTCTTTGCGTTGGCCAACCCTCTTCCCGAAATACATCTTGGAGATGCATTGGAAGCGGGGGCGGCAGTAGCGCTGGACGGCAGAACGGTAAACAATTGTCTGGTCTTTCCAGGCATTATACGTGGCACACTTGACGCCGGCGCATCAAGGATCACCTATCCCATGAAATTCAGCGCCGCTGAAACCCTTGCATCTCTGGCAGGCAAGCATGATGTCGTACCAAACTTCATGAACCCCGGAGTACACAAAAAGATAGCGGCCGCGGTAAGGCGCGCGGCAACGTAAAGAAGATCGGTAGATCGCAAAAAAATCAACAGCCAAAACCAACCATTAAGGATTGCCCCCGAAGCTCCATGCAATCCCGAGAAACAGGAGGTAATGCCGTGGTTCATTCCGGAACGATCTTCAGAAAAAGAGAGATACTGTGCTGTCCTGAAGACTTGAAATCTGTTTTTCGAGCAGCTGCCATTGCGTTATCAATCCTCTCACTCCTCACCTTTGGGGCATGCGCACATATCGAGGTGCCTGACCAGATCGTCGGCCAGTCGGCCGCATATATAGACTGGGGTAAAAACCCCCCTTCTTCGGCGGATCGGGCAAAGCACGAAATAGAGGGGAAACGCCCATTCGAATGGTGGTACTTCGACGGGCACCTCGATAACGGGCAGACCTTTGTCGGTTCCTTCCTCGATCCCAGTTTTGCCACGGGTAAACCCGGAGTCACTTTCTCTCTGTATTCACCCGACTGGTCCGTAGAGTCACACCTACTCACCCTTGCCCCGGGGGAGATAAGATCTTCCACCGAAGACGTCTGTGTGGAAACCAGTGCGGGCTTTATACGCCGTCTCAACGATGAAACCTACCACGTCCGTTGGGAACTGAATAATATCGTGGCGGATTTCAGGCTGACCACGGAAGCCCCCGGCTGGCAACCTTCGGGAGGGAACGGCGTCAACGAATCTCATCTCGACTTTTTCTGGGCCGTCCACCAGGCCCGTAATCACATAGAAGGCACTATCACCCGCAATGGTGTCACCACCGAGGTAACCGGAACAGGTTACGCCGATCACAACTGGGGTCGTAAAAGGCTGAATGAAATAACACGCCGATGGATTTGGGGGCGTATCATCGCCGATGAATACACCATTATCTACGCCGACGTGGATTATTATGACTCTTCCATCAAATCCAGACCATTATACATAGCAAAGGGAAACAAGGTCATAGCAGGAACGGGCAGCCCTGCAATTCGTCAATGGGATTTTGTCACACACTCCGTACTGAAGCGATATTACCCGAAACGGATCGCCATAGATTTTGAAGATGATGGTGTAAAGGCCCATATCAATATCAAGTATAAACGCCTCGTAGAAAATGTGGATCTCCTCACGGTATCCGGTCTCAGCGGATTATCACATTGGTTGGCACGAACCTTCATTGCCCGCCCAAATTACTTCCGTGTAATCGCCGACTATGAAGGAACCATCGAAACGAAAGGTATCAAGGACAGGATATCCGGCGAGTGTCTCTATGAAATAATGGGATTTGAATAGAAAATCAAGCGTTTCAGAACAGTAAGACAAAAAATATCTGCAAGGGCCAAACAATCATTGACAAAGTCCTTTGATATACTGATAATCAAGCGCGTTTGACATAATTGACATAGAACTACACAGGAGGCCACATAGAATATTCTCGGAGGAACCGCTATTCGATCCACGAGATTTGACAATAGCTTGAAATCCATTTGTTCGATCCAACCTGATGGACAAATCGTTCCCCCCGATATTTCAACCAAAGATGATTTCACTGCAAAATATATCGAAACAGTACAGCGGAAAATATCTCTTCAGGAATCTTTCTCTCCATATAGAAGACGGAAACCGGATTGCCTTCGTGGGACGGAACGGAACAGGCAAATCCACGCTGATGAAGATAATCCTGGGGGAAGTCGAAACGGATTCGGGAAAAATCATCCAATCCAGATTTAACAGCATAGGTTATCTTCCCCAGGACAGCGTGTATCATACGGGTCGAACCCTTTTCGAAGAAGCGGCAACCGCCTTTGATGACCTGAATCGCCTCCATGAAAGAATCAGGGAAATAGGCAATGAAATTTCGGATATCACCTCTATGGAGAGCGGCAACCCCCCGAAATTACAGGGACTTATCGATGAGATGGGGCAGGCTCAGAGCATCCTGGAACACCGGGAGGGATACAATATAGAGATAAAGGTAAAGCAGATCCTTTCAGGTCTCGGATTTAATGAAAAGGACATGTCCCGAATGACAGAGGAGTTCAGCGGTGGCTGGCAGATGAGAATAGCCCTCGCCAAGCTGCTCCTCAGGGAACCGTCTATTCTGCTGCTTGACGAACCCACCAATCACCTCGATATGGAATCCCTGGAATGGATTGAAGGATATCTTAAATCGTACAGGGGTTCTATCGTGCTGGTATCTCACGACAGCCGCTTTCTTGACAACCTCGCCGAGAGGGTGATCGAAATATCCATGGGAAAAGCCACCGAATACACCGGCAATTACTCATCCTATCTGACCCAAAAGGCCCAGCGCCTCGAAATGTTGCAGTCCTCTCTCAGAAACCGGCAGCGCATGATCGACACTACTACACGCTTTATAGAGCGATTTCGTTATAAAAACACCAAGGCAACACAGGTACAGAGCCGTATCAAGATGCTCGAAAAGTTAGAGCATATCGAGATAGACAAAGAGGAAAGTTCCATATTTTTCGATTTCCCGGATCCGCCGCGTGCCGGCAGGGCGGTAATGGAGATAGAAGACCTTACAAAGTCCTACGGCAACCATGTGGTTTTGAAGGAGATATCCCTCACCATCGAGCGCGGAGACAGAATCGCCCTTCTCGGGGTCAACGGCTCCGGCAAGTCCACTCTCGCGCGTGTCATAGCCGACATAGACACCTTTCAGGATGGCTACAGAAAACCGGGGCACAATGCGGTTATTTCTTACTATGCCCAGAACATAGTGGAAGGGCTGGACCCGGATAAGACTGTCTTGCAGACACTTGACATAATCGCCCCTCTCAAATCACCCGGAGAGTTGAGAACTCTTCTCGGATGTTTTCTCTTCAGGGATGACGACGTCTTCAAGCCGGTTTCCGTCCTGTCAGGGGGTGAAAAGAGCCGACTTGCCCTCGCCAAAATGATTCTGAAGCCCGCGAATTTATTAATAATGGACGAGCCGACGAATCACCTCGACGCGCAGTCAAAAGCCATTCTCCAGCGCAGCCTGAAAAGATTTTCGGGGGCATACGTAATCGTGTCCCACGACAGGGATTTTCTCGCGCCGCTTATAAACAAGGTTGTCGTGCTGACGGACAACAATCTGAACATATACCATGGGAATGTTGATGATTATCTGGATAAATATCATAGGGAACAGGAAGACCCCGCCCCCAGAGAAAATCTTCCGGAAAACGGACCCCCGTTACATGTTAAAAAAACCCAGAAAAGAATGGCTGCCGAAAACAGACAACAACTGTACAAAAAGCTTAAACCTCTGAAGGGCACGCTGGAGAAAATTGAAAAAGAAATAGCCTCTTATGAAAAGAAGAAACTGGCGATAGAAAACTCTTTCTCAGACCAGAATACCTATAAAAACGATGTGTTAATTCAATCCCTTAATATTGAATACTCCCGGATCACCTCCCGGCTCGATTCTCTGTACGATACATGGACGGCAACAGAAGAAGAGATAGGAAAAATTACAGAAGATTAAAATCAGTTGGACTTCACAGGGCTTTGGAGGTAATATTACTTACATAAAAAGGAAGGAGGGGCACGACATGTTTAAAGCAAGCAATATTATGACCAGAAAGATCGTTACTGTTTCTCCTGAAACGGAAATTACCGTGGCCGTAAAGCTGATGTTTAAGCATCACTTCAATGGCCTGCCCGTAGTTGATGAGGCAGGTCGCTTGTTGGGAATTATCTGCCAGGATGACTTGATCATTCAGCAGAAAAAGGTTCCTCTGCCTTCCTTCTTTACCCTTCTTGATGGTATTATCCCCCTGGTTTCTTATAAGAAGATTGAAAAAGAAGTGGAAAAGATGGTTGCAACCACTGTGGCCCAGGCCATGACCTCTAACCCGGTAACCGTTGATCCTGAAACCAGCCTGGAAGATATTGCCTCCCTGATGGTAAAAAATAACGTTCACACGTTACCCGTCCTGGAAAAGGAAAAACTGGTTGGTGTCATAGGCAAAGAGGATATTTTAAGGACCCTCATATCCAGCGAAGAAGCGGATTGAATCCTGACTTTTCCCGAATGTATCAAAATTGAAGCTCCCGGTGGGTTATGCATAAGGGGTCTCCGGGTTTGTTTGAAATGATAAGTTGATAAAGTTTTTTCAAAATCGCCAATATTCACTTTATGGAGGGAGCAACATGAATACCTTACTGATGTCAACTGGTGAGCTGGTTTTCCCGCGCATTTTAAAATTCTCCGATCTTCGTCTCTACACATATGTCGGCATGTTTGTGGCGCTTGATGTGGCGATCCCATGGCTGTGCCATATTATCCATCCTCTGGCCGGCCCCATGTTTCTTCCCATGTTTTTCTTTGTTTTGTTGGCAGGGATCCTTTTTGGTTGGAGGGCCGGCGTCCTGGTCGGTCTGCTCACGCCCCTTGTAAGCTATGGCATTTCGGGGATGCCTCTGCCTCAGGTCCTTCCCCGAATCATTACCGAAGCCGCGTTCTATGGCCTTGCAGCCGGTCTTCTCCGCGGACACTTCAAACTTGGCGTGTTGGCTTCTCTCATCGGTGCAATTATAATAGGACGCCTGGCCGCATTCGCGCAGATGGCGCTTATTCTGGGCGGCTCTCATTCCGCAATCATGGGCTGGCAGGCGGCAAAACTGGGATGGCCCGGCATCGCGCTTCAGTTGATACTCCTTCCTTTCATACTCTTGTTGCTGGAAAAGCTATGGTCCAGCCATCAAAATGAAAACCGTTAACGCATATTTTGAATCATTCCTGAAAAGCGATGATACTATCCGGATCATCAGCCCGGATGGGAAAATCTTTCGATCTCAAAGGAAGGGTATATCGCCGTTGCTCAATTATATTGAGCAGAACCATCCTCATATGGATGAGGTGGTGATCCTTGATAAAGTAACAGGAAACGCGGCCGCCCTGCTTATGAAAAAGGCTCTCTGCCGCGAGGTATTTTCAACGCTTGGGAGCAGACCGGCAGCCGAAACACTGAAAATCTTCGGCATCGCAAGTCATTTTACAAAGATGGTGCCCTATATTATCAATCGCGAGGGAAACGGTATGTGCCCCTTCGAAAAAATGTCCATGGGAAAATCCCCGGATGAATTCTACAACCTTGTGAAGAACAGCCCCCTTTTGACGGGCATATCCAGCAGTGACAGACTATGAGAACAACCATAACATTCAGGACAACATCCCGGGAAGAGATAGTGGACATCACGGCGCAGGTAAGAGATGTCGTGTCCGCGCATGGTAAAGGCCATGAGCTGTGCGCCCTGTACGCGCTTGGGGCGACAGCGGCAATCATGATACAGGAAAACTGGGATCCAAACATACAAACCGATGTGCTCAATTGCCTCCGCAATATAGCCCCTGAGGGACAGTGGCTGCATGACAGGATAGACGGAAATGGTGACGCGCATATCAAGGCGGGTATCATAGGCCCGTCAGAAGTCGTCCCCATAGAGAGTGAGCGGCTTCTCCTCAGCACATGGCAGAATATCTTTTTCTGTGAGTTTGACGGCCCCAGAACATCAAGAAAAGTAATCGTTACTCTGATATAGCCCCTTCACCTCACATAGACGGGGTTTGAAAATATCCATGGTCTGTATTTTCCCCAAATCTTCAGATACGCCTCGACCCGATAAACTCCCCCCTGCGATATCTTACACATTATCTTCTTTCCAACCGTTTCCGCGACCACACCCCCATCCTGTATGATACGGATTTTCCCTCTTTCGGGAACCTTAACCTCCAGCAAGGCCTCTCCTTTCAGAAAAAATTCGTCACCCATCGTAACTTCTCTGTTCAGATCGGAGAGAGAAAGAGAAAAACCCTTCGCATTGTGAAAATATTCCATGGCCATATATGCCCGTCCATTTTCGAGGGCCTTCAAAAGGGTCTTTATATCTTCTTCAGCTTCACCACTCAGAGGGTTATCAAGCAGCAGATGAGTCCTGATGAACCGGAACGCCCTCTTAAAGGGAAAAATTCCTGCGGTCATTCCCAATATCTTACGCGGGGTATCGTGGTTGTCCAGTTCACCTATACCCACAACTCTGCCTTTCTTATTAAGATGATCCCATCTCTTCAAAGTTATATTCCTGGGACCTTTTAAAACATAAGCGGGAAAGAGGTATCCGGCCAGCGCACTTGGGAGTCCCTTCAGGGTGGACTGCCAGTCGGTCATAAAATCCCATATCCCCATTCCCGTATAACCGGAGGCTGACCAGTCACGCCATGGAAAATGTTTCACGTGAAACTTTTCCGTTCCTTCGTGATCCGGATGGGCGATAAAGCCAATTCCCCCCAGCCTCTTCACCCTGTCTATATAATCCTGCGGGTTGCTCTCTGTGTCGTTTTCGTCGATGATCAACTCCTCATCTATCCCGAACACCAGGTAGTGATTGAATCGCGGCGATATTTCCTGACCGACAACCAGAAGGACGTCTCCATTCCATCCCTCCAGCCCGCTTTTTCTTGCACCTAATGCGGAATGGTCTGTGATCATAAGAAAATCGATACTGTTTTCACCCGCCGCTTTAATAATATCCCTAACAGGGACCCTTCCATCGAAAGAGTGCGCGGAGTGGAAATGTATGGCCCCTGTATAATCGTATAATTTCATATTCAACTCTTTGAAGAACTGACGGGATTAACAAGATATTCAGGATTAAAGCCGTAGTACGGGTTTATAGAGACAAAACATGACATCTTTATAGCAGTTTCCCGGTCTCAAGTGGGCAACCCCGACAAGTCGGAGCCTTTTTTCTGCAGAAATGCTTTCCCGTGTTTACCAGCAGGGCATGATATTGATTGTACAGCAGCGCGTCCTGTGGAAGGTTCTCCATAAAAAGCGCCTGTATCTCTTTATAGTTCCGGTCCCGGGGAATAATATCATGTCTCTCCAGTATTCTGCGGGTGTAGGCATCAACGACAAAAACCGGTTTACCGCCGCCATAAAGCAGGATGCTGTCCGCCGTCTCCTCACCAATCCCGTTTACACCCAGTAATTTTCCCCGGAGTGTCCACAGCTCTTCATTAAACATCTCCTCCATATTGCCGGCATATTCTTCCTGCAGGAAACGGAGGAACGCCTTGAGTCTTTTTGTCTTTATATTATAATACCCTGAAGATCTGATAAGTTCGGCAACGACACTGTCTTCCGCGACATAAAGCCTCAGCGGGTCGAGGAGATCCGCCCGTTTCAACTTGTCTATGGCAATTTCTACGTTTTTCCAGCTTGTGTTCTGGGTCAGGATTGCCCCGACGGCAACTTCAAAGGGGGTTTCACCCGGCCACCAGTGGAGCTCGCCGAAATGTTCATTAAGGATTTTATAAATTTCGCACAGTTTATCCTGCAATTGCATCACTAAAAGCTCCAGCATCCCGACGAGTCGGGATTATAATTGATGCATTCGTAAAAAGTCAGAAAACACCAGTTTTTGTCATTCCGGCGGAAGCCAGAATCCAGTAATTTCAATATGTTCTGGATGCCGGATCAAGTCCGGCATGACGTTTTTGATGTGAAAAAATCGTGGCCAGAATGTGAGCCCCTCAAAAACCTTTCACGAAAGAAAAATAGAGAATCACAAAGAGAAAAGGGGCTGCCGGCAACTGGTTTTATAGCGCCAATTACTGATAGCCCCTCTTGTTTTTTCAGCTATTTCCGAATCACGGCAAAGAACTTTGACTTTCCTCTCTGTATAAGCACCAGGACACTGTCCCCGGAAACCGCTCTCGGCATTACACTCCGATACTCCTTCAACGAAGAAACCCTTGCTCTGTTAACCTGCCGTATAATGTCTCCCGCCTGTATACCCGCTTCATCTGCCGGGCTACCGCTTTCCACCTGCGCTATAATAACACCCGCTGCACCCGGAAGTCCGAGATGTTCGGCAATTTCAGGCGTTATCTCCTGGACGGTCATTCCAAAATATTCCCTGCTCTCTTCGGGTTCCACCCCGGCCAGATCCTTACTCTCCGGGCGTTCCGTCACTTTGACTGTAAAGGTTTTTTGCCTGCCGTCCCGCAATACCTTGATCTTTACCTTACTGCCCACAGTAATGCCTGCGACAATCTTTATAAGCTCATGCGTATCTTTGACAACCTTCTCCTCAATCTCAATAATAACATCCCCTGTCTTTATGCCCGCCTTCTCGGCGGGATCTCCCTTGAATATATTGGAGACAAGGGCCCCTTCAGCCGTTTTCAGTCCAAGATTTTTGGCAATATCTTCTGTTACCCCCTGTACAGAAACACCAAGCCAGCCCCGCACCACTTTCCCCTTTGTTCTAAGATTGGGCAGAATATCCTTTGCCATGTCTATCGGAATGGCAAAACCTATTCCCTGTCCCTGGGCGACGATTGCCGTATTGATCCCCACGACCTCCCCGTTCAGGTTGAAGAGTGGGCCCCCGCTATTTCCGGGGTTGATGGAGGCGTCCGTCTGTATAAAATCATCATAAGGTCCGGCCCCTATCACCCGCCCCTTGGCACTTACGATTCCTGCCGTTACGGTCTGGGAGAGACCGAACGGATTCCCTATCGCGATAACCCAGTCCCCCACACGCAGTTTTGAAGAATCACCCAATTTGACAACCGGTAAACCATTGTCAGGTTCTATCTTCAGCAGGGCTAGGTCCGTGTTTTTATCCTTGCCCTTTACCGTGGCATTGTACTCCTTCCCATTGGAAAGCTTGACCACTATCTTATCGGCCTTCTCCACCACATGATTGTTCGTAAAGATATATCCATCCTCGCTGATGATGAAACCGGATCCCAGGCTTCTCTGTTTAAACTCTCTCCCCGGTGTATCACCGAAAAACCTTTTAAAGAACTCCTCCCCGCCGAAGAACCTTTCAAACCGCGGATCGTTGAAAGGAGACCGGTATCCGCCGGCAGCTATTGTCTTTGTTGTGCTGATATTGACAACCGCAGGTTTCAGTTGCTCCGCCAGATCCGCAAAAGAGGATGGAGCGCTGCTGATCACCTCCGTCGTTGAAGCCGCCATGGCATCATGGGAAGAGACCCCTAAAGATATCGCCGAAAAATGGACAGTCCCTGCAAAAGAAATTATGAAAATCGCCACAAGAAATGACATTAAAATCGACAGAAACCGTTTTCTTTTTTTTGTGTCTTTAGAATTCATTTAACTCCTCCAAGATATATAAATAAAAAATTTCAGAATGGCCTCTAATTATTCTTTCTTCACGGGGTTTGAAAGCTCACCAATATTTTCAATGGAAACCGTAATAATATCACCGTCTTGAAGAAATACCGGTGGAGTCCTTGTAAATCCCACACCTTCCGGTGTTCCCGTCAGGATTACAGTCCCGGGCAAAAGTGTCATGGAGCAACTGAGGTTACTGATTATCGCGGGAATGTCAAAAAACATGTCGGATGTATTGGAATCCTGCATGACCTCCCCATTGAGTATCGAACGTATCTTCAGGCAGCCCGGGGTCTCTATTTCGTCCTTCGTCACCAGATATGGTCCTATCGGGCAAAAGGTGTCAAAACTCTTCCCCCTCGCCCATTGTTTCTTCTGCTTGTGGATCTGCCAGTCGCGGGCGCTTACATCGTTGGCACAGGTATATCCCAGCACATATTCTTCCGCATCACTCCGCGAAACGTTTTTTGCCTCTTTCCCAATTATTACAGCCAGTTCCGCCTCATAATCCACTTCGGCAGGCCCCGCTGCAGGGAGTAATATGGGTGCTCCGTGGCCGATTACACTGCTTGTGGCCTTAAGGAACATTACCGGAATCTCAGGGTATTTTACACCTGTCTCATCGGCATGTTTCCCATAATTCAGACCAAGGGCGATTATATTCGGCGGAGAGATGGGTGGCAAAAATGCCTCTATGCGTTCCACCCTTTCCGTTACTTCAATATCCCCGAAAATATCTCCTTCAATTATCCTGGCCTCATCGGGCATGTCGGGATCAAACGCCCCATACAACTTTTCTCCGCTCTGTGAGCGGAATCTTACGATCTTCATTCCCTGCTCCCCATGATTTTCAGCTGCTACAGATATCTCTCGTCTTTTTCCAGATAATTTACCACATAATCTGAAACCGCGTTTTCAAGTGAGGAAGTCGGCACGGAACAACCGGCCGACAGGAGTTTGTCCATTTTTGCTTCAGTAAAGTACTGATACTGCTGCCTGATTGATTCAGGCATCTCTATATATTCGATCCTGGGCTCAATGCCCATCGCGGCAAATACCGCTCGTGTCAGGTCATTCCACGTTCTGGCACGACCTGTGCCAAGATTGAATATCCCTGCAACGTCTCTGTTTTCAAGAAACCACCAGATCACTTCCGCGCAATCCTTCACATAAATAAAATCTCTCTTTTGCTCGCCGTCGCGGAAATCAGGTCTGTGGGATTTAAAAAGCCTCACCTTTCCCGTTTCACGAATCTGTCCAAAAGATTTGTGAATAACGCTTCTCATCTCCCCCTTGTGATATTCGTTCGGCCCGAAGACATTAAAAAACTTTATGCCCACAGTCTTCTCTTCCAGCCGCTTCCTCAATACCCACTGATCGAACAACTGTTTGGAATAACCGTACATATTGATGGGACGAAGTTCGGCGCTTACGCCATCATCATCGGAAAATCCCGCGGAGCCGTCTCCATATGTTGCCGCGCTGCTCGCATAGATAAAGTGGATATTTTTCTCAACGGCCCACTCTGCAAGCCGGGCAGTGTAGTGATAGTTGTTCTCAATAAGGTAATCCGCATCCCTCTCCGTGGTTGAAGAACACGCGCCCATGTGGACAATAGCCTCAACCTCGAACGGCACCTCATCATCAAGGACCAGTTCAAGAAAATCATCTTTATCCAGATAATCCACGAATCTTCTGTTGACCAGGTTTTTCCACTTTTCGGATACTTCGAGGCTGTCAACGATGACAATATCATCAAACCCCTGCGTATTCAGCT
Source organism: Deltaproteobacteria bacterium (assembly GCA_019313695.1). GTDB lineage: Bacteria > Desulfobacterota > Syntrophia > Syntrophales > UBA2210 > UBA2210. Next base: position 44,632 of record JAFDAS010000005.1, read on the forward strand.
TCCACACAACCGCGCTGCCTATAAATCCTGCTCCTCCGGTCACTACAATCATCTGGATCTCCTATAATATCGGCAGATATCTCTCCAGTTCATACTTTGACACGTGTCTCCTGTACAGATTTCTTTCGACTTTTTTGTTCTCAACAAATTTATTGAAAGTATGTTCGCCCAGGGCTTTTTTTACAACCGCGCTGTTTTCCACCTCCTGGATGGCCTCTACCAGGCTTCCGGGAAGCGCCCTGATGCCAAGTTCTTTCCGCCGCTCCCGTGACATCTTATATATATCTTCTTCAACGGGATCGGGGAGAGAATATTTTTTCTCCACTCCTTCAAGTCCCGCGGCAAGCATCACCGCAAATGTGAGATAGGGGTTGCAGGCCGGGTCCGGGCTGCGATATTCCAACCGCGTTGCCATTTCTTTGCCCGGTTTGTACATGGGAACCCTGACAAGGGTGGATCGGTTCCTTCTTGCCCACGAGATATAGACGGGCGCTTCGTACCCTGGAACAAGTCTCTTGTATGAATTGACCCATTGGTTTGTAACCACCGTTATTTCCCGCGCATGCTTCAGGAGACCGGCAATGTAATGCCTCGCGATATCTGACAGATTGTGTTCCTTTGTTTCATCGTACATACGATTTCTCGAATCGCTGAAAAGTGACTGGTGAACGTGCATACCGCTCCCATTTTCCCCCATAATGGGTTTCGGCATAAAGGTCGCGTAAACATTGTTTTTAGCCGCTATTTCCTTCACTACAATTCTGTATGTCATAACCGTATCAGCCATCTTCAGGCCTTCGCAATACTTGAGATCTATTTCGTGCTGGCTTGGCGCTACTTCGTGGTGAGAATACTCCACATTGATCCCCATTGCCTGCAGAGTCTGAACAGTTTTTCTCCTGAGATCATCTCCCATGTCGGTTGGAGCTATATCGAAATACCCGCCCTTATCCAGGGTGCTGGGGGCGCTGCCACTGTCCTCAAGATAAAAATATTCCAATTCCGGTCCCACATAGAATTCAAATCCCATATCAGCGGCACGCTTGAGCATCTTTTTGAAGACATAACGCGGATCTCCTTCATAGGGCTTGCCGTCAGGGGTCTGGATATCACAGAACATTCTTGCCACGGCGCTGCTATCGCTGTTGGACAGCCAGGGGATAACTGCAAAGGTTGCCGGGTCCGGCATGGCTATCATATCGCTCTCTTCAATCCTGGCAAATCCCTCAATTGACGATCCATCAAATCCCATACCTTCGTTCATGCCTACCTCAAGCTCAGAGGGGCTGACGGTAAAGCTCTTAAGCATCCCCAGAACATCGGTAAACCAGAACTGGATAAACTTCACGTCTTTATCCCTGACCTTTTTCAAAACATCTTCTTTTGTCATCTGATCCACGCCCCTCTTCATTGCTTTAATTTAAAAGAATAAATTAAGTTCCAGACAAGTTAATGTCAAGTTTTTTATATCTTGCAAACAGTTGCCGCGGCAGCCGATTTCCCGCTTATCTGGTTTTTCCTCTCCCATACAGATCGACCTGGTGACATATGCCGCGTATTATTTTCACATCCCTGGCAAGCAGTCTGGTCCTCGAAAAGAAACGCCTCACATTTGTCATCCAGTAATCAGGATTCTGGGTTTTTATAAAATTTATCCGCAAAAACACCTCCCTCAAATGATCGTACATTGCCTCAATCTCTGCCGAAGCAGCCAGCTTCGGGGTAAAAACGGAGGTGTTCCCGGCGCGTGCGGTGAAGATTTCATAACAAATGATCATTACCGCATGCGAAAGATTGATTGATTTCAGGTCGTCTGACGAGGGAATCTTCACCAGCACATCGCAATATTGCAGTTCGTTATTGGTAAGGCCCCTGTCTTCAGGACCAAAAACCAGCGCTACCCTGTTGTTCTGAGAGAGATCAACAATCTCTTCAGCCATTTTCGCCGGATATATCATTGACCTTTTGAGGCTCGTATTTCCTGATCTCCCGGTTGTCCCGACTATATGATTAAACGGGGCAAGCGCGAGATCCAGTCTGTCAAAATATTTGATTTTTTCCACGATATCCAGGGCAAAGTGTGTTGCCATCTGTTCAATTTTTTCTCTATCGGCATTCAGAGGATTGACGACGATGATGCTGCTTATTCCCATATTTTTGGCGCATCGGGCAACAGCCCCTATATTGCCCGGATGTTTCGGCCTGTTAAGTACTATCGCCAGGTTTTCCATCCTTGCTTTTTCCAATTTATCTCCCCTGTCGAAGTTTACGAGTCTGTTGATTTATGAGTTTGTTGTTGCATAAAAGATGCTGCTATTCTAACATTCACATCCACAATCATCGATGTACTATATCATAAATTACCAGAGTCTGCCACGACGGGCCATCCATTGAATCCTATGAACCGACTACAAATAGAAAAATTAAAAGATATCCTTTCCACAGCCTCAGATGATATCGGTATAACCCTCACCAGTCGTGAGATAGATCTCCTCGTTGAATATTACAAAGAACTGTTGATCTGGAACGAAAAGATGTCCCTTGTTTCAATAAAATCCCCTCTCGACATACCAAAACACTTCATCGATTCTCTGACAGTTACAAAATTTATAAAAGATGGGGATTTAAAACTATTGGATATAGGAACGGGAGCCGGTTTGCCGGGTATTCCCCTGAAGATAAAAATGGAGTCACTTCGTGTTACCCTCCTTGATTCATCCCGAAAAAAGACTTCTTTCCTCAAAAACGTCATCCGCAAGCTCGACCTTGGAGATGTCTCGGTCGTAAATGGCAGGGCGGAATCATTGATAGATGAAAAAGGGTACAAGGGGGTTTTTGATATCGTAATATCCAGGGCTGCCTTTAAAATTTCTCATTTTCTCATACTGGGAGAGCCTTTCCTGTCCGATGGCGGTACTCTGATAGCCATGAAGGGGGGAAATGCAGATGACGAGCTTGAACGGGCGGCGGATATAATCAGGAAAACGGGGCTTGAATTGACGTGCGCCTATGAAATAAAACTTCCGGTTACAGGTGAATCAAGAAAAATTCTCACTACTGTCCCAAGGTTAATTGAATAAATTCAGTTGGTTGCTGAGACAGTCCTCTTGGTTTGTGTAGGTTGTATTTGCAAGTACCTGTAAAATGGGCGTTTTCTCGAAAAGA
>JAFDAS010000061.1 GCA_019313695.1 Deltaproteobacteria bacterium
CAGTTTCCTGCGTGCAATATGCTGAATATTCTGCGGTAATTTTCTGGAAAAAAGTCTGTTAAATATTTTTTCAGTTTCTTTGTCGCGAAAAGATTTTATCATAACAACATACTAACGCTATTCGTTATTAACGTCAAGCGTTAAAGTTGGAAGGAACTTAAACTGGAATGATTATTTTTCAAAAGGGTTCACTCGCCATAAGCAGTGGGCGGGTAAGACCCTTGCTAATATCAGAATAAGTGTACTCAGTAAATTACGTCTCATATGATGGTCGTCGAGGCATAGCTCGGGGCCGGAGCGGATCGCTACTCCTTACTACGTAGAGGACTTGGCTTCGACATAGCCAAATTGAAGCCTCACCTCTTACTTCATGCCGGTTTTAACCGGCGCTTTCACAACGTCCCCTATTACTTACCTTTCACCCAACTATATCAACATCGGAGAGTGTGGCATCGGTACCATAGCGTCTCCCCATGTATGTTGTAGGTTGACATACCTCATGTTTTGAAGAATCGCCATGATCATAAAATATCCTGATGTCCTTGAATCTCTCTAATTCAGCATCGAGTTTGCTCTTTAACTGTTCCGCTATCGCTTTTGTATTTGCTCCGTGAGGTTTCCCCATCTCGCTCTCCTTTTTTGAACCGAACGCCGGGCATCAGCGGCCGCGATAGCGGTCCGCTGTATGCGCTTGTTGGATTTTTAGGTTTTATGGTAAATAGGGAATTAGTCCTTTTTCGAATGCAATCTCTTGAATTTCCTTTGGTTGGGTTCTTACATCAACAACAAATCCATTGAGTGTTATCATCCATGCCATAGGATTCCTTCCCATTCTACTCGGTAATGTCCAATTGATATCAAATTGAGACATTTTTAATAGCTTACGTACCTGTTTTGATTTAGATTGTCCTGTACTTGGTTTAACCCCAAACGCCTCGTACAATTTTGAAGCCTTTACATGCGGAGTTTGAGTACTATCGTCCAAAAAATTTACAACACCAATTGCATGGGTTATGGCACAAGCCCAGATATTCAGTTTGCCTTTTAATAATGGAGATGGCCGCTTTCTACAAAGTTCCGCCACAGCATATTGAATAAACTCAGTATATTCATCATTCAAATGTTCTTCGGAAAACTCATCAGTGATTTTTGTGATGGACAAAAAAATGTCCTGCATTTCCTTTGAAACTTTTTTAGACTTTTTTTTCAATCATTTCTCCAAATTGTTTATCAAAACAAATCCAACGCTTTGATCACTGGAAAAATAAAGCGTAGTGAGGAACGAACGCAGCTTTAATTTTTCCGGTGCAGCTACTTGTTAAATTTTATACATGCTTGGGTACAATAATGGTTCTGACATCGATATCGCTATCACAGTTGCTTAAATCATTTTCGATCCCTCGTGGATTTGTAACTCTACCTTCCGGATCATAAACAAAGCATATTAGTCGGTTGCATTGTGGATGCTTCTTGTATTTGGCGATATCTACGATTAGCTGTTCTCCAAGCTGTTTGGTGGTCATTGACTGACGTGTTTTCTTTATCTCAATGACAGTACTAATTTCCGGCAGCAGGAAGTCGCTTCTTGAGGAACCTCCCGCATAGCTGGGATTCCACTCTTCAGCTCTAATGTCGCTAAAGTAGAGAGTTAAAAGAGAATGAAAAAGGTCCTGAACATCGTATTCGTCATTAACATCGATTGTTGACCTTGAGTCATATCTTTGCCGAAGTTGCATTACAACTGCGTGAAATTGATTAGCAATAGTATCAATGCCGTTGAATTTCATTTGATCCCCACTATCAACAGCAATCTCGCCAGAACCAGACTCAAATAGAGATGGATTTCGCTCTATCCTTACCTTTAATGACTTAACCGCGCCACGAATCTCTTCAACGCTTGCGTAAGATGAGCTATTTAGCCAATTACTAATGCCCTGATTGTAATAATTAGCTATCGAGGCTGCATGATGTTTTGAATTAGGAATATGATCACCAATGAAATCAACAAGCTCTGTGGCTATCTCCCTTATGCGATATCCATCCTGTTGTTCAATATGGATGCCGTCTCTAGTCTTTGTGAAGCGGCCGAGTATTCCGCCTAGTTCTTCGTAATACTCATCCAGTGTTGCTATTACTTTTTCAATTTCCATGTGACTCGACTTTTAAATTTAACATTCCGGCTCACTCGCAGGCGGGAGAGCCTTTATTTTCGATTACCCGGAGCGCCACAACCCGCCTGTCGAGTGAAGCCGGTGGTTAAAAATATAATAATCAATATGTGCTACAAAATGGTTCTTTAATTGTGGCGATTATGAATATGATAACGTCTTTATAAACAACATTTAGCGAGTTTGGCAATACTGCCATTTTCGCTAAATACCGATGAACCAGGGCACTTGTAGCCGATAATGTTTCTCAATATATTGCCTTTTAGAAAATTTGGCAGTGCTGCCATTTTTGCTAAATGCATTAAAACAGTTAGCTCAAATTGGTATTTAGAAGATTTGCCAATATTGGCTTTTTTGCTAAATGCTTAAAACAGGTGGAGAAAAAATCGGCATTTGGCGATTTTGGCAATGCTGCCATTTTCCCAAAATAGGTTCAGATTGTACCTTATAATATTTTCGCTTTTTAGCTCAAAATCACGGGCACTGAATTCGGCGAAGCCATGCTTTTGGCTGTCCGGCGCCGAAGGCGCGCAGTTGATTGATTTGTTAGGCATTGCCGGATTTATCTCTGAATATCTTTGGAAATTATTTTAGATATTTCGAAATCATTTCGGCTTCCAGCGTGTGGCCAAGCTCGAAAAGATATTTAACAAATACTGGCCATGGAGGAATATTGCTCATGTATGGATCGGAATCTGGTCCAGTAAACATTCCACCACCTGGGCCAGTAAATAATCCGCCACCCGGCCCTGTAAGTTGATTGCGAATCCATTTGTTGGTAGTCACGTGACCTCCTTTATTGTGTTGCCTCGCCAGCATGAGCGGATTCAACGAGCTAGCGGATAGTTGAATTCCGTCTCAATGCACTTGTTAAACGTTTTTACCATAGACCTCAAAATACTCATTAGCACACGCCATATAGAGGTCTGTATATAAATTGTATATCTGCCACCAATCAAACCCGGTGACAGGCCCACTTTCTCTTGTTGTTGATAAAAAGAAATCAATAGCATGTGGATGTGAAGGCTGATTAAAATAAGACCAAATAATAGTCACACTGAAATTTGAAAAAGCCAACATTATATCATTGGAAGGATGTTCATTATCTGGAGTGAAAGGTTTATCTTTATCACTGACCACAACCATAAACCTCAGCTGATCTCTACTTGGCGTATATGCACCCAATGAGATAATTTCATCGCCACATAGCTCAGGTAATAAGTAACGATCTCTACATAAATCACCACATATACGAAAAAGAGCAGGCGTATACAGGTTGTCGGTTTTTATTGCTCCAGTAATCTGAACTGAAGTATCTTGCTTTCCATTTGCGTATTTGACAGTACGCTTGAGCATGCTATTTTCTGGACTTTGAGGGCTATTATGAATTGAAATATGCTTATCACTAGGCAAGTAATTCTCTTCTTCTGTACCGGCCACTAGCTCTTTCAGGGAGTTAGCATTGAATGTACCACCACCACCTGCGATATGAATGTTCAAATCTTTGTTGTTGGGATTTTCCCAAATCGATACAACATTCCTATTTACTTCATCGACATTAATCGTAATCCGTTTTTTCATGGTTCATGCCGTTTAACGAATTAATCAGGTGCGCCGTTTTTTGGCGTCACCTGCATTAAACTGGTTATGTTTTTTGCTGTTCATATTCATCATAATATTTTGCAATACTATTTGGCCCCGGTTGGATAAAGGCATATGGTTTTATAAAGTTTATATAGTGGTTAATTGTAAGCTTAATATTGCTTATTAGGTTGGATTCATTTGTAATAATGTATATCTTTGCATTCAATTCATGAAATATGCCTCTACCTTTTCTTCTTCTTTTGTAAGGCTTATTCGGTTTCATGACATAAGTTTCCCAATCAACCAAGTCAAATTTAGCCTTAAACTCATCAGTTAAACCATCTGTATCAATAATAAATAAAGCTAAAGATGGTACTAATTCTTTAAATCTATATAAAAAATTATTTATATCACCTTCATTGATATTACTGATGTTGCCACTTTTACACTCTACATAAACAAGAAGGTCTTCCAAGCGAGAAATGACATCAAAATCACCACCACATTGTAAATTCAATATTTTTATCGAATAGTTGGAGATGCCTTTTAATTCTCTTTTAAAAACTTCGCTGATAAACCATTCAAAAGTAACAGAGTAATTTTTTTTTATGTATTTTTCATAAACTTTGTTTTCTGAATTGTAAGTTATACAATCCTCATCAAGCAATAATTGAAGCTTTTTATTTAAAGAGTCACTACTTAAATTACTTATATTGTTCAGCAAACCATCAAAGCTAACTCCTTTGTTTGCTTCGTAAATACATTTTAGTATCCTTCGAAATGAAAATGATTTAAATAAGTAATAAAACTTTTCTGTTATTTGGATTACTTTATTTTCTTGGCTCCCATCTTTTACATCTAATCCTCTTCTCCTCAAAGTATTCTCGATTGAGTAGTAATCATTAAAAAGAGACATCATTTCTCTTGTATCCATAGCACTTAATATCATTTTCCCTACCTACATAATGAAAAGCTCAGCCGCGTGCAAAATAGCGGAGCTGTTTGCCCGTCGGCTGTAGCGGCTGGTTGGCCGGTGTTCATTATGGTATAATTTAAATTTTCCAGTTGGTTACGTTTGTCAGGCTCACCTTGATTGGTGTCGCACAATACGGAGTATGGCGTCTATACTTCGATCGACATCATCATCAGTTGTAGCCCAGGACGAAACACTAATACGCATCGCTGTGTGCCCTTGCCAAGTTGTACCGCCACACCAGCACGTGCCTTCTGCTTGGATAGCCGCTATGACCCTATTGGTCGTCTCGGGGTCGCCGAATGACACTAAAACCTGATTCAAGACGACCTCGTTCAGAATTTGATATCCGGCTTTGCCAAGCTCTTCCGCAAAACGCCTAGCATGCCGACAGCAGCGCTCTATTAGCTCTGCAACTCCTTTACGCCCCAAATGCCGCAGAGCAGCCCAAATCTCAACTCCACGTGACCGGCGAGACAGTTCTGGTGTATAGTCCGACGGGTTGCGATAGGGTGTAGATGTAGGCAGATATTCAGCCGTAATTGCCATTGCTGCCCGTAACGCATCGGTATCACGAACGATTGCGAGGCCGCTGTCATACGGGACATTGAGCCATTTGTGGGCGTCTGTTGCCCACGAATCCGCATTTTTGATATCCTCTGTGAGGTATGCCCGTGAAGGAGCAGTAGCAGCCCACAAACCAAATGCGCCATCAACATGAACCCAGGCGCCTGCCTCGTGCGCAATGTCGCAAATCGTGCCTATAGGGTCAAAACCGCCTGTATTTACATTACCCGCTTGCGTGCAAATGATTGTTGGCCCTGCTATTGTTGGAATTGACTCTGATCTCATGCGACCTTGAGTGTCTATAGATACTTTAACTACGCGACTTCTCCCCAAACCGAGGAGCCCCAACGATTTAAATAAAGTAGGATGCGCTTCTTCACCGACAATCACTGTTATTGGTGGCGCTCCAAATAACCCTTCCGCCTCCACGTTCCAACCCACTTGTTCAAGAACCACATGTCTTGCGGCTGCAAGAGCCGTAAAGTTTGCAACAGTTGCGCCCGTAACAAACGCACCGCCGCTCTCTGAGGGTAACTTCAAGAGATCAAGCAACCATCTCAGTGCAACGTTTTCTATCAGAGCTGTTGCAGGGGTTACCTGATATAAGGCGCTGTTTTGATCCCATGCTGTCGCAAGCCAGTTTGCCGCGAGTGCAACAGGAAGGGAGCCTCCAATGACGAAACCATAGAATCGAGGTCCAGCCATCGCCATTGATGCCGGCGAACCAACTTCATCCAACATCTGCAGTATAAGCTCCGCTTCTGTGGTGTCATCCGGCAAAGATTCATCAAAGCGAGGGATTTCACCGATGGCATCCTCGCCAGGTGCAACTTGCCGGCCATAAAGTCCCTCTAGATAACGAATGGCACGCGCTGCTGTTGATTCCAATAATTGTCTCATCTGTTTCACCTTTGTTTCTCTAACATTGTCGCTTACTAACGCTGGCCAACGACAAAAATCAGGCGCGGGCCAAAAGACTTCCCGCGTCAGTGCGTCGGCTGGATGCCTTTATTCTACATTATCCTCTCGTAATGAAACTGCGCACAGGCTACCCGTCCCGCATCGTCAAAGGGTATGCCTTCCTTCTCCAGCAAAGCCCGCTTCATTTCAAGGCCCCCCTGGTAGCCGCCAAGGTGTCGGTCCGAGCGAATGGCTCGGTGACAAGGCACGATAAGGGGAAACGGGTTGTTCGCCAAGGCATTCCCCACGGCCCGCGCGCCGTTCCTTTTCCCCAGATATTCTGCGATGAGTTGATAGGTACTGATGCTCCCTCGTGGAATCCGGTGCTCTGCACGCAGAACAAGCTGTTGAAACTCAGTACACAAGCTTAAGTCTGCAACATCCAGCGAAAACTCGACCTCATCTCCTTCAAGTAGCCCTTTGATTGCAGTCGCTATATCCTCGATCTCTACGCATGAAAACGCTTGCGATTTCGGGTAAAGCTCGGACATCTGATCTTCAGCGGACAACCCAGGCTTTGAGAGCAAAATCCTGACGATCTTGGGATTGTCATTTAGTCCGATCCAGATGACACCCACAGACCCGAAAGGAGTTGACTTTATGATCTTTCTATTCATATGTCGAATGCCGCGCTTCACCCGCCGGGCGGAATAAAGCAACAAAGTATGATAAATCAACAGATTTCAATAATACTACATAATATGAAAAAGCGGCGCCATTTGAACCGCCGCGATATTTAGCCGTCAGACTCAAATGATTTGTTTGGCTTAAGTCTATCAACAAGACGGCCTGTAACATAACGATGTAGAATACTAGACATAAGAGTTTGATAAGGGATACCATCTTCAATCGCAATAGCCTGAAGCTCTTCTAACACTTTATGAGATATTCTAATATTGACCCGTTTATTTTTTTTTAGTGTTTGTCGGGCATAATTGCGGTGTTTTTCAATTTCCTCTTTAACATTTGGAACTGACTTCCATTCTCCTCGCTCAAAGGAATTGAGTATTTCCCGCTCCTCTTTGTCAAGAGTAATTTCGTTCATTTGTTTCCTCCTAAATAATCTCGAGTCGCTTTGCGACTCGGAATTATTGTCTTTAAAAATTTACCTTTATCATCTTCAACAAATGGAACAAGATATGCGTAGTTGTTTATTTCAACAACAAGGATCTGTTGGTTCGGGTATCTCTTTTGATTAGTATGTTGAACAACATCAAGAACATCACCCCGTTCAATGTGCATGGCAACCTGTTCGAAACTGATACCACGTTCAGCCTTAAGCTTTAGATTTTTTTCATGGTTCCATCTGTAATAATCCATTTCAATAATTTGCATTATTGCACAACGTGTGCCCTATGTCAACAAGATTTGATGTGCTCTAAGGCCTTATAAGTGTTAGGCAATGATGCTATCATATCAATATGTTATAGCATTCCTCCTCATAAACTGTTCCCGAGAAAGGTGTAGTAGAATACCCCCAACTTCACCCCCAAATCAAGCTGAAAACCTATAGCGGCAAAAGTGCCCAAAACACTCTGCATTAGTCTATCTCTTAAGTGCCTGTGAATAAAGAACAATTGTATGTTTTTACTGGATCAATGGCATCGTCCAATAAATTTATTGGACAGGTACAAATTATTTTTGCAAGTGCCCATATCTCATTGAGATAACATCCTTTTCGCTAAACTGCCTTTTTCCTGCCGATAGACTTTTGTGAAAAAGTCATGCAAATGAAGAGTTGCTGTTGCATAAATTTATGCAACAGGTAGAACAAATTCTTGCAAAACTACCAAATCCTCTTAAATAGCAACCTTTTTACAACAGCACCTTTTGCATACTGATGGACTTTTGCGAAGAACTTCAGAAACCATCAATTCAGTACCAGCTTGGAAAGCCTAACCTCTTCCAGCGGGCGCGGCTTTTTGCGATCCGCTTCTGGGTAAAGGCACCGGTTACCCGGCGCCCTCCCCACAGACCCGTACGTGAAGATTTCCCTCATACGGTTCCTCGGTTCTGACTCTTTTTTTTTTACCAAGTCAGAAACCAACCAGGCGACACCCCGATTGGCGCATAACTATGCTGCCCTGTAAGATGCCGGTATTTCCGACAAACTACATTGCACTCTATTGAATTTCGGTGACACGGTTTGTGAGCTCGGAGTCTCTCCCGTGTTTCCTTCAATAGAACGTTATACCCGGCTTCACCTTCCCTTCAGTGGGTCGCTTGGGCTCCACTTCCCCACCTTACCGACCATTATGTAATATCATCACGGCCACCGGTACTATGATCCGCTAAGACTTCCGAAAGTCCATTTCAGGTTTGTTCGCTGTTCGCTATCCGCCCCTGACACCTTGCTTGCACAAGGAAACTTCCGGATCTCCCGATTTCCCGAGCTACCCCTTTGAACACATGCCCTGGTCGTCGGGTAGAAATACGGTGCGCGCAACTTTAGGCAGAGAGTTTCCGATATGCATCCTTTCGGTTAGTGCAGCGGGTTCCTAGTTCCACCATGGTTCACGTTTCCGCAAGCCCCCCTCTCATCCCGGACGGTCGGATTTCCCGAGTCCGGTTGGCAGCCAGTGACCTGCATGCGGTATTTCCACTAAGCCTTCCCATATATGGGCGGAGGTTTAAGTGCACGCCCACATACACCCCTCATCCTTATGGTTTACTTCGCAGATAGCCCAAGGCTCTGTTTACCAACGTTTATGGGTTCGGTGCCCCTTATTGGTGTCATCCTTACGGGCGATCACTGTACCGAGAGCCCCTTTGCCTCTTCAGGGTGTTACCCCTCGGAGTGTCACATTTCCTGCGACATAGATCGACATTACTCGACCCTCTTTGCTCATACGGACTCATGCGCCAGGCCAAAGCCCTCTCGCAGCCTCAGTTTGTCACCTTGTGCCACGAGCCTTTGCAGGTTGCTGCGTACCCCTGCTGGGAGTTGGCCTTTCCCGATGTTATCTCCTCAATCTTTATATAGGTGCTTGGACCCGTACCCCGCCGCGCTTCCCCGGTGCTCTCTCTCGTTTCTTCCCGGAAAACATCGGCCTCACCTTAGTCAAAAGAGGTTCGGCGCGCTGGAACACCCATCATAATAGCAACTTCCATGATGGCCACCATTTTCGAGGCTGCAGTCATTCCTTTATGTTCAGGCTCCCATATTTGCTAGGCCTTCAGGTTGCTCCCACCTCTACAGCATCCGCCATAGGGCGGCCAGGCCGTTTACACCACGCAATGAACGTGTGGTTACCCTACACGAACTGTGGTATCGCTACATATCCGAACCGAGCAATTGATATGACGGGACTTTCACCCGCTAGATTGAGGCCTTTTCGGCCGCTACCTCAGACCCCGGTGGTGTCCTGCACACTCGCCATGTCGCATACAGGGCTGCTGCCTTCCGCGGCATCAATAGCGTCGGCTTTCTGCCAAACTTCGGCATTATCCTCTGTCCGCAACTATACATTTTTCGGGGCTCAATACAGAGCCTGCATCCTTGATTCCGTCCGGCTTCGGACTCCCGTTACCGGTCTTGCCCTCGGACTTCACTGCTGACCTGCTGGCTAAGCTTTAGTCAGGTGGGATTTTCTTAACCTCTATGCCGCGGCAAGCCCCGCAAAGAGAAAGGTGAAATATATCTTCACCCGATCGCCGAGTAGAGCTCAGGCGCGCTTAGCCTTAGGTGGAGAGTTTCCGATACGCACTCTTTCGATATGTGTGACGGGTTCCTAGTTCCACCATAGTTCACGTTTCCTGTGCCCTCTCTAAAATTCCGTACGTTGGGTTTTCCCCAGTACGGCTTCAAGGACAGGTAGTACAGATTAGGCCTTCTGCTGCACTTCAAGCCCTTAAGTCCTGCCCTGACATACAGACTTTCCCTGCAGCATTTACCTACTCCTTAGCTCAGTTCATTCACGATGCTTTATCCACGACATCCGTTTCTGCCGTTACCAGCAGTGCCTCATACTCGTCTCAGCCTGTTAATAGTCACGCGCTGGAAGCCATTACCTCCCCGCCACTATTGTGACACTCAGGCGCATCAATAAGCTCACTTCACCCCTGCCCCCAGAGGCCCTTAGCTAGAAGGGGTTATGTTGTCCTCCTTCATCATCGCTAATACAACCTCATCCGCCAATCTGATATACTCTTTCTGATTTCACCGTGTCAGGGCTTATACAGAAAGTCTTTGTCATTCAAGGGCAATCCTGACTGTATATCAGACCTTCCCCAATTTACTCTGTGCTTCCTTCTCTACATGCCGCCATCCGTACCCCGACGGGCTGTTCCGTTGCATACGTCTGTTTCTTCACGAAACACTTCGGTCTTCGCTCAGTGGGCAGATTCTCAACGCCCGCATCTCTGTCCACGCCAATTTCTATCCCGCAATGCGGAAAGGACAGGTTACCTTACGAGGCTGCAATGTTCGCTTTATGCTACGGCCTGCAGATTTGCTCGCCCCCTGAACTGGCCCCCTCAGCTTTCGCAAGGGTCTGGGACTTTTACATCCGAGCTTTCCCGTAATCGGTCACCCTCATACGAGTCGGATATGACTACCTGGGTGAACAGACAATTCCCAGGACGGGACTTTCACCCGCTGGAAACACAGCCTTATGGGCTGCGAACCCACTGGGTAACAACATCGAATTTCAAAGATATAAAAAAAATACTACTTATATATCTAATCCCAACGATTCGGTATTCATTGGGCACGATGATGCGGTTGTTATGTGCTATTTTATTCCAAGGTTTGCAGAATACTTTCAGAATATGAAAGCTCCTTTATTTTTGTAATCAGTTTGATAATAGTTTCAGGCACAGCGTTTTCTATTGGGGCACCATTTTCAACTTTTGTTTTTGCTTTAAGTGCTAAATATCTGTGTTTGAGTGGTTTGCCTGTTGGACCAAGTATGCTATTTGCTTCTTGAATGATTTCTTCATAATCATCAATTTCATCCTGTAATGTTTTTTCGTAAAACCGCTCAAGAACAGTGTGTTTTTCACCTACTTTAGTTTGTAAGAGATCTATATTTTCAAGAGGCTCACCTAAAAGTGATAATAATTCTAATGTCTTGTCCTTAATTTTATTATCAGTATT